>JBJMMB010000429.1:0-13548 GCA_045805005.1 Chloroflexia bacterium
AGGGGGAGAGTTTTTCGCAAATACGGCAAACAGCCGCCCGCGGGCGGCTGTTTGCCGGTTTTGCGATTTCTGGAAGGATAGGGAGCGGGGACACACCTCCAAGCCCCCGGCAGGGAGACCCCTGCACCCCTTAGGGTAGGCGGGTGACCGTGGCGGTGCGGGTGGGGGTGCCGGTGTTGGGTGGGATTACGGTGGCCGGGGGTATGTTTTGGGTGGGTGTGCGGGTGGGGGTGGGGCAGTTGGGGCAGGGTGTGCCAGTGGGCGCGGGTATGCTGGTGGCGGTGGCCGTGGCCCCGGATACTACTGTGCCGGTTGGGGCAGGGAGCGGCGGGGTGGGCGTGCCGGCGACCTGGCCGGGGCAGAGGCCGTCGTTGAGGTAGCGCCAGTCGAAGTAATGTTGGCCTATGTTGGCCATCTCTACCTGCCAGCCGGTCTGGTTGGTGGGCACATAGGTGAGGGCCCTGCGCTCGTAGGCCTGGACAAGCACATCCATGACGGTGCCGCGGATTTTGGCTTTGGCCCAATAGGGCTCGCTTATTGGCAGACCGGAGGCGAAGAACCAGGGCGTGATCAACTGCTGGGTGACTGTCTGGCCCGCGGTGTTGCGGGTTGGGCCGGTGGAGTTGAGGAAGTCCCAGAAGACTTTTGGT
The DNA here is from genome assembly GCA_045805005.1 of Chloroflexia bacterium. Taxonomy (GTDB): domain Bacteria; phylum Chloroflexota; class Chloroflexia; order QHBQ01; family JADMIH01; genus JADMIH01. The sequence goes on from JBJMMB010000429.1 coordinate 651, forward strand.
ATGTTGTGCTTGGTGCCGGCCTCATAGTGGACGAAGTTGACGCCCGGCAAGTTGGTCTTTGAGGCATCGGTACCCGTGTTGCCGTTGACGTCTATAGTTTCGGTGGCCCGCTGGCCTGTGCGGTCGGCTGCGGGGTGGTCGCCCGCCTGGGTGTTGGAGACTTTCTGGAAGGCGAAGTAGGTGGGGGCCAGTTTATCACCGAAGTCGCCGGTCATGGGGATGCAGGCGGGACGGAACTTCGTGAAATCCTTCTCACCGACCTGGATAAAGCCGGAGATGAGCTCGACGGTGAGCAGGCCGTTGGTGACGAAGAAGGCCTGCGTGGGGTCGCCCTGAGGGTTGTTGAGCTCCATGCGGCTCTTGTCGAAGTACTGGACGAGGCGCTGTTTGGAGCCGTTGGGGGCCTCGTTGTATTGCTCGAGGAGGCCGGGCGTGTCTGGGCCGGGGCCCCAGAACCAGGTACGGCTGACCTGGCCCGACTTGACGAGGGAGTCGGTGCGGTTCCAAACGCTCTCGAAGCCGGGATGGGCGAAGGGGAAGTCTCCGCCGCCGGGCTTGTAGATGCTGCCGGGCACGACGACGGTGGGAGCGAAGGTGGGCTGGCCTCCTGGGGTGGCAGTGGTGGCCGCGGTGCCGCTTGCGACAGAGGTGGCGCGCGCGGTGCCAGTGGGAGTGGGAGAGGCGGTTTGGGCGGACGCGGAGGCGCCGAACAGTAGCACCGCGAGTACGAATATGCTGAGGGGCACAGTCAGGGTAGCCGCCGCTGCGATGGCTCTATTCATCTGGTATTCCTCCTTGGACAGACCTGGCAGGGTCTGATGTGCTGCTCACAGTGAGTGCGAAGGAAATAAGAAGATGGGGGACGGATTGCGCCCCAACCGCGGTCTCTTCGACCCACGGCTGCCGATCCCCCTATTCACACGCAATAGCATTTTCCGTACCACCTGCTCCGTTTTCCCTCCTGGGGGATACAAATAATCACGGGGCAGGGGCGCGGGACGAACCGCAAAGACGCGAAGAGCGCAAAGTTCGCAAGGATTTATTGGGGTTTATGGGGTTTGGAACCGCAAAGGCGCAGAGGCGCAGAGTTTTGGGTGTAGTAGATGGGGCGGTCACCCGGCTTTCCTGGGCCGAACCCCACCACTAACTGTAGACGAAGAAACCGCCAAGACGCCAAGACGCGAAGGTTTCATTGGGGTTTGGGAATGGTGTGAGCTCGCGCAACTCCCAGGTTGAGCGGCAACGACCTGATCCTTCGCTCCGCTCAGGATGACAGTTGGGTGGTGGAACCCGAACTGGTAGCGAAGGTTGGCACTCTGGGTGGTGGGGCCTGGGAGCGGCTCGGTCCGGAGTTCTTGTAAATTATGTAAAGTTGTTGGGGGTGAGTGGTGTCAGCCGGAGGGGGAGAGGATTTGGACGTAGGTGTCTGCGTCTACGTTGCCGCCGCTGACTACGCAGCAGACGCGTTTGTCTTTGAAGGTGTCGGGTTGGGTCAGGAGGGCGCCTGTGGAGAGGGCGCCGGTGGGTTCGACTTTGAGGTTGGCGTATCTGTAGAGGGTACGGAGGGCCTCGGCGATCTGGGCTTCGGGGACTTCTACGATCCTTTTGATGCCTTTGGATATGATTTCCCAGTTGAGATTGCCCACGCTGAGGGTGCGGGTGCCGTCGGCCAGGGTGGGGGGCTCTTTGTCGAGGGAGACGAGTTTGCCCTCGCGCAGGGAGCGAGCGGCGTCGTTGCCCAGGAGGGGCTCGGCACCGATGATCTCTACCTCCGGGGCCAGGAGGTCGCGGGCCACGATGATGCCGGAGATGAGGCCGCCGCCGCCAATGGGGCAGACGACACAGTCGATGCGGTTCTCGGCACGCTTGTTTAGTACCAGGGCCTCGAATATCTCTTTGCCGAGGGTGGAGTTGCCGGCGACCACCCGGTAGTGGTCGTATGGGGGGGCGAAGAAGACGTCGGGGCGCTCATCGAGGATCTCGGCGATGCGGCCCGCGCGGGTTATCTGGAGGGTATCTATCAGCTCTACTTTGGCTCCGTAAGCGCGGATGGCGGCCTGCTTGGTTTTGGAGGAGGTGGAGGGCATGACGACGGTGCAGCGCTTGTTCAGGAGCATGCAGGCGTAAGCGGCGGCCTGGCCGAAATTGCCCGAGGAGGCGGTGACCACTTCCTGCTGCTCGACGGGGGCCAGGAGGTTATACGCGGCCCGGAACTTGAAGCTGCCGGTGACCTGGAAGGTCTCGCTGGCGATGGTGACCTCGGCCCCGAGGGTCTGGTTTAGGAGGAACGTGCTGTGGAATGTGGTGGGCTTGACGTAGCGGGGCAGGTTGGCCCAGACATCGCGGATGTATTGTTCGGTTAGCTCGTCGTGCATGTGTGGCTCCTCGGTTTCCTCTCGCCCGGCAGATAAATCTGCGGGCAACACTTACGAAGCCCGCCTGCGCGGGCTGGGATTTTTGAAAAAGTGTCGGGTTTTGTCGGGTTTTGTCGGATTTAGGCTCATCTAAGTTGGGGAATTGCAATAATGTGTCGGGTTTTGTCGGGTTTTGTCGGGTTTAGGTCCATCTAGGTATGAGGATTCCTAAAATGTGTCCGGTTCTGTCCGGTTTTGTCCGGTATGGGATGGGTTGGCGCTCGTAGCGGGCGAGATGATTTCGTGACCCTCCAACGCCGGGAGTAGCCCGCACGGGTGGGATTGCAGTACTATAGTACCGCAGGATGGGGGATGGATGCCAATAGTACAAAGGTACTGTTTTTTAAGGGGCTTTACGCGTGAGTTTACCCGGAAGTAGCGGGCCAGGTCTATTTATGCGAATATAATATGGGAAATGAGGCCGTGTTCGTCCCGGTTTTATGGGGCGAAAGCTATGTTGAGAGGAGAGAAGTTGGGCACCGAAAGCAGAAATAACTCTTACTCCCCGCTGTTCGTGGTGGTGGCGGGGCTGTTCATTGCCTGCCTGGTGGCGGCGAATATTATCTCGGTGAAGGTGATAGCACTTGGCGGGTGGTTCGTGCCGGCTGGGGTGGTGATATTCCCGGTGAGCTACATAATCGGGGACGTGCTTACGGAGGTGTACGGGTACCGAAGCGCGAGGAGGGTGATATGGCTAGGGTTCCTGTGCAACCTGGTGGTGGTGGCGGCGATTTGGGTAGCCGGGCTGTGGGCGGCTGCACCGTTCTGGCAAGACCAGGGGGCCTGGGATAGGGTACTGGGCTTTACACCGCGCCTGCTCCTGGCCTCGTTCGCGGCCTACCTGGTGGGGGAGTTCGCCAACTCGTTCGTGCTGGCGCGGATGAAGATAGCCACTCAGGGGCGCTGGCTCTGGACCCGCACGATAGGCTCGACCATCGTGGGGGAGGGGCTGGACTCGCTGGTGTTCATCACGATAGCGTTCTCAGGGGTGCCCGGCATCGATCTGGGCACACTTATACTCACCCAGTGGACGGTGAAGGTGCTGTACGAGATAGTGGCCACGCCACTGACCTACCTGGTGGTGGGCTACCTGAAGCGGGCAGAGGGCATCGACGTGTACGACCGGGACACGAGCTTTAACCCGCTGGCGGTGGCGGACTAAGCCGTCAAGATACCAGATGACGTACGAACCGATTTCCACTAGGTTTCCATTCGGTTTTAGTGAAGAAGTCGAGGCAGCCTTCGAGTTCCTCATAGGAGGCTACGGTTTTTCGTGCGTTAAGTCTGACCCAACCTTCGTACGGTTCGAGTCGTCAAGTGCGTTCGTGAACGTTTCCTACGATCACATATCCTACGAACTGGACATTGAAATCGGCTCGGCGACACAACCACCCGATAGGGCTGTGCAGGGTTTCGGCCTCAGCGAGATACTGGAGCTAGCAGGAGTACTGGAAGAAACAGGATACACCTTCTTCCAGGCCAGTACGAAGGAGCGGGTGAAACGTCTGGTAGCGAGATTGGCTGCGCTAACCAGAGATTATGCCGGACCAGCGTTAGTCGGCGATACCTCCACCTTTGAGGCCCTCGCTGCAATAAGGACAGCACGGTCAAGCAGGTACATGAAAGAGATGAGGCTCAGCCAAATCAGGGAGGCTGCCGATATCGCCTGGCGTGCCAAAGATTACTTGAAGGTTATTGAACTATATGAAGGAATGGGGGCAGATCTCTCCGACCTTGAGGCAAAGAAGCTCCAGTATGTTAGAAGTCACATTTAGCTCGAAGCGCGAAGGTCCTGAAAGCAGCTTGCCCGGGCTAAAGGAACCTTGGGAGGTGTAGTGCAAGCCGCTTTAGACGCGAGCGAGATATTCAGCGGGCTCTCTTTTCGGTACCCGCTACGGAAGTACGAGCGGATGATATTGGAGCGGGTAGAGTCGCTGGAGGGGGACCACAAGTACCATATTGTAGCACCACCGGGGTCGGGGAAGACGATAGTGGGGCTGGAAATGGTGCGGCGCTTCGGGGCTCCTGCGGTGATCTTTGTGCCCACGACTACGATCCAGCAGCAGTGGCAGGAGAAGGTGGGGATGTTCGCGGGCGAGGAGGGGGCGGGGAGCCTGGGAAGGGTGACCAGCCAGAACCCGCACAGGTTGGCGCCTATCAACATCTTCACGTACCAGCTCATTTCCACTCAGGGGCAGGCGCAGGAGATGGCGCAGGTGATGGCACGCAAGGCGTGGGTCGAGGAACTGGTGGCCGAGGAGCGGGCGGCGGACGCGAGTGCGGCAGAGGCAATAGTGGGTGGGCTGCAGCGAGACAATCCGCACGAGTACGAGCGGGACTTGGCGCACCGGTACCTGGGTGTGAAGAGAAGGCTGCTCCAGGAAGAGGAGGTGGACCTAGCGCAGTTCCTGCACCCGAACGCCCGCCGGCTGATTGAGGACCTGGTGGGCTACGGGGTGCAGATGGTGGTGCTGGACGAGTGCCACCACCTCCTGGATTACTGGGCTATCGTGCTCCGGTATCTCATCCGGCAAATACCTAACGCCCGCGTGGTGGGCCTGACGGCTACGCTGCCAGACCCCGAGAGCGAGCGGGAGTACGACAACTACATGAGCCTGGTGGGGGACGTGGACTTCGAGGTGCCCACGCCCGCCGTTGTGAAGGAGGGCGACCTTGCGCCCTACCGCGACCTGGTCTATTTCGTCCAACCCACGGAGCGGGAGAGCGCTTACCTGCGAGGAATACAGGAAGATTTCGAGAAAGAGGTCGCGCAGATCGCGGGAGACCAGGCTTTCGTTGATTGGGTGGCGAGCCCGGTGTTTGAGGTCTCGGGGCGGGGCGGAGCGAAAGTGGCGCGGGAGGATATGCTTGACGAGCGGCCGGCACTGGCGTTGGCCGCGATGCGCTTCCTGAGGCATGCGGGCTATCCGCTACCGGCGAGTCTGCTTCTGCCGGTGGAAGCCGAGGAAGCGATGGGGATGGCGGATTGGCTGGAGCTTCTGGAGCGCTATGCCCTGGAGGTGCTGGAGCAGAGCGAGCGCCCCGAAGATCACAGTGGGCTGGCAGAAGTGCGCCGGGCGTTGCAGCCCTTTGGGATCAGCATCACAAAGCAGGGGTTGCGGCGCGGGCGGTCGCCGAGCGACCTGGTGCTGGCGCTGTCGGAGGCGAAGGAGGGGGCGGTGGGGCTGGTGCTGGCCGAGGAGGGGAGGGCGCTGGGAGAGCGCCTGCGCGCCGTGGTGGTGACGGACTTCGAGGCGGCGACGAGCGCGGTGGAGCATAAGCTGGCGGGAGTGCTCGAACGGGACGCGGGGAGCGCAGCAAGGGTATTCCGGAAGCTGGCGAGCGACCCCAGAACCAAAGAGATGCGCCCGGTGTCGGTGACGGGCAGTGGAGTGTTGATAGGGGCCGAATCGGCGGCTGAGATGCTGGAGCATTTCAATGACTACCTGGGCAGGCAGGGGCTGGAGACGACCTGCGGGGCCAGGGAAACGGGCTTCGCAGGGGTCGTACAGGTAACGGGCGACAGAGGGGAGTGGTCGCCCGGGGTGTACGTGGCGATGCTGACCGAGGCGTTTGAGGCGGGGATCACGAAATGCCTGGTGGGCACAAGGGGTATCTTCGGGGAGGGCTGGGACTCGCTCGGCCTGAATACACTCATCGACCTCACCGGGGCTACCACCTCGACGGCGGTGCAGCAGTTGAGAGGGAGGAGCATCCGGCTGGACCCATCCTGGCCCGCCAAGGTGGCGCACAACTGGGACGTGGTGTGCGTGACCCCGCGATTCGAGCGGGGGGACGGCGACCTGGGCCGGTTCGCCAGGCGGCACAGCCGGTACTGGGGCGTGGTGCCCACATACGGAGTAACCAGGGTTCCTGTTGAGGTGGGAGAGGTGTCTGAGATAGAGCGGAGCGGGCCGGAGGCGCAGTCGAAGGCGGAAGCGGAGGTTACGGGCGAGGTGGTCAAGGGCGTATCGCACGTGGACCCCGATTTGGCGTGGGAGCTGGCCGTGAAGCCATTCGGCAGCATCAACTACGACGGGTACACGGTGCGGATGCTCAACGAGATACGGTGGCGCGACCGCTCTTATGAGATGTGGGGAGTGGGGCAAGACTACAGCAATAAGGAGTATTCGACGGTCCGGCTGGAGGTGGACGACCTGAAGATAAGGACCGCGTACACCGTGGAGAGCGCGCTCAAGCGTATGCTGCGCGAGTTCCGGGGAAGCGCCGTCCTGTGGGGCCTGTTTGTGCTGTATCTATTATTTAGCCCCGCGCTTTACGGAGCGGGAGCGCCTACTGGAGTTGCCGGTGTTGTCCTGTTGGTGGCGGCGATGATCGCCCTGGCGGTGAACGCCCGCCCGGCTTACAGGCTCGTGAGGGCCTCGCTGCGGGAGCAACGCCCTGAGGCTATACTGGCCGATGTGGGCAGGGCTGTGTTGACCTCGTTGCAGGGCGGGGGCTTGCTTGGCGAACACCTGCGGCCAGAGCACATACAGGTGGTTGAGCACGCCGATGGCAGCTACCGGGTGATGTTGGACGGGGCCTCACCTGAAGACGCGGCTACCTTCATAGCTGCGTTCAAGCAGGTCTTTGAACCGGTCTCCGAGCAACGCTACCTGGTGCTGAGGGACGAGCGCCGCCTGACAAACCTGGGGTTGGCGCTGGTGTGGCTGCTGGTGCGCCCGGTGCTGGGCAACCGGCGAGGGTATGTGCGAGAATATTACCCGGTGCCCGTAGTGCTCGCGGCGCGACGAGAGCGGGCAGAGGATTATGCCCGCAACTGGGGCAGGTACGTGGGCGGCGGGCGGCTGGCTTTTACGCGAGGGGAGGAAGGGAGGCGGGTTCTCCTGGAGGCCCGTGGCCAACGCAGGCCAAAGGTGAGTAGCATGGTGTTCGAGGTGTGGAGGTGACAGAAATGGGAACGACGATGAACGATAAGGAACAAGCCATCCGGATGCTGAGGGACGTATTCGAGCGCTGGGAGGAGTTGCTGGCGGGGATGAGCGCGGAGCAAGCCAACAGCCGGCCGGGTGCCTCCCAAATGTCTATAAAAGATGAGATCGCGCATTTGTGGGCGTGGCAGCAGCGGTCGGTGGCGCGGACTGAGGGGGCGCTGCGGGATGGGGAACCCGAGTATCCCGGGTGGCCTGAGAGGTTAGGTCCCGATCCTGACGAGGATGTGGATGAGACGAACGCATGGATTGACGAGACCTACCGGGATAAGCCATGGTCGAGCGTGTATGCGGATTGGAGGGCGCAATTCCTGCGCTTCCTGGAGCTATCTGAGCAGATTCCCGAGAGAGATTTGATGGAGGCGGGGAGGTATGAGTGGATGGGAGGGTATCCGCTCGCCGCCAGCCTGGAGGGCACTTACGAGCACCACGAAGAGCACCTGGCGGAGCTGCTTGCACGGCTGGGGCGGGGTTAGGGCAAGAAAAAAAGGGTGAATTTGGAATTGGGTCTTGACAAACCGCCAAAATTAGTATATACTTAAACTATCTTTGAGAAAGGAGACTGGTGAGGACCACCGGAACGCGAAGAATGGCAGGGATGAGACGACCGGGGCTGCTGGCCTGGGCACACCTTGTGAGGGTGTACAACAAGATGCACAGGCATGAGATGGACCATCTGCGGTGCTCGGACCTGACGCCCGCCCAGTTCGACGTGATCGCGCACCTGAGCGCGGCTCCCGGTATCAACCAGCAGGAGTTGTCGGAAAGGCTGTTCGTCACGAAGGGCAACATCTGCGGGCTGCTGGACCGGCTAGAGCGCGACAAGCTGGTGGAGAGACGCGACGACCCGGACGACAGGCGCGCACACCTGCTCTACCTGACCGAGCAGGGCCGCAAGCTGGCGGAGAAGGTGGTGCCCGAGCAGGAGGACTTCATTGATGCCCACCTGTCGGCTATGCCGGAAGAGGACCAACGCACCCTGCTCGCCCTTCTCCGAGACCTCGACCGCTCCCTGGAGCGCCACGAACACTGATACGGAGACAGCATATTTTTTTGGCCATATAGTTTAGAAGTAAACAGTATATACTCAAACGATAAAAGGAGATTTCGCAACAATGACAAGCGCATTCACAACTCAAACAACAGGCACAGAGACGACCCGATCCAACTGGGTATTCGACCCGGTGCACTCCGCGGTGGAGTTCTCGGCGAAGCATATGATGGTGACGACGGTCAGAGGCAGATTCGATGTCGTGGACGTGAATCTGGACCTGGACGAGAACGACCTGACCAACTCGTCTGTTGAGGCGACTATCAAGGCTGACTCGCTGGAGACGAACGACCCCAACCGCAATAAGCACATCCACTCCGCGGATTTCCTGGAGGTGGAGAAGTACCCGACCATCACCTTCAAGAGCAAGCGGGTGGAGCGCAAGGGTGAAGACCACTATCGAGTGATTGGCGACCTGACGATCCGCGACGTAACCCGCGAGGTTGAGTTGGACACGACGCTGGAAGGACGTGGGGTCAATCCATGGGGTAAGGAGATCGTGGCCTTCGAGGCGAAGACGAGCATCAACCGCAAGGACTTCGGCCTGAAGTGGAACGTGGCCCTGGAAACAGGCGGCGTGCTTGTGGGCGAGACGGTGAAGATCGAACTCCAGGTGCAGGCTTACAAGGAAAGCTAACAACTTTTCCGGAAACGGCCAAGACGCCAAGATCAAATAATTCACCACAGAGACGCAGAGAGCGCAGAGACCTTTATTGTTGGTCTCTGCGCTCTCTGCGCTCTCTGCGTCTCTGTGGTGAATTATCAGGCTAGCGGAACTGGGGCGGGAGGGTACGGGGGGTGAAGGAGGCTAGTTTACCTGATTTTAGCTCGAACTTGAAGATATCGTTGAAGCTCTCGGAGAGTTGGCCGTTTTCGTAGACCAGGAGGGAGGCGGTGTAGGAGCCGTCGCCCGTGGGGCCGGTGAAGGAGGTCGTTTGGGTGGCCGAGGTGCCGGGGGCAGGGGTGAGAGTCTTTGTGGCGGGGTCCAGGGTGAGGCTGAGGGTGAGGGGAGTGGCGGGTGGCACGGCGAAGTTCCAGTAGCCATAATGGACGGGACTGCCCCTACCCTCGCCGTAGATATCCAGGCTGAGGGTCTGGCTGGGCACATCCGGGCGGTTGTTGAGGTAGTCTATGCTGACGGCCATGGTGTCGCCCTGCTTGTTCGAGGTAACCCCTGCCAGGAGGCCGGGGCCGCCGGGCACCGGGCCTTGCTCCGGGTCGTGGGAGCCTTCGGATTTCGCCAGGTGCGCCCAGGTTATATAGGTCCTGTTTTGCGGCATTCCGCTTCCATCTAGAGGCACACCTCCGGCGAACGGGAGCGATAGCGAGCCGCCGGAAGCGAGCGCCGTGCTCTTGAGGCTAGAGTAGCCGGGTGGCACTGTTATGAGGCGTGCGGAGGACGCCGGCTCGCCCGTGGTGCGGAGCTGCAAGGTCTGGGTGGTGAAGGATGCCAGGCCGAGGGTGACTTCGAGAGGCTCGTGGGGTCTCGCAGGTGCCGGTTGCGGTTGGTCGCCGGGTTGAATGTCGATGCGGTTCCCGGCTACCGAGAGGGTGGCGGGCACCGAGGGGTATTTGCCATCGTTCCTGTAGTTGTGGTGGTACAGGTCGGGCCTGCCGGTGGGCGGAGGGAAGGCGTAGAGCGCCATGAGGGAGTTGCGCCAGGTCGGGGAGGCGCCGGGGGCTGCGCCATATTCGGTTGGGTTATCGGCGGCGTTCAGGAGAAGGTAGCGATAGAGGCCGTCAGGGCGCTCCCTATCGAGCCCGCTGTTGGCGGTCTTGAAGTTGCCGTAGAGGTCGGTGTCACGCAAGAAGTATGATAGCAGGCCATTGTACAGCCGCCCCAGCCTCTGCATGTTGGGGCTGTTGCTGATATAAACGCTCTGCTCGCCCCCTGTGGCCCGGATGACATCGCGCACCGCGCCGACCTCCAGCATTGGCCGGTCGTACCGCAGCGGCGTGCCCCAGTACATGCGCATGGTCAGGATGATGGTTAGGAGCATGAGGGCGAACAAGGCCAGTCCTGCGGAATTTTGAATTTTGAGTTTTGAATTTTGAATTAGGGCAGGGAACCGAAGCTCCAGGAGCCCCGCTGCCGCGAAACCAACCAGCACGAAGGAGACGAAGCTGAGGGCTTTGAACCAGCCGTATGGGTAGTCAAGCGGGCGAAGGAAGAGGAGGGGGTAGGCGATAGCGCCCGCGAGGAGGGCGGTTTGCTGCCATGCCTGGCTCGACGGGAGGAGCTGGCGGGTCCATAGGCGGTAGAAGTAGGAGGCAATCAGGGTGATGCAGCCAAGCAGGGCTGCCCAGCCTGCAAGGGAGTACAGGTGGGAGGCGAGGGAGAAGAGGGGCCTGCCGGGATCGGTGGGAAGGAGGTCGCGGAAGGAGAGAGAGAAGCCGAAGGCGTCGGCGGGAGAGGTGAAGCCGGTAAGGCCCAGGCCGGCGGTCTTCTCGCCGTACTGCTTGAGGAAGCCGTCTATGCTCTTGAGTTGGGACACCAGGCTGAGCAGCAGGCCCACGAGGGCAATCAAGCCTATGGAGCCCAGGATGCGCCAGAGGGCCGTACGCCGGTGGAGAACCAACATCGCCAGGACCACGGGACCCGCCATGGCGGCGTAGGCGGTGAGCGCGGGGTGGTAGGTGACAGCTACCGCGGCGAAGAATAGGCCGGCCCAGGCGGCGGATTGTACGAGACCTGCCCACGAGCTGCGCTTTTTGGCCGCCTGGTCAAGTGTGACAAGCGTGAAGCAAAGTAGGAGTGGGAGGAGGCCAAAAGTGGGTACCTGCATACCAAAGGTGTTGTAGGTGATCCAGAGCAGGAAGGCGTTGAGCCCGAGAACGGCGGAGGCGAGCAGGGCCGGGCGCGGGCCGAAGCGCAGCCCGGCGCAGAAGAAGACATAAGCGGCGGGCACTGCCAAAGCGCGCAGCAGCGCCAGGAGGGGGGCCAGGGTGCGCAAGCTGTCGAATGGCAAGAACCCCAGGGCGGCCTGAAAGTAGCTGAACCCGTGCGTGCGCAGCCCGTAAGGCGGGTTCACTAATGTATCGAGCACCGGGTTAGACACCGCCCGCGCCAACTCCGCTTGCGGATAGACTTTCAAATACTCCCCCAACCCCAGGTAGATCTCCGCGTCCCAGTTCTCCCCGATCACCGTGGTGTACCCATAGCTCCACAACGGAAGCACCGAAAGCACGAACACGGCGAGGGTGAGGGCGGCGAGAATCCGGGGTCGGGGGTCGGAGGTCGGGGGTCGGAGCGCAGCGACAACGGTCGGGGGTTGGATCCTCTCTGTTGAGGGATTGGGGGTGTGCCCCAACGGTTCCCTCTTCTCTCCGAACGCAACCGAGGGGGGCAGGGTTCCCTCCGCCGGGGCATTGGGGGCGCTCCCTACTTCTTCCCCTTCCTGCGCCAATAAGGGGTGCAGAGGGCTCCCTGGCAGGGAATTGGGGGCGTCCCCCGAAGTTTCATTTTCTCTCTCCACCTGGGAGGAAGGATTGACGGGTGAGGGAGCTTTGCCTCGCCTCCACGCGGCCAGGAGGTTCGCCCCGGTGGCCAGCGCAGCGGCCACGTAGGCCGATTGGAGGGCTGTGAGCGAGAACGGAGAATTCGTGAGGAACTGGGTTACGACTACGAGGAGGCAATACCCGGCCCAGGGGGCCACGAGCCAGCGATAGGGGGCCAGGGCGGACGGCAGCCAACGGGAGAGGCCGGCCCCCAGGTAAAAAAGCAGAACTATGCCCGCCGCTGCCACGGCGAGATTTTCAGCGGCTACCTGAATCAACGAGAGTCGAGGGCGTCCAGGCCTTTCTCTATAGTACTCAGGTGCCTGGCCAACTGCTCGCGCAACTGAGTGAGCACCTGCCGGGCGTACTCGTCGGCCCCGTTGATGCGCTCCTGGGCGTCGGTCTCAATGTCCTCCATATACTGCCGGGCGCGAGCCTGGGCCTCGGCCATAAGACCCTGCTGGTCGAGGAGCATTTCGGCCTGTTCGTGGGCTGTCTTGAGGATCTCGTCGGCCTGCTGCTGGGACTCCGAAATGATGCTATCGCGCTCGCGCAGCACTTTCCGGGCCGAGCGCACCTCTTCGGGGAGCACAGTGCGCATCTGGTCTATCAAATCGGCAAGCTCCTGCTCGTCAAGCATGAGCTTGTTGGTCACGGGCATTCGCCGGGCCGTGGTCACCATGTTCTCCAGCCTGTCAATTAAGTATTGCAGGTCCATTCGCATATCGGTAGTGATGGCTGCCACCCCCCTTCTGTTTTTATACGTCCCTCACATCGGCGACCACGCTTTCCTGGCCGAACTTCTGCCTGAGAGCGGCCTCGACGTTCGGCGGCACGACCTCGCGCAGCTTGCCGCCCAGGGTCGCCAGCTCGCGGACGACGCTGGCGCTCAGGAATGAGTACTCCTGGCTGGTCATCAGGCAAACAGTCTCGATATCCGGGTTCTGCAGGCGGTTGATGAGGGCGAGTTGGAACTCCCACTC
>JBJMMB010000430.1:0-7236 GCA_045805005.1 Chloroflexia bacterium
CCACCCGGTCGCCCGTCGCCACAATCACCCTCGTCAACTCCGGCAGGCTCCCCTGGGTAGCCTGCAAGAATAGCGGCTCCACATAAAGCACCGAGTTCGAGATAGGTATCGTCAGCAGATTGCCCCTCAGCACCGTCGACCCGCTCTGGTTCCACAGAGTCAACTGCTGCGAGATGTTCGGGTCCTGGTCAATCCGCGCCTCGATCTGTTGCGGGCCGAACACAAGCTGCTGCTTTGGGTAGCGTATCACGTCTACCTGCCCGTAGCTGTCGGGGTCGCTGCTGGCCGCCATCCAGGCGATCATATTGCTCTTCCCGTTGGGCGTGAAGGGCAATATCAACCGGAAGCTGTCCTTAGTCTGCCCTGGCAACCTGAGTAGCGTGTAGTACGCCTGCAGCGGGGCGCTGTTCTCTGCGTGCGTGCCGAACGGCACCGTCCACAGGTCCTCTTTGTTGTAGAACACCCGCGGATCGGTCATGTGGAAAGTGTTATACACTTCCGCCTGCACGTTCATCAGGTCTTCCGGGTACCGTATGTGCGTGCGCAAATCCGCTGGCATCTCCGACATATCCTTGAATAGCGCCGGGAATATCCCCCTGTACGCCTGCACGATCGGGTCCGTTGGGTCCGCCACGTAGAAGGTCGCCGTGCCGTCGTAGGCGCTGATCGCCACCTTCACCGAGTTGCGTATGTAATTGAAGCTGTCCTGGTAAGGCGAAGAGTAGGGGTAAAGGCTGCTGGTAGTGTAAGCATCCTGGATCCAGTACAGCTTTCCGCCGTCCGCGACCGTTATGTAAGGGTCGTGGTCGTACTTCAAGAAGGGTGCTAGCAGTCTCACCGCGTCGTGTATGTTCCTGTGGAACAGCACCCTCGTCTGTGGCGTGATCGAGTCGCTCAGCAGCACGTTGCCGTCCCCGAACCGCAGGGCGAACAGCAGTTTGGTCAGCGGCCCCGACAGCGCCACTCCTCCCTTGCCCTGGTATGTTGTCGTCTGGTTGCTGTCCCCCAGCGGGTAGTCAAACTCCGGCGTGCCGCTGTTCACGAACAGGTAATCGTTGGTCAGCTCTCCGTAGTAAATCTCAGGCCGTGTGATCTTCAGCGTGGGTATGCTCGTCTCTGGCGGCACGTTTTGCAGCAGCAGCTTGGGCAGCCCCTCCCCCTGTACCTCGTTCACCGAAGACGCCACCGCCCCGTACCCATGCGTATATATCAGGTGTATGTTCTGCCAGGTTCTCGCGTCCTCGGAGAGCTGGCCCGTCGATAGCTCCCTCGCCGAGAGCATCACCTGCTTGGGCCGCCCGTCAACCGCATACCGGTCGATATCCACCTCGTTGAACGTGTAATACGACCTGATCTCCTGAAGCTGGGCGAACGTATCCAGCAGAGGCCGGTAGTCCCACAACCTCATGTCGTTCACCACCGCCTGGTTCTCGTCTAACTGCTCCCTGGTGAGGCTGCTTACGGCGGGCACCTCTTTTTCCCTGAACTTGTCCAGCCCGAAGGCCTTGCGCGTCGCCGCGATGTTGTTCTGTATATAAGGCAACTCCAGGCTAAGCTCGTTCGGCTTCACCTGGAACTGCTGCACGAACCAGGGGTACACGCCCCCCACCAGCACCAGTGCCACCAGCCACGCCCCCACCGCCCCTGCCAGCAGCTTCCACGTGCGCACCCAAATATTAGCCAGCACCAGCAACGCCGCCAACGCCGTTATCCCCATCAGGATGTACAGGGAAGGGAGCTTGGCGTTCACCTCCGTGTACCCGGCCCCGTAGGCCACGGCCCTCGACGAATAGAGCAGGTCGTACCTCTGCAGCCAGTACCCCACCGCCACCAGAAGCAGGAAGAGCGCCCCCAGGATGCTCAGGTGCGCCCCCACTCGCCCGTTCAGGTTGAGCCGGAACTGCGGCGTCGAGCCTCCCCTCGCCGACTCCACCTGCCTGACGATCTCCGAAATCCCCGAGGTCCCCAGGTAGGCTATCGCCACCCCGATGGCCGAAATAACCAGCAGCACCAGCAGCCAGCCGCGCACCAGCTTATAAAGGGGCAGCGCGAACACGTAAAACCCAATGTCGGTGTTGAATACCGGGTCGGTCTGCCCGAACGGCACGCTATGGATGAACAGCAGGATAGTCGGCCACTCCTCCGCGATGGCCAGCCCCATGAACACCCCGATAGCCAGCGCCGCTCCCAGGATCAGCAGCCGGATCAATCCCCTCGGTATGCTCTCTCGCTGCCCGGGAAAGAGCTGCCCGCTGCTCGACAGCCTCGTCGCCACCCTCCAGTTCACCCAGCAGAAGAGCGCGGCAACCAGCCCCGCCCCGAAGAACACCCCCACGCCCAGCCACAGCCGGGTGGTATACACCTCCTCAAGGTTCTGGCTGGTGAACCACATCCAGTCCGTGATAAGGTCCGTGAGCAGCGAAGGCACAATAAGCAGCACCACCACGATCCCCGCGACCCACCACCAGCGCGACACGCCGCGCCTCCGCTCCGGAGGCATCCCGCGAGCATCCCTATTCCCCGACCCCCCTGTCACTCTGGGCCTTGCGTTCATCTCAGCAGCACCTTTCCCGGGGCCATACAGCTCAGCCTTGTGGCCAAACCACCGCCCATCCCCGGTTCCTCTAAGCCCCATTATAACGCCCCCACCAACAAAACGGGCGACGCCCCCAGCCGCAATCCGCTAATATAGACCGGAGGCCCGCCCTCCCTCATACATACGCCACCCCGCCCCCATTAGTTGCAGCCACCCCTGACCCCTGGCCCCTGTGCATAGGACTCCTTTCCTAGCTCCAGCCCGTTGACATCAACCCCCCTGGAACCTATAATTAGCCCATGTACGAGTTCCTCCCGATCGGCTATATGCTGCGCGGCCGCTACCGCATTCTACGCGTTATCGGCGGCGGAGGGATGGGTGCTGTGTACAAGTCCGAAGATGCCCGGCGCAACGGCGCTCTCGTCGCCGTCAAAGAGATGCGCACCGACATCGACACCCCGGGCTCCTCCCATAACGCCCCGGATACTGAGGAGGAACGCATCCGTGAGCGCGAAGAGCGCAGGCAACTCCTCGAGGCTTTCCGCCGCGAGGCCCAGATCCTCAGCGATCTCCGCCACCCCAACCTCCCGTCGGTTACCGACTTCTTCACCGAAGGCGGTCGCCCCTACCTGGTCATGGAGCTCATTCCCGGCGAGTCGCTGGAGAAGCGCATCGACCGCTTGCATGGCCAACCCATGGAGGAAGAAGAGGCCCTCGAATACGGCATCCAGGTCTGCCAGGTGCTAAATTTCCTCCACACCCAGGAACCGCCTATCATCTTCCGCGACGTCAAGCCGGCCAACATCATGGTCATGCCTAACGGCCAGGCCAAGTTGATCGACTTCGGCATCGCCCGCACCTATAAAGAGGGTAAGCGCCGCGATACCATGTCCATGGGCACCGCCGCCTACGCCCCCTTCGAGCAATTCGGCAAAGGCCAGACCGACGCCCGCTCCGATGTCTATTCCCTCGCCGCCACCCTCTACCACCTGCTCACCGGCAGGCCGCCCACCCCGGCCACCACGCCCGTCAGCTTGCGCGACTTCAATCCCAAGCTGAACCTCCGCACCGAGCAGGTCGTCATCAAAGCCATGTCCCGTGACATGGACTCCCGCCCGCAAACCGCTGAGGCCATGGAGCTCGAAATGCGCCGCTGCCTGGGCAAGCCCTACGAGGCCCCTCGCTCCGCCGAGGATGCCACCAGGACCCCCGCCTCCGGCCAATCCCCCACAGGCCCAGGCTCCGCCATGCAGTCCGGGACGCAGGCCGCGGGAGCCGCTCCTGCCGGATCGCCGCCCGGCTATTTCTACGGCGGCACCGGCGCCTCGCCCACCGTCCAGACTTCCGTCGCCACCCAGCCGCAAACCAGCACCACCACCTCGACCCCCAGTGCCAACGGCACCGTCCCAACCAACGGCGCGATCCCAAACAACGGCACCATCCCAAGCAATGGCGCGACCCCGGCCAACGGCGCTACCGACATTGCCCCGCATGCGATCCCCGTCGAGCCGCAGGAAGAACACACCTGCATGGTCTGCGGCTACACCAACCAGAACCGAGCCCATTTCTGCGGGAGGTGTGGGGCCTCTCTCGCCGGCCGTCCGCCAGGCAAGCTCCAGGTCCTGGGCCCTAACGGGGTGCTCTGGGAGCGCCGCGTCACCGAGAACCCCTTCAACATAGGCCGCCGCAGCCTATCGCGCCAGATCTTCCCCCATCTGGACCTGACCTACAACGACCCCGCGGCCTACATTTCGCGCCAGCACGCGCGCATCGTCGCCGACGCAGGCGGCTATTTCCTGGAAGATCTGGGCAGCGCCAACGGCACCTTCCTCAATGACCGCCGTCTGCCGCCCGGCGTCCCCACCCGCATGCGCAACGGCGATCGGGTGCGCATCGGCAAAACGCAGTTGACGTTCATTCTGGGAAACTAATCAGAGGGGGCGTAGGGATCTCCCTGCCGGGGGCTTGGGATGTCCCCTAATACTCCTCTTCATTGAAAAACTGGTAGTAGAACACCCAGCTTGCTATAATAACCTCCGGGCAACCTGGGATGTCCCGGTGCCAAATGCCTGGGGGAGGTATCCTTTCTTTTGAAGCAAGTAAAAACGCGATTTCGCACGGCCGCCGCTAACCGGCACTCAGCAATCAGCGCTCGTACAGTCATCCTGCCGGCCCTGGTTGCTTTCCTTATCTCACTCACATGGACGCCCTACGGCCAGGGCGCCACTGGCCCAGCTCTGGCTTCCGGCCAGACCCTATCCGCTCCTCACGCCAACTCGTTCTCGCCTTCCAACCAACTCGTAGTGGCGTGGCATGCCGCGCCCTCGCTCGCCAACACTCGGTACTCGGTACTCGGTACTCGGTACTCCGCAGTCCTGAGCCCTCCCGGCCAGGCTGCTGACGCTACCCCAACCGCGGCGGGTGGCGGCCAGGCTCCTGGCTCCGTGCCCACCTCCGCTAACGGCCCGCAGCCCGTGGCCACCAACGGGGGCGGCGCCAATCCCTCGCCCGTCGCGACAGGCAGCGCCAGCGGCACTACCCAGCAGCCCGGCACTACCTCCAGCTCCTCCGGCGGCGACTTTCCGTGGCTCATCGTCCTTGTGCTGGCGGTGATTGTCCTGGCAGGCTTGGGCTTCGCCGCTATGCGCCAGCGCCGCACACCGGCGGTCGCGGCCGTCGAGAGCCCCGAAGCCGCCAACCTGCGTCGTAAATCCGATATCACGGGCGCTATGGAGTCCTCGCAAACCGTCACCACTGGCGATGGCATGCAGACCCCACCCGCCGCCCCCGAGCCCCCGGTAACCCCCACTGATGCCTTGCCCGAGCCCTCCGCCGCCCCGGCCTCTCAAGACGTTGTCGCCGGTGAAGCCGCGCCAATTGTCGCCGCCGCTGCCCTCGATGAGGCCACGGCGGCCCCCGCCGAGCCCGCAGCCGATACCGTCGCTGAAGCTTCGGCAACCCCTGAGCCCGCCGGCGCACCGGCTCCCGACGTACTGGCTCCCGATGCCCCGGCAGATTCCACGACCCCCACTCCGGCTGCCGCCCCTCCGGCTCCCGAGGCTCCCGTCACGCCGCCTTATGCTGTCCCCGCCGTCGCCTCGGCTGCCGCCTCAGGCATGCCCGCCACTGTGCAGTGCGCCAACTGCGGGTCCGCTAATAGCACCTCCGAGAAGTTCTGCCATGAATGCGGCCAGGACTTGCGGCCCCAGGTCGCCGCCCTCGCCGCGGCAGCGGCCGCCCCCCCGCCGCCCATCGATGTTGTTGAAGCTGATACTCCCTATCTGGAAACCCTCGACCGGGTCGACGAGCAACTGGAGTTCGTCCTCTCCCGGCCTCGCATTGTCATAGGCACCGCGGGCGGCAACGACATAGTGATAGATGCCGCGTTCAAGGGTTGGCGCACCGTCTCACCGGTCCACGCCGAGCTCCGCCGAGACCAGGACGGCTTTACCCTCGTGGATCGCGACTCCGAGTACGGCACCTTCGTCAACGAGATGCGCACCGGTGAGAACATCCTATCCGACGGTGACTTAGTGCGCCTGGGCGACGTGCGCTTCATTTTCCGCGTCCCCAGGGTCTGAGATTAACGTGCATTTCTTATTCAAAGTCAGCGATTTTGGATTAGACTGCAATCCAAAGTCCAAAATCGAAAACCTAGAATCGTTCGAGAGGATTCATGAACAAACTTCGCCGCATCGGCAGACACAACCCTAGGCCCGAAGAAACGGAGGACCGGCCCGCCGCCGAGCCGGTTCAGGGCCCCGCTGAACCCCCCGCCGTGCAGCCGGCAGATGCCGCCCCGCCCGACCTGGAGCACACCAACGGTGTGACCGATATGCCCCCCGCCGCACTCCAGGCCGAGGTGGCAGACCTCCCCGTGACCTCCGAGGAAACACACCCGCCCGCCGAGCTTGAGCAGCCCAACGAGCCCGTGGCCCCTATGGCCGCCGAGCTCAATGCCGGTGCCGCGCCCGTCGACGTGATGGATCAACCCGAAGCCCCCGCCGCCGAGGCCGCCCTTGCCGCCCCTCCCCTCGCTGAAAGCGCCGAGGAATCCCTGGAAGGCGAAGAGGAAGGTGAAGAAGAGGTTGCATACGTGGCGGAAGTGGCCCAGCCCACCCCGGAGGCGGCCGTCGAAGACGAGGCGGCAGCGGACGCCGCCATCGCGGACGAAGCAGCCGAGGACCTCGCCACCGAGGCCGGGCCCCAGACGACCGCCCCTCTAAGCGCCATCGAGGCCGAGGAACTTACCCCCCTGCCTGTAAATGCTGTGGTGGCCGGTAAATACGTCGTGCAGAGCCAGCTCCACCACGGCGTTGATCGCAACCTCTACCGGGTGGTCCCCCGCCGGCAGCAGAAATGCGACACTTGCGGCCGCCTCTCCTCCGTCGATACCACTATCTGCGAGCACTGCGGTGCGCCCCTCGCCAACCATGTCCCGGCCGATTTCTACCTCATGGCCGAGAGCTTCAGGCCCGACGCTCTCATGCAGGATCCCAGCCTCATGGACCTGCGCCTCTACCACCCCAACTTGGTGCCCGTGGTAGATTTCTATACCTACACACCCTTCGGCAAGGCCCGCTACTACGCCGTCGCCGAGCCCCGCCAGGGCGTGCGCCTCAGCCAGATGAGTATGCCCCGCCCCGCGATGCAGGTCTTCGGTTGGGCCTTCCAACTTGCCGATGCCCTCGACTATCTGC
>JBJMMB010000431.1:0-2405 GCA_045805005.1 Chloroflexia bacterium
GAAAAGATGCGCTTGTCCTCCCTGGAGGTCCAGTCCACGAAGTGAGCCGAGTTCCGCGCCAGCTTGCCGTCGATGGTCAACGCCGCCAGCATTATGATCTTCATCCGGTCCAATCTCCCCTTTTTGGTATGCTACGATACGCCATCACTCTCTCGAGCGTGGGCGGACCTGGTAGCCGGACCACCGCGGGTGTCAAGCCCGGGTCTGCCGGGCGAACGCAGGGTCCGCCCCTGAGTAAGCGTGTTGCGCCATGGGCGTTGTTGGACAGTTTAGGCGAACTCGACCAGCAACGTCTCAACAGCGTGCGGGGCAATCTGCAGATTGAGCTTTGCCCGCGGCGCAGCGGCGGCGAGCTCCAGTCTTTCTTGGGGGCGCTCCATCAGGTCGCAACGCCAGACGGCGGCCACCGGGCCGTCCAACTCAATCGTCGCCTCCCTGGGCAGGCCGAGGGCGTCCCAGAACCGCAGGACCAGGCCTTCGCCATCGTGCCTGGGACGGAGGGAAAGCAGCACCAACCCGTCCGAAAGCCTTAGAGGCCGGACGCTCCCTGGCAGGGGGGCCTGCGGGCTGCCCGAACGGGAGAGTGGGGACCGGACGGTGTGGAGGGCCGTTTCCCATAAGCGAGCGTAGCGCCAGTCACCGGCGTGTGGCACCAGCCTGATCCGAAAAGTGAAATCTCCCTCGTGCCACTGCCGGAAGTTGGTGCCCCACTGGGTGTTAAACAGGTGCGAGTAGATCACGGGCTCGGCCGGCACCCTCTGGGGCTCGAACATGAAGATGCCGGTGTTGCCAATGGACACGAGGGGCATATCGATGGGTATCAGGCCCATGCCGGCCCGGTCGTCGGAGGCGTCCAGCCAGCTATCCACGCACCAGAGGCTGCGGTTAGCGCCGGCGGCTATATCGCGTCCGGGGTCTATGACGGAGCCGGTCTGTCCCAACCTGAAAGCAGGCCTGGGCAAATTGAGGGGTAGGGGCACGACCGCGCTCTCGGCCAGGGGGGTTGCCACCTTACTGCTTACGCGGTATTCCAGGTCGACGCAGGGCACGTCCTCGGGCAGGGATACGGTGATCGATATGCGCTGCTCGGGCACTTTCATCGTACGCAGCTCGGCGGGGCTCAGTACCCCACCGGCCATCACGAGCGCGGGGCTGGAGCCGGCGTCCGGCGAGGGGGAAAGATCGAAGTCGCGGGCGTAGGCCGTGAGATGAACGCTGTCTTCCGGGTACCCGGTCTTGCCGAAGTCCTGCACGAACCAGTCCTGGAAGTAGAGGCCGTAAGCCCGCATGAATTCAGCGATATCTGCCACGGAGTAGAGGTCGTAGCGGTAACCGCCGAAGGGTTCCGGGCTGGAGAGGTCCACCCACTCCCGGCCGGTGCGCTTGCACAGGAGCGACACGATGCCCCCGGATGCCGGGTCGACCTCTACCCGCAAGCTGGCGTTTTCGAGCGTGTTGCGCCCGGTGCGCCGGGCGGGGCCGGGCCCCGGCACCCCGATGTGGCCGGCGGCCGGAGAGGTGGGGGGAGAGATGGGCTCAGAGGCCAGGGCGCTGCTGTCGCGCAGCGCAAGGCGCACCTCCTCCAGAGCGGGCGCGAGCGCCTCCTCGGCCCTGTCCACGTAAGCCGCTTTGGCTATCCACGAGTCTTCCAGGTGCCTGTAGGGCTGGGTGCGGCGGGCGGCCTCGAAGTCGGGGCCGAAGGCTCGCTTGATGGTCGACTTTACGTCGAGCCCCCAGGTATGCTCGCCGAACAGCATCAGCTGTTCGTAAGCCGCGTCTATGGCGGGCGCGATCCGCCGGGCCAGCGGGAAGCCGGTAAGGCCGGCCGCGCCCGCCTGTTCGCCCTGGTCATGCTCAGGCCAGCCAGCAAAGGCGGCCAGGCTTTCCAGGGCAAAGAGCTGGGCGCGTAGAGCGCGAACCCGGGCCACTTCCCGTGGCATGGTGCCAACCCCGTGAATCCACGTATCAGCCAGGTCGCAGGGTACCACGGGCAGGCCCGCTAATTGCTCGGGATGTTCGAGGAGCGATGCGGCGAAGTCACCCAGCTCGCCGAATACCAGTTCCGCTGCAGGGGCGTGCTGCTCGAGCTCGGCGCGCATGCGGGCGAGGTCTTCCGGGCGGTGCGGGCCTATATTGTCCACCGTCTGCTGCAAGGCCAGCCAGGTGTCCAGGTCCCAATCTTCGGGAGGCAGCAGCGAGGTGCCATAGCCCCCCTGGGAGTAATAAGTCAACAGGCGGGAGCCATCCGGGCCCTCCCACCAGAAGAGACGCGGCACGTGGGGTGGGTGGCTGCCCGGGTTGCACCCTAGGTGGAGAAACGTCACCCCGGCGCGGACCAGCAGCGAGGGCAAGATCCAGGTGTGCCCCGGCACGTCGGTCTGCTTGGCCCCGGACGGCCATATGCC
>JBJMMB010000432.1:0-2021 GCA_045805005.1 Chloroflexia bacterium
GCGACAGAGTCGGCCTCAAAGGGATTAGATTGGCCTGCTACGTCGTCTTCATAGATGAAGCACGCCGCGGGCCGCTGCGGGTCAAGGAACCGGCCCCAGTTCGGTGTCCAGTAGAGCGTTTCCGGCCAGTTGTCCGGACGCTCCACGGCAAAAAGTGGTGCAGGGCCCTCCCTGCCGGCGGCTTGGGGGTGTCCCCCGATCGCTCCCCTCCCAACAAGATGGGGTGCAGGGGTCTCCCTGCCTGGGGCTTGGGGGTGCGCCCCAAAGGCCTCCTCTCTCCCCATATTGATTGTGGGTGGTGGCCCGTAGGACTCACAAGAGAGACCGGGCGCCAGCAATCCCAACCTCAGGTCTTCATGGTAGGCACGCAGGCCGGGATCGTATCCTGCGCGCCTGGTGAAATTGACCAGTGTCCGGCACGAGCGGTAGTTGACCTGAAGCGGGTGCGGGTCAACCTGGTGATGGTGTCGAATGTAGTTATATACCGAGCCGACGACATGCTCGAGCGCCTCGGGAGGCGTCGCCGGTTGGATCGGCGGAAGCTGCTTGTCGTCACCCGCGAGCACGAAGGCCGCGCCCTCCGCTGCCTTCGATACCACCAGCGTTGCCTCGGCCACGTCGAGTTGCGAGGCCTCATCTATAATCACCAGGTCGAACCAGCGCCTCTGTGTTCGCTCAGGGGTGGCCTTTTTGGTTTTGTTCCTGGTTGAGATGGCAAGATTGTGCAACTGCTGAGGAGGACCGGCCACAACGACGATGCGGGAGGGCGTGTCCAGCATCGCCTGCAGGTCCTGAATATCCTCCGGGGCTTGCGTGGTCTTGACTATCACCGGCTCGATGTCCGGGTGTTGCAGCAGCTCGGCAGGGGGGTCGTTGTATTGGCTCTGCAGCCGGAAGAGCCGGTACGCCTTTACATCCAGGACCCTCGCCAGCAGCGTATCGATGCCAAGCAGTACATTGTCGATAGCCGTATAGTTGTTGGAGGAAATGAGCAGCCGCAGAGGCATCTGCTCTCGATGGGCGTGCCACACGGCAGCGGCGACTATCGCCCGCAGGGTCTGGCTCTTGCCCGTGCCCGGCGGCCCCCAGATCAGCGCCAGGCGGCGCGTAAGGGCCGCTTCCCATGCGGCCCATTGCGAGGCGTTGAGGTGTTCCCCGCACGCCTCCAGACGGGCCCTGACAGGGGCCACGTCTCGCGCTACTGGGGTGTTCGCAAGCCGCGGCGCTTGCCACAAGAATTCTGAAGCCGGAGATTCTGGCGTCGGGGCCGTTTCGTCCACGCCACTAAGGCTGCCGGCGGCGCCTGCGAGTCCCAACGCGTGAGCGGCGCTCTCGTCCTCCCCGGCAGAGGCCGGACGACCTATACCCCGCAGGGTGAGCCGTAGCTTGCTGCTGAGATAGTCCTCACCTACCGGATCGACCATCACGTCGCTTCGGAAGTCGGCCACGCCTTTGCTCTCGAGCTCGAGCGCGCAGTTGGTATGCCATAGTTTGAGGGCGATCAGGCCATTGACGCGGTCGAGCGCGACGACCGAGACCTTAGTCAAACCTGCCTCCGCCACCGAACCTGAGAGCCTGCCGCTCACCTTGATCTCGTGCTCGCTAACCAAGGGATACGCAGATTTGCCGAGGAACGCAGGATCACTTCTCGGGGCGAGGGCGTAGCCGAGCGCCGGGGGACGAACGTTGAAATCGTACGAGTCGCGGCCCAGCCTGTAGATGAGTAACTCCTCAGCCGAGGCCAGCCGCTGCTGCACCGTCATTTGCAGCCTGTCGTAAGCCTCCAGCTTGTCCTCTCCCTCGAGCCGCTCGAGCAGGTGGGCGGATTTGAAGCGCGCTTCGCGCTCATGCGCGGGCATAGCCCGCAGGGTGCATTCGTCGAGCTCCTCAAGTGCCTGGTTGAGACGGGTGTACTCATGCCAGAGCACGCTCCGCGGTGGAACTCCGCTCAGGCGGGATGCAGGCTGGACCAGGGGCGGGGCGGCCGCCCGTGCGAGCACGTTCTTCAGGTCGTGCTCCAA
>JBJMMB010000433.1:0-7722 GCA_045805005.1 Chloroflexia bacterium
CCCACAGCCCAAATGTCGTTGGAGGCGAGGGCTGAGACATCGTACAGGTGGTTGTTCTGTATCGGGTTCACGTTTTGGCTGGGTACTACAGACCACTGGACCCCATTCCAATGCTCTACCAGCGTCTGGCTGTACCTTAGGCTGCTGACCGTCGTGTTATAGTAACCCACCGCCCAAACGTCTGTCGAGGATACTGCCGAAACTGAATAAAGCTCGTCCTCCGCAGGGTCAGGATTTGGGCTGGACACAACGCTCCACTGACTTCCGTCCCAATGCTCAGTTAGGGTGTGAGTACCTGCGCCTGTGCGATAGGTATAACCCACAGCCCAAACATCGTTAGTAGTTACCGCAGTCACATCAATAAGGTAGTTATCGCCGGTGGGATTTGGGTTAGAACTAGGGATCTGAGACCAAGCGTTACCATCCCAGTGCAATGTCAGCGACCACCCTGCATTGGGATTCGGCTCGTACACTCCTACTGCCCAAATATCATTGGTGGACACAGCAGCCACAGCGAACAGATATTGAAGTGAGGCGCTGGGATTCGGACTGGCAACCGTAGACCACGAAGGGTTACAGGTTGGCGTGGGCGTTGCTGTCAGCACCGCCGGCGCAAGCCCTGTCGAGCTCGACCAGGCAGGAAGCGATCCCGACGCTGCCTGGCCTACCTGTGCTCGTGCGATTGCCGCCGGCAGGGGCGACCCTACAAGCCCAGAAAGAGCGAGGCATGGCCAAAGGATCACAGCGGCTAACACTCCGAAAGCTAAGACGGCTCTCCGAGAGCCCGCCCAGGGGCTGCCGGTCTTGCGCACGGCCGGTGGAAGAAGCACTTTAGGCACCCCAACCTGGAATAGCAAACTAACCCGCCTGCTATGGAAGCGCGCAGCTATGCGTTGGCTGCACCCCTATTATAAGGTAGCTGTAAAGGCCCCGCACGCCAGCCCGCGCAGGTGGGCTTCGTTCATGTAGCCCGCGGCTTTAGCCGCCGGGCCACCTCACCCGCCGGGCACCCCCCATACCCCAATTTGAACAATTTCATGCCTAAACCGCCTTAAAATATAGGACTAATGTACTATTTCCGTTCTCGCACTTCCTGCTGTACCATAGTACTAGGACCGCATCCCCATCACCGCCCGCCACTGGTCCCCGTACATTAACAATCACATATCACACCCGGCACTCAACATCCATCGCCCCCGGACAATACCGGACAATTCCGGACACTTTTTCGCAAATCCCAGCCTAACCGGACACATCCGGACAATTCCGGACACATTTCACAAATACCCAACCCACCAGGAGGAACCAACCATGGAAGACCCGATAAATCCGGACAATTGCGGACACATTTCAGAAAATCTCACCGTCCAGCAGCACAACGCCATCGACCTCCTCATCCAGGGCAAATCCGACCGCCAGGTATCCGAAGCCCTCGACCTCCGCCGCCAGACCGTCTGCGATTGGCGCAACCACAACCCCGCCTTCGCCTCCGAGCTCAACCGCCGCCGCCACGACCTCTGGTCCTCCCACGCCGACCGCCTCCGCCAGCTAGCCTCCAACGCCATCGACATCCTCGCTAAAGACCTCGTCCTCAAGAGCGAGTATCCCTCCGAAGGAGCCCGCCGCATCCGCCAATCCGCCGTCCAAATCCTCAAAGCCTGCGGCCTCTACCGAGACACCCTTCCCCCCAACCCGTCCAACAAGCCCTGAACAAATAGGTGCTGGGTGCTAGGTGCTAGAGCCACGTCCCAGCCCCAAGCACCCAACCCCCAACCCCAACCCCCAACCCCCAGCCGACTGCCGACTGGCCCCCCGACCGCATCGTCCATCGTCCATCGTCCATCGTCAGCCGAAAGCCCAAATTGTACCTCCGTTTGTGACCCTCCCTGTGTCCTTATACCCTTCCATTCGCCCCCGTTTTCGGATACCCTACTCCCAGCGGTTTCAGGGCCGGTTCTTGTGCCGTGGCAGGCATGGCCTTGAGCGTTCCGGCCCTGCGGCCCTGCACCCGGCCTGAAAAGGTGCAGTTTTCGCCTGAACCAACGATGGAGGAGGAGGAATTGATAATGTTTGACCTGCAAATTCGGAGGACGCGGTGGTATGTGCTCCTCGGATTCATCACCCTGCTAGCGGGCGCCTACCTCGTAGTGGGTCTGGTCTTCGCTGGCACTGCCGGCGCGGCCCCCGCCTCTCCCCGCCTTGTCGCCCAGGGCCAGGATAGCCCCCTGGTCTGCCCACCTAACTACGACATCGTCCGCACCGAGGGCGCTGCCCCCGTGCCCGGCACCGACCTCGTCACAGGCTCGCAATGCGACGACTGCACCTTCCCCATAAACCTGCCCTTTGCCTACTCGGTCTACGGCCAGAGCTTTACCTCCGTCGTCGCCAGCAGCAACGGCCAGCTAGATTTCGGCCCCACAGCCGATGCCGGCTTCGCGATCTCCTGCTTGCCCGATACCCGCACCAGCTACGCCATATTCGCCTACTGGCTCGACCTCAATATGATCCAGAGCGCCAACTGCACCGGCTGCGGCGTCTACACCTCCGTCTCGGGCAGCGCCCCCAACCGCACCTTCAATATTGAATACCGGGCCGTCACCTTCTCCGGAGGCAACTCCGTCAACTTCACCGTCATCCTCTACGAAGGCCAGGATCACTTCGACGTCGTCTACACCACCCCCACCACCCTCACCGCCACCATAGGCGCCGAGCAAGACTCTGACGGCAACGTCTTCGTACAGTACTCCTGCCCCGGCAATCCGCCGTCGCTCAACAGCGGCTCAAAACTCGCCTTCACCCTCGCCACGCCCTCGTCCTGCCCCTCCCGCACCCCCACCAACACCCGCGTCGCCACTGATACGCGCTTGCCCACAAACACCCGCGTAGTCACGCCCACCGTAACCGGCACCCCGCCCACGCCCATTCCTGTCCCCACCTGCGGCCCCGGCTCCAACTACTCCATAGCCTCGTCCACCGGCGCCTCCCTAGTAGCGGGCACCGACCTGGTCCCCGGCTCTCGCTGCGACGACTGCCTGGCCGACGTCACTCTCCCCTTCACCTACAACCTCTACGGCACCCCCTACGGCTCCGCCAAGGTCGGCTCCGATGGCTACATGCTCTTCACCGGCGCGACCCTGTCGTTCGTCAATTCCTGCCTCCCCTACGCCAACTTCAATAACGCCCTCATGCCCTACTGGGACGACCTCCGCACCGACTGCGCGGGCTGCGGCATCTACACCTCCGTATCGGGCTCGGCCCCCAACCGCATCCTCAACATCGAGTGGCGCGCCAGTACCTTCAATCCTTCCGGCGGCAGCGCCAACTTCGAGGTGCGTCTATACGAGGGGCAAGATAGGTTCGACTTCGTCTACGCCTCCGTCATCAACGGCGGCAACAGCGCCACCGCCGGCGTGCAGCGCAATACCAACCAGTACACCCAGCACTCCTGCAACTCCTCGGCCCTCAGCAGTGGCCTGCAACTGGCCTTTACCGAGGAGTCATGCCCGCCCGCCCGCCGAGACCTGAGCGCTCACGTCGTCTGGAGCGGTCGCCCGGCCCAGCCAACCTCCCTCCAGGCCCTCCCCATCAAGCTCACCCTCCGCCCCATTGACGGCGGCGAGATAACCGACTACCCCGTGCAGAACACCGACGCCAGCGGCAACTTCACCGTCTCGGTAGACAACCTGCCCGACGGCACCTACCTCTGGTGGGCCAAAGGGTCGCAGTTCCTCGCCAACGCGGGCACCGTCGACCTGACGGGCGCGACCGTCACCCAGCTGGATTTGGGTTCCATGCCCTCCGGCGACGCCAACGGCGATAACGCCGTCACCGCCTCCGACTTCATCCTGCTCAAAGGCTACTTCGCCAGGGGTTGCGGCGGCCTCAACTTCGATAACCGGCCCGACTTCAACGGCGACTGCCGGGTCGACGTCAACGACTTCATTCTCCTCAAGAACAACTTCGGGGCGAGCGGTGCCGTCCCGCTGGAACAGAGGAGATAGCCATCAAGCCCTCCGGGGCCGTAACAATGGGCGCAGCTTCCCGGTAATTCCCTCGGCTTCAAGCCACCGGGAGGCGAAAAAAGCCGGACAAACTGCTGCTGGGCAGAGCAGCAGTTTGTCTATTTCTGCTCCAGGTCGAGTTGCTGGGCTATCTCATCCGTCAGGTCCATCACCGATACATCCCCACCGGCCCGCTTCAGAATATCCGCCGTAGCCGCGCTCCAGAACCTGGCCACCGCCACGATGACCATCGACCCTCCCGGCCCCAGACTTACAGCGAACTCCTTCAGCTTCTGGTCCGACATACCGGAATCCCGGCCCGCGGCCGCCCCCGCTCCGATCGCCGCCCCCGCCGCTCCGCCGACCACAAATCCCAAAGGCCCGGCAAGCATCCCAAGTACAGCGCCGATGCCGCCCCCCAGCAGTGCCCCCACGCGCCCCGGCCAGTCGTGCTCGTCCCTCACGTGCAGAGTATTTCCGTCCGTCCGGTTCACAACCGCGGCGTCCCGCACCAGGATACCCTCCTGCCTCTCCGCGTCCTTGATAGTATTGAAACCCGCATCAGCCGCCGTCTCGTCCGCGAACCTCGCGATCACCAACTGCAAAGCCATATCCGAGTCCGGGTCCCCCGTTGGGCCCGTCTTCGGCCCGCTCTCTGTCCCGTCCCATCGTTCGCTCTCACTCATTTCAAAATCCCTCCAAACCAAAATCTGCGTACGCTTCCCGCGAGTTCCAACCTCCTCCACGGCAGCATTCACGACCACCAGTATACCCGCGCCGCGCCCCCCTGTCATCACACTGAACCCCCAGGCCCCCACAGTGGTATATGTAATTGTCGAGCAAATGAGGTGCAGCGCCCTCCCTGCCGGGGTTTGGGGGTGTCCCCCAGCCACTCACCACAAAAAGGGGTGCCGCGCCCTCCCCGCCTGTGGCTTGGCGCATTGGAGCCCAAAGCTCATTCCATTCTCCCCCTCTCCTCGAGGAGAGGGGGTCGGGGGGTGAGGGGCTCTCCCCACCAAGAGACTTGCGGTATTCCCCGCAAGAAAGGGGTGCAGCGCCCTCCCTGCCGGGGTTTGGGGGTGTCCCCCAACTCTCACCCTTTCTCCCGAGGAAGGGGTGCAGGGGTCTCCCTGCCGGGGTTTGGGGGTGTCCCCCAACACTCAATTCTCTCCCCCTCCCAAGAAGGGGTGCAGGGGTCTCCCTGCCGGGGGTTTGGGGGTGTCCCCCAAAGCTCATATTATTCTCCCCCTCCCGAGGAAAGGGGGTCAGGGGTGCAGGGCCCTCCCTGCCAACACAACTCGCTCTTACCGAGGAGGTATACCCCATGAAATACGGCCTTCACGTTTCCTCCTGTGCCGAATACGCAGATGCTCGCGTACTTGCCGACCTTGCCCGGCAGGCCGAAGCCACCGGCTGGGACGGCTTCTTCATCTGGGACCACATATCTATGTCCCCGCCCGAGCCCCAGGTCGACCCCTGGGTGGCTCTCGCTGCCATCGCCATGAGCACCGAGCGCATACGCATCGGCACCATGGTCACCCCGCTCGCCCGCCGCCACCCCTGGAAGGTGGCCCGCGAGGCCGTATCCGTCGATCACCTCTCGAAAGGCCGCCTCGCCCTCGGCGTTGGCCTGGGCGACTCCGGCTCCGAGTTCGAGCAGTTCGGCCTCCCCTCCGACCCCGCAATTCGAGCCGCCATGCTGGACGAAGCCCTCGACGTGCTCTGTGGCCTCTGGACCGGCGAGGACTTTACCTACGACGGCTCCCATTTCCAGGTGCGTGGAGCCCGGTTCACCCCCACGCCCGTCCAGAAGCCGCGCATACCCATCTGGGTCGCGGGCTTCTGGCCCCACAAGGCTCCCCTCCGCCGAGCGGCCCGCTACGACGGCCTCTTCCCAGGCACCCTCCAGGGCAACATGAACCCCGCCAGCCTTCACGAGATCTTAGCCTTCACCAACAGCCACCGCACCTCCACCGGCAGCTTCGACGTCGTCATAATGCAAGACACCCCCGCTGATAACCCCGAGGCAGCCGCCCAAATCGTCGCCCCCTTCATCGAAGCCGGAGCCACCTGGTGGCTGGAGCCCATCCACGGCTGGCGAGCCCCATTCGAGGAAATGCGCCAACGCATCCTCGCTGGCCCGCCACCCCTGAAGGCAGCACCCTCCCCATAACCGGTGCACTCGTGCAAGATCAGCGAAGCACATAGGGATTGGCACAGTGGAGACCCTGGGTGGTTACCCTGATATCAGGAGGTCAGCAGCCAGCGGCGAGCACGCAGGATCCCGTCTACGACTGCTGACTTTGCATCATCCCTCCAATGGTCAGAGATTAGGGGCTAACTGTTGCGTCAGCGTCGTTCTGCTTACTGATCATCCTAAAGCCTAAAGACTCTACTTCATAGGCAGTTGCTTGTGACAAGCTGTGTTCTAACGCGTGCAAAATTGCTTCATCAGCCAGATGGCTGATGACAAGCAGTCCGAGTAACACGAACGACAAAGCGCTTTCTCTCTCCATGTAATCTCTGAGGAACTCAGGCGTCGCTGCCATGAACCCAAAGCTTCGCCCATCCTTGAGCACTATCCAAAGATCACAGGCTCTGTAATCCTCATGAAGCCCTTCCTTAGCCATGAACGCCAGCGTTTCCGCATCATGGTCCTCGGGCGAAAGCGCATGGACGAATGTCACTTCCGCTACCTGCTCGTTGACCAGTTCGAATTGTTCGGGAAATAGGGTTATGGTGCGCATGAATGTATAATATCCTAAATGTTGTCACTAAACCGGGCCTTGGGTCAAAGAGCCCCACGGCTCGCCAGGGCCTTCTTGCCGGCCATCCTCGGCGCGCTCCTCCTGACAGGGTGCCTGGAGCAGATACAGACCACGCGCATACCGGGCGGGGCGCTCTCGAACTTCCTCATACACCTGCAGCAAGCCGAGCTAGACGACGCCCGAGCCTACATGGCCCCCGGCGTCGTCACCCCCTCGGCAACCCTCGACGCCTCCATCAAAGAAGCCTCCCAGCGGGTCCGGGTTTATGAAATCAGGAACAAGAAGTCCTCAAGCAAGCCCCTCGACAACGGCGAGCTACAGGTAACCATCACAGCCCAGGTCCGCCCCAGAACCGCCGCCGGCTCTCCAACCCCCGCTCCCGACCAGGGCTGGCAGCAAACCGACGTCATTACCGCCCGCATCGTAGAACGCGGCCCAGGCTGGCGCATCCTCAACTTCGAGCTAAAGTGCTGCCCCTGACGTAATTATCAGTAGTAGTCCGTGTACAGCAACAGCCCAAAAGCTCCCATCGCGGCCCCAATTATAGCGAGGTCGCGCTTCTGGTCCTCCGCCATCGGCTCCCCGTTGGCCCGGCGCCCGGCGAGTTGCGACAGGTAAAGCAGCATGTACGAGAACTGCGTGGACATAAATACGAAGTGATAATACCCGAGCAGGTTCCAGTGCCAGGGCTTGGGCATCGTCCAGTTGACCAGCCCTCCCCTCCCCTGGCCGACGTGAAACATAAGCGATACCAGGCTGCCCCCCAGTATAGGTAGCACTGCGGTGCGGGCGCTCAGGTGCGGCCGCCAGCGCCTGAACGATTTCATCATCATCACGTTCACCAGCGGCAGGATGATCCCATCGCCGAAAATGGCCGACCGGAAGGTGAGCGTGGGCCTGTGCTTCTTTATCAGATCATGGTCAATCAGCAGCATCCACAGGTTGGTGCCGCC
>JBJMMB010000434.1:0-3192 GCA_045805005.1 Chloroflexia bacterium
CGAGGTGCTGTTCAATTGCGCCACGCTGCTGCAAATGGCAGGGGCAAACCAGTACAGGATCGCGCGGTACAGGGACGCGGCACGCACGCTGCTGAGATTGGGCCCGGTGTCGCTGGAGGCCGCGCTGAACGAAGAGCTGTGGCCTAACCTGGGCCTCGGCAAGAGGCTCGGCACGAAAGTGCGCGAGCTTGTGCGCGACGGCTCCATGAATTTCTACGTCGAGCTGAAGGCCGACCTACCGCCCGCGGTTGACAGCCTGATGAACATCGAGGGGGTCGGCCCCAAGCTGGCGATCAGACTGCACAAGGAGTTGGGAGTCAACTCGCCCGCCGAGCTTGGCGACGCCGCCCGCCGCGGCCAGGTGATCAAGCTGAAGGGTTTCGGACCCAAGCGCCAGTCCGCCTACGCCCGCATCCAGGGCCCCAACCCACCCACTGCCCCCAACCTGGTGGCCCTGCCCCGCTTCCGCGACGAGGAAGAGCTGCCCGCCGCAGCCTAAGAAAGATATTTAGAATAAACAAAAAACGCGCCTGCAGGCGCGTTTTTTGTTTATTTGAGAGCAAGAGAGCGCCGCCGCCTGTCCTGCTTATTTCAGGGAATAAATTGTTAGCCCACCCTGGCGGTAGAGAAGCTTGTAGCCGGGGCGCTCCTGGGCGCAGTAGAGGCCGTCGAGGGCGGGGCGGGAGCCGGTGGTATTGGGGCAGCGCCTGACGTCTATGCCGTCGACCGGGCCGCCCAATTGGAGCATAGTGGCGCCGTATCGCTTGGCGACACTTTCTATGGTGGCGAGGTCGTCGTTGGGGACCATGACTGCTTTGCGCCCGGTGTACCAGTTCAGCTCCCAGGGGTCGCGGGTCATTATTACATCCTGCGGGGAGCTATGCTCATTCAGCCACTGCATGCCGGCCACGAAACCGGTGGGTTGCGTGTCGGCCTCCGCCTGGGCGCGGATGGCGGATATGGAGGGCCACAGCAAGGCGATGACGGCCAGGGGGAGGAACCAGTAAGCAGCGACCGGCAGGCGGAAGGCGGTGCCCGGACCCATGCCCTCGCGGAGCCCGTCCCACACCCAGAAGACGCCCGCGGCGAGGAGCAGGTAGAGCCAGGGCACGGCCACCTGGAAGTAGCGGCCCTCGAAGTGCCAGTACAGAAGCACGAAGAGCGCATAGCAGCCGAGGCTCACACCAACCATTGCGAAAAGATTAGTCATCCGGCGGGACGCGGTAGCCAGGCCCACCAGGGCCCCGGAGAGGGGGAGGAGGCCGAGCACGTAGTCGCCCTGGGAGGGGTCGCTCAGTACGCCTTTCTGCCACACCCACGCAAAGTTGGTGGAAATTGCGTCCAGCAAGTTCTGGTAGCCGAACTTACCACCCACGATCCAGCGCGGGTGGGGCAATTCGCTACCGATGTAGTACTTGTATATGTCTTCCCAATCATGCAGGGGCCAGTAGCGGAGCAGCCATGCGTCGAAGCTCTCTGTCGAGTAGAAGGGCAGGCCGAAGGCCAGAAGGTTGCGGGCCATCAGGGGCAGCAGCACCGCGATGCCGGTGCCCACCGTGATGAGCAGGGGACGCCACGAGAACCGGCGGCCCTGAGCCTTGCTCCAGCGCAGCCAGGTCCAGGCGGCCCACAACGCCAGCCCAACGAGGAGCGCGGCCCCGGAGGGTTTGCTCCAGATGAGCAGGCCCACGAGCGCGCCTATGTATAGCAGAGGGCGCACTCCGCCGCTCTCTATATCGAGGGCGTCCTCCTGGGCGCGGGGGGAAAGGGCGCGCCACACGAGCCAGGCGAGCACGAAGAAGATGAGCGTGAAGGCGAGGTCGTTGATGGGGTAGAGCACCGAGTTGAAGAAGTAAGGGTGGAGCAGGGTGAGCAGACCGGCGAACAGGCCCACGCGCCCGTCCCACAGCCGGGAGGCGACGGCGAACACCGCCCAGGCGAGGGCGAGCAGCAAAAACAGGTTGGGTAGTTTGGCGACCCAGGTGGCCGTGCCTAGCAGGGCGAGGAAGGGGGCGATCAGCAGGGGCTGTAACAGGGGCCAGGTGTCGGCAGGGTGGGAGATGCCGGGGCCGTAGTCGCGGTAGAACTGGGCCAGGTAATCAACCGTGAGACCCTTGCCGCCGATCAGGTTGCGGGCGATCACGGCGTTCTCGGCGTAGTCGGCGTGGCCTATCCAATCGACCTGGGGAAGCACCCAGAGGGCTAGCACAGCATAGATTAGCATAGCCCCGCCCATGAGTAGGGCGGGCGTGGTGCTGGCCCGCAGCGCATCGACGGCCTGAGGCCAGCGCCGCACCCTGTCGCGCTGCCAGACGAGGAGGCCCAGGACGCCCACGAAGGCGGCGATGGGCGGGAGGTAGGCAGCCACGTATACGGGGTTAGCCAGGGCGAGCGGCACCCCGGCAAGAATGATGGCGGCCAGCACGCCGAGATCGGCAAACGGCCCAGGCAGCAATGAGAGGAGGGCGTACAGCCCGGCGACCAGCACGAGCGCCCAGAACACGAGCCAGGGAGAGGGCAAGAACCCATCCCCGGCGCTCAGCTCCACCCTGGCGACTTTCACCCCTAACCTGCGCGCATCGCCGGGCGGTTGGAACGTCGAGTTGTCTATGGAAATGGTGTATTGAAGAACGGGTGGGGGTTGCCCATCCGGACTATCGGTGCCGAAGGCGAACGTGTAAGGCCGCAGTTCACCGGTGAGCGTGACCTGGTAAGGGGCCGTAAGATCTCCCTCCGGTTGCAGAGGCCGTCCATTCAGCGACACCGTCATTGTCGCGGGCGCGGACCCGGAAAGCTGGGGACCCTGGGCGAGGACCGATACGCCGGAGAGTAGCCCGCTACCCGCGCCATCGAGCCTTACTTCCGCGTGGCCGGTGGTCCACCTGTAACGATAGCCCACGTCCGCCTCGTCGGCGTGGAAGCCCGACAGGAACGGGCTGTCACCCAGGGTGCCCACATCCAGGGCCAGGGTGCGCCTGCTCAGGAAGCTGACCATGAGCACGATGATCGTGAAGAGTAGAGCCCCCACCAGGAATGCCCCATGCCTGTATCGCCGGGCGAACGGACGCGCGGCGCGTATCATCGCACAGGCTCCCCGCCGGGAGCCCATTCTATGGCTATCGTGGCAGTGCCCGGCTTTAGCTCGCCAAGCACCAACTGGCGCGTGGGGTAATGGGGTTGGTCTGCCGGGGC
>JBJMMB010000435.1:0-2451 GCA_045805005.1 Chloroflexia bacterium
CCTGCGGCGCGATTATCGTTTCTAAAAGCAATATTTTTTCGTTAGTGAGGCATTCTAGCGATGGGCTAGGGGGGTGGGAGTCGCGACCCAATCTCTCAGGACGGCTTGGGTGCTCAAGAACGCGAGGTCATCCCAGGGGACTTCGTCGGGGGCGAAGGCCTGGACCTCCAGGGCCTCGTCGGTGGGGGAGGGTGCGGGGCTGTTTTCCGTGAGGCGCGCGACGTAGACGATATTGACGGGGGCGTCGGGCCTGGAGTAGACGCCGAAGAGGCCGGTTATCTCCACCGTGCAGCCGAGTTCCTCCAGGGTTTCACGCACGGCCGCTTCGTCGCTCGACTCATCGATCTCCTGGAAGCCGGCAGGATAGGTCCAGTAACCAAGCCGGGGCTCGATGCCACGCCGCAGGAGCCACACACGGCCGTCCTGCAGCGGCAGGGTTCCGCAAACGACTTTGGGGTTGATGTAGTGAATGTAGCCGCAGGTCGGGCAGAACAGCCGCGGGCGGGTTTCCGTTGGAACCTGCCCTTCAGCCATCACCGAGCCGCACACCATGCAATAGTTATTTATGGTCATTGTTGTGATGTATAATGAATAGGGCCCTCGCACGTAGTGGGGCGTGCCGCCGGGGCCTTTATAGCTTATTGCAGATGCTTCCAGTTGTCAATTTGTCAGTTGCTTTCGTGGTCGGAGCGAGGCTATTGCCGCGCGATGGACGAGAGTTTTCGCTAGCCGGCGTCTACCGGTTACCGGTTGTAGTCCATTCGCTAATCCAGCTAGCTCGGATATATTACCGGCAGCCTAAGCCGGAAATAACTCGTTGATTACTTGCCTATTGCTAACCCATTGTGTTAGAATTATGTCTACGGACTGCGTGCTTTGACATATGAGATCGTGTAGTGCTTTCTGCGCGTGTTTCACTCTTTAGAGCACTCGGTCGTTTTCTATATGCGTTTTGTGACCAATACTAGGAGTTGCGCTTGACTGCCAATCCTCCCGCCCAGAGCCAAACCGCCGTTAAAGAGTCCCTGTGGGTACGCCACCGGACCCTCATTGCCCTCGTGGCGATCTTGATCGTCGCCGCGTTTTTCCGTTTCTACGGGCGCGACTTCGACCAGGACACTCACCAACACCCGGACGAGCGGTTTATCGTAGACCAGACGCTGGGCCTGAGTTGGCCCACGACGAGCGCGCAGTTCTTCGATGTCGCCAATAGCCCCCTTAACCTGAGGAGGGCCGGCAAGCACTACCCGTACGGATCGCTGCCCGTATATCTAACGAAGGGCGTGGCCTGGGCGGTGGACACATATTTGCCCCCGGACAGCCTGCACGGCAAAGGTTGGTGGTTGGGATATGAGGGAGTAACCAAGATCGGGCGGATGTTGGCGGGCTTCTTCGACCTGATCACGGTATTGCTCGTGTTCCTGATAGCCAGGAGGCTCTATTCGCGCACGGCGGGTTTGATCGCCGCGGCCCTGGTGGGATTCGCAGTCACCCATATACAGATAGCGCATTTCTACGCGTCCGACGCCTTCCTTGTGACCTTCATGATGGGCGCGCTTTATTTCGCCGTGGTGCTGATGCAACGTCCTTCATTGCGCGCGGCCACCGGCGTGGGTCTGTGCATCGGCCTGGCCGTGGCAAGCAAGGTGTCGGTGGTGCTGTTCGCGCTCATCGTAATAGCGGCCATCGGGCTCAGGGCCGCTTACCGGCAGAAGACCCGTGTGTTGGGGGCCGAGTTCGATGACCCGATCGGTGTGAAGCCTGCAGACGCCACCGAGCGAGCCAGGTCAGCGAGCGGCCACTTCGTGCGGGGGCTGCGGTACGCGGTAATCGCCGCGGTTTTCGCCCTCCTGGCGTTCGCGGTCTCGGAACCGTACGTGCTGCCAAGTTTTCAGTATTCGGAATTCAGCACAGGCGGGGTGACAGCGGTGCTAAACTCCAGCCCATTCTGGGGAGGCATTGTCGAGCAGGCGGGCATCCAGAGCGGGCATGATGAGAACGACGTACCCTACACGCGCCAGTACGTCGGCACGATACCGGTGCTGTATCACATGCAGAACCTGGTGTTCTGGGGCCTCAGCCCCATCCCTGGCGTAATCGTGGTGCTCGGGTTTATCGTCGGGCTCTGGTTCACGATAAGGCGCAGGCCGGCGGAAATCTTGCTAATGGCGGGCGCTTTGCCGTACTGGGCCACGATCCTCGTGGTAGAGACCAAGTGGATGCGCTACGTGCTGCCCCTCGTGCCCATCTATTGCATCCTGGGAGCGGGCATGCTCATGAGGGGGGCCGCGTTCATGCAGGCTCTCACCGCGAGGACTGCGTGGCTGCGCTCGAGCCGCCGGCCGATGGCGGTGCTGCAGCGCAACCTGTTCCCGGTTCTCAGCGTGGTAACCGTGGGGGCCGCCTTCCTGTGGGCCGTGGCGTTCATGAACATCTACAGCCAGGAGCACG
>JBJMMB010000436.1:0-21205 GCA_045805005.1 Chloroflexia bacterium
CGTACGTGATACAATGTTTGGGCATATGGGCCTGAGCCGGGAGGTTTGGGCAGTACGCTCGCAAAGCTATATGGGGGCGCTGGTGGTTATTGGTGTAATTAGGCTCAGGGGTTAGGGATCAGGGCTTGCCTACCACACCCCTCGCTGATCCGCTGACAGGTGATTATAAGCTCCTCAATGTTCACTCCCACACCCGATCCTACCGGTGCCAACGAATACAAAGACGACCCGGATTCACCCGCACTCGAAGTTAGGACTGAGGGCTCAGCGCTGAAGACTGAGCAGCCCGGCGAGCCTCAGTCCTCAGTCCTGAGCCCTCGATCTTCGCCTGCCCGCTGGGAGGCCCCTTTCGTTTACCTCGTGACGCTGGCCGTGCTCGCCCTGATCGCGCCGCGCCTCCTCACTTATCTCAGCCCGCTCACAGGCGATGAGCCGTTCTACGCGATGACCGCCATCAGCATTTGGAACGATGGCGATCTCAACGAGTGCAACAATTACCACCAGGCCGACTACGCCAAGCTCTACCCGAGCACGGTGTCCCAGAACATGGTTTGGCCTTTCGGCTGGCAGGGCTGGACGGGTGCGCCCTACCCCCTACCGCCTCACGCCGCCAAGATCGAGCCCGACGGCAGGCGTTGCACCTGGGATCAGGCTGCGGGCACCAAAGACCATGACAGCCGGGTGGCCTCGGGGTCGCACGATGAGCTTTACTCGAAGCACGGCGTGGGCCTGGCCGCGCTCATTACCCTGCCTTACGCGCTGGGCGACCGCCTGATGGTGGTGTTCCTGCTCAATATCCTCGGGGCTCTCGTGGCGGTGAACATCTACCTGCTGGCGCGGCAGGGCACGGGCAAGCTCTGGCCTGCGATGCTCACCTGGGTGGCCTTCTCCTTCACCGTGCCGCTGATGCCCTACTCGTTCTTGATCTTCCCCGAGCTGCCCGCTGCCCTGCTGGTCATTTACGCGTTCAGGCGCATCTGGCTCGGCAACAACAACCGCTTGCAGTTGCTGCTGATCGCCCTGTGCCTCGCCTTCCTGCCATGGCTGCACTATCGCTTCTTGCCGCTGACCGTGGCCCTTTTCCTATACTACCTTTACCGGGCCGGCCTGCTGCGCAGTGCGTATTACATATTGCGGAAGCGAAGAAGGTTAGAGGGTTCTACCATCGAGGGCGGGGACGCACGCAACGCGCAATACGCGATACTCGCTGGGTCCCGCGCCCGCGGCCTGGGGATTATACTCACCCCGCTTGTCGCCTCGGGTCTCCTCTTGATGGGTTACTTCTACTTCCTCTACGGGCAGCCGTGGCCTAACCTCGCGGACCACGCGGGCACAAGCGACCTGGCCGGGACCGTCCGCGGCGTGGCGGGCTCTTTGATCGATGAGCAGTGGGGCCTTTTCGTGGCCGCCCCCATCTATATCCTGGCGATAGTCGGAGTGGTGCTCATGCTCACCCGGCGAGAGTGGCGGGGAGACCTGCTGTGGATCGGCATCGTCTTCGTGCCATATTTGGGTGTGGTGGCGAACTATGCCCAGTGGTGGGGTGAGTGGTGCCCGCCCGCACGCTATCTTACCTCCATCCTCCCGCTGCTCGCGCTCCCCTTCGCCCGCTCGCTATCAAATATCAGGGGCGTTATCTACAAGGCTATCTTCGGCGTGCTTCTGGCCCTGAGCCTCGGGGTCGTGGCGGGGTTCGTGTACCAGCCCAAGTGGATGTACAACCAACCTACCGGCGAGGCCCAGTTGTTCCTCCAGGGCGTGCCCGCGCTTATCAATGCGCTTCCCGCCGACCTCCGGCCCAACCTGGACCTGGTGGCCGCTTTCCCATCGTTCGTGGTGCCCTATTTTGGATACCTGATTCAGGGCAAGGCCTCGGGCGACTACTGGTCGGCCCAGGCATGGGACAAGAGCCTGTGGCCCTTCGCGACCGTCTTCCTCATAGTGTTCATTGGTCTCGTGCTCGCCTGGCTTAGTGCATACACGGGCCGGCGCACCCGCCGCACCGTGCAGGGATCACCGAGCACGAGCGAGGATGGGGGTGAGCACAAACCGCACGATGGACGATGGCCGGGGCCTTCGGCGGACGATAGACCGCGGACGGCGGACGATGGGTCCAGTGAACCGGCTTCCGTGCCTCCATCGCCCATTGGCCAGCGTCCGCCGTCTGCCGAAGGTGCCGAGCCTCGGCCCCTTGAAATGCCTCTCAGCCTCGCGCCCGCGGTTGGCGCCATTACGCTCTCCACGCACTTCCTCGGCTTCCCGCTCCCGGGAAGGAGAGCCGGGAGCGAACCGCAATCCTCCGCACCCATACCCTCCATGTACGGGACCGGCTACGGCTCAAGCGAAGGCGCTCCAGGTGCGGGTCACGCGGCGTCTGGCTCGCCCGGCCCGGCAGAGGAGGCCCCGACCGAGGCCAGTGTCGCCGGACCTGAGCCCCCCAGCGAGGAGCACGCGCGCGTTGAGCACCCGGCCACCGCCACCAACGGCCACGCGGATCCTTCACTCCTGGCGAGTGCCGAGTCTCCGGTGCTAACAGAAGAGTGGCCCGAGGGTACTCAGCCCTCAACCCTCGGCCCTCAGCACTCGGGTGTGGGAGCGCCGCCTGCGCCACCCCCGCGCCCTCGTCGCAGGGGTAGGGTCCGCCGGGCGATCCCCATTTTCTGGAGGGCTCGGGGTTTCTGGTTGGCGCTAGTCGCGGTAGGGCTGGCTTTATACGGCCAGCAGTTCCTGGTGAAGCAGGTGGAGATCGTGCCGAGCATCCGCTACTATGCGCTCGGCATAGTGCTCCTTATTGTCGCCTGGTGGGGGACTTACAAGAACAAGAGCTTCCTTCTATCGCCCGTTCAGCCCGCCGTCGTCACCACGCTACCCTCGCGCGCCAGGCAACAGGTGCGCCGCGCTTCCCGCCTGTCGCCGCGCCTATCACCCCGGATGTCTAGAGCTCTGCGTTACGGCCTGGCGCTGGTGGCCCTTGGCCTGAATATATACGCCGTCTGGGGACAGTTGCGCTTCGATTTTTCCTCCGCGATTGGCGGCTGGGGCTGGCTGGTCAGCGTCGTCCTCTTGCTCGTGGCCTTCTTGGGTTATCGCACGAAGCTGGGGAGCGACGCCGACGCGGGCATTCACGACGTGGAGGACCGCACCGATCTGCGCCTCGCTCGTAAGGTCGAGATCGCGATCATAGTGGCGATCTTCCTCCTCGCCATGGCCATCAGGCTCTACCGACTGGACGACTGGACCACCGGCATGCACGGCGACGAGGGTGAGGCGGGCGAAGACGCCATGAGCCTCCTTGAGGGCAATCCCGCCAGCCCCTTCGGCACCGGCTGGTTCGCCCAACCCAACTTCTACTACTGGGCGATAGCCATCTGCATAAAGATCTTCGGGCCGGGCATGCTGGGCCTCCGGATGTTCGTATTGCTGGCGGGCTCACTCATGGTGCTGCCGGTGTACGGCCTTGCCCGCCTATGGTTCGGGCTGCGCGCTGCCATCCTGGCGGGGGTCTTCCTGGCCATCTCCGACGTGGCGATCCACTTCAGCCGCCAGGAGTTCAGCAACATCACCACCCCGTTCTTTCTGACGACCGGCTTCTTCCTCTTCTTCCGCGCCCTACGCAATAAGAGAATGGCCGAGTTCGTGCTCGCCGGCTACGCCTTCATGCTTAGCATGTACTTCTACCTGGGCGGGCGGCTGACGCCATTCATGGTCGCTGCGGTGATTATCTACCTGTTCCTCTTCATGCCGCTCATGCGGCTGCCTGGGGTATACAAACAGGCCCGCCTCCGCATGCCGGGGGCTCGCCGCCTGGCCGCGCTACGCAGCGCGCTCTCCTTCCAGGCCCGTGGGGTCTACCAATACCTGGCCCACATCATGGTGCTGGCGGTGGCTTGCTTTTGCTTCGCGGGGCCCTTCCTCGCATATTACCTGGTGAACCGCGACATACTTGACAGCAGGACCCAGGAGAAACTGATAGCTAATAATCAGCAGCGCATGGTTGACCAGTACCAGATCAACCACGATCCGCTGTACATCGGCCTGCGCCTGCCGACGCCCAACGACATCTACCCTGTGCTGCCCGTGGTCTTCGAGCAGACGCCGCTGAGCGTGAAATTGACCAACGACGGCTTCTGGGCTCGCGCCTACTGGCGGCAGACTACGACCACGCTGTCGATACTCACATACACCTTCGACGCAAGCTCGGTTTACACCTTCACCAACGAGCCCATCGCCAAGCCCATCGAAGCCGCGCTGATAATCCTGGGTATCGCCTGGGCGCTGTGGCGCTGGCGCGATACGCGGATGGCTGTGCTCTCCATCTGGTTCTGGTCAACCATTTTCGTGGGTGGTGTGCTCACCATAGACGCGCCCTATGTGGCCCGCATCGTGGGCATATTCCCGGTCATGGCGCTTTTCGCGGCGATCACCCTCAATAAGCTAACGGCGGAGTTCGTGCAGTTCATCGGGCAAGCCCGCGTCCACATACGTAAGTGGTATGCTCCAAGACTGGCCCGGCAGGTGGCCCAGGTTGCGGGCGGGCTGGTGCTCCTGTCGCTGCTTATTTACCTGGGCGTGCTCAATTTCTATGACTACTACACGCGCTACCTCAACCCTTACCCCTTCCCGGAGGTCACCGGGACGGCTTATTTCGTACGCCAGATGAACACGGAGGTCCTGAGCGAGGGGCGGCCCCTGCCCAGATACTATGACGTGGGAGCCCATTTCATTTACTGGGCTCACGGCACGAACCGCTACCTGAGCCACGGCACCCCCGGCGACGACATGGTCAACCCCACGCAGGATCTACCGGTGGTCGACAATCAAGGCCGCGATGTGGTCTTCATGGTGTGGGGGAACAACGTCCACTACCTGCCGGTGATCAAGGCGTATTACCCGGATGGTGAGGAAGGAAAATTCGACTTCAGTAAGGACGGTAGCTCCGGCAACCTCTTCACTTACTATCGAGTGAAAAAGGAGCAACTCGACGCGCGACGCTTCAACGTGGCCACGTACACCCCCGCCACCGGCCCCGCCCGGCAGCAGCCCGAATATACTTTCGGCACACAGAGCCCTCCACCGGCGGGAATAACCTACCCGGCCCAGGCCACCTGGACCGGCGGCCTGGTGGCCCCTGCTTTTGCCAACTACCAATTCAGGCTGGCCGCCCGCGGTGCCTCAGCCTTGACCATCGATGGTACGGAGGTTGTCAGCACCACGACCGCCGGAGGGCAAACCGACGCAAGCATCGTACTGGCTCGCGGCCCACATGACGTCACACTTACCGGCAACCTGGCGAACGGCAGCGACGCAGTCAGCCTCACCTGGTCGTCCGGGGGCTCGCCTTTCGCTGCGATAGCGCGCAAGTACCTTTGGTACGGGCCGGGCAGGGGCCTTGCCGGTGAGATCCGGCAGTTCGCGAACGATCCGCTCGCTGAACCGCCCCCTGACGTGCCGGGTGGCAGCCAGCCACCGGTGATCCAGAGGCGTGTGGACGGCTTTCTGGGCTTCGAGGCCGCCACCAACGCCCTGGCGGGCGGAGGGTCCGTCGTCGCCGATTGGCGAGGCGACCTGATTATCACCGACACGGGTAAATATACCTTCGACGTACACTCGAACGGTGGCAGCGTGCTCCTCATCGACGGCAATGTGGTGGTCGATAACCGCGATGCCTCCGGGGACGGCAAAGTCGGCCATGGCGAGGTGGACCTTACCACTGGCGCGCATCACCTCGAGGTGCGTTATAA
The DNA here is from genome assembly GCA_045805005.1 of Chloroflexia bacterium. Lineage (GTDB taxonomy): Bacteria > Chloroflexota > Chloroflexia > QHBQ01 > JADMIH01 > JADMIH01. The sequence goes on from JBJMMB010000436.1 coordinate 5,742, forward strand.
TTGGTCTGGGGGCACAGGATACCTGGAGGTATTTTGGACGCCGCCAGGCCAACAGCGGGCCATACTTGGGCCTGAAGCCCTGCACGCCGCGGGCGGGGCCTGGAGGCCGGGAACCGTGACGGATGCTCCCGGCTTCCAGTTCGCCGATGACGCCGGGGCGGTCGAGCAGTTGACGCCTGAAAGGGTAGTGGGCAATCCCGGCGATCTTCTCTCGCCGCGAGGGGTGGCGGTGGACGACTCAGGCAACGTGTACGTGGGCGATAGGGGCCACAACCGCATAGTCACCTACTCGCCCGAGGGGCGTGTGCTGCGCACCTGGGGCACCGCTCCGCCGAAGGAGCGAGAGGCAAAGCCTGGGAAGGGAGAGTTCACCCACATCGCCGACGTAGCCGTGCACGGGAACGAAGTGTACGTACTTGACGTCCAGGGGATTGTGCAGGTGTTCAACGATCAGGGCGAGTGGCAGCGAAGCTACGATGGCCAGAGCCTCGGGTTCTTCAGCCCTAACGGCCTGTCGGTGGGCTCAGATGGTGCGGTGTACATAGCCGACACCGGCATGAGCCGCCTTGTGAAGCTATCGAGCACGGATCCTTCTGTGCCGCCTCAGAACTTCGACGGCACGATTGGCGCCGATGGGCAGCCGCAGACTTACGGTAAGATCGAGCAGGCGCTGGACGTGGCCCTCGGGCCCGCCGACGCCACGGGCAACGTGTACGGTATAGACTTGAAGAATCGACTCCTACAGTTTGCCCCGGACGGCAGGCTGCTGAAGTCATGGCCGGTGCAAATCGGGGGCATGGACGGGGGCAGCCGTCTGGCGGCGAACCCGGACGCCTCGCGCCTTTACCTGAGCGACCCCGACAGGGCCCGGTTCGCGGTGATAGACCCGGCCCAGGGTTTGGTAACATATCACGGGGAGGCGGGCGATGGGCCGGGCCAGTTCAGGACGCCAAGCGGCATAGCCGTGGACAAGGATGGGCTCGTGTACATAGTTGATAGCACTAAGAATAACGTGCAGGTATTCAAGTTGGAGAAATAAGCGCTGTCAGGGATCGGGAGTATGCAGTCGGGAGTCAGTGTTCGCAGGCAGAACACGATTCCTGATCCCCAGCCCCTGATCCTCAGGAGGAAGAGTATGAAGAAGCAGGCAACCGAGGTGAAAAAGGAGAGGCCGGCCGGTATGGGCGCAAAAGGTCCGGGCTCCGCAAAACCCGTGGTTGTCGTGGTGATGCCGGCGTACAATGCCGCCAAGACTTTGGAGAAGACCCACGGCGACCTACCCAAGGACATCGTTGACAGGGTCATATTGGTCGACGACGCCAGCCAGGACGAGACGGCGGATATCGCCCGCCGGCTCGGGTTGGACACCATAGTGCACGTGCAGAACAAGGGCTATGGCGGCAACCAGAAGACGTGCTACCTGGAGGCCCTGGGCGTGGGGGCCGATATCGTGGTCATGGTGCACCCGGATAACCAGTACGACGCTACCAGCATCCCCAGGATCATCCAGCCTATCATCGAAGGCAAAGCCGACCTGGTACTGGGCTCGCGTCTGCTCGGGGGCCGGGAGGAGACTCTGAAAGGCGGGATGCCGATCTGGAAGTACGTCTCCAACCGCTTCCTCACGACCGTCGAAAACGCCGCCCTGGGCACGCACCTCTCCGAAGCGCACACCGGCCTGAGGGCCTATTCTCGAAGGCTCCTCACTACCATTCCGTTTCTCCTGAACTCGGACGACTTCGTGTTCGACAGTGAAGTCATTGCGGAAACGGTGGCGTTCCGCTTCAAGATAGCCGAAGTGCCGGTGCCCACGCGCTACTTCCCAGAGGCCTCGAGCGTAAACTTCCGGCGCAGCGTCGTCTACGGCCTCGCCACGCTAAACGTAGCCCGCAAGTTCTTCCTCAACAAGATCGGCGTGCGCCGCTACCCGATATTCCGCAAGCCCCTCTCCCAGGTGGTCAGTAGGCATCACAAGGAGAGAATATTCGGCAAGCAGGGCAAGGGGGAGCAAAATATTGTTTAGGTCGCGCCAATTTATCATTGGGATCCTGGTCAGCCTGGTCTTCCTGTTCTGGGCGCTTTCGAATGAAGACCTGGGCCAGGTGGCCCGGGCTATCGGGAACGCCAACTATTGGGCGCTGATCCCCGCCCTGGGTCTCTACTTCCTGGGAGTATGGGTGCGAGCCGTCAGGTGGCGGATATTGCTCAAACCCATAGCTCCTAAAGTAAGCCTGTCGAAGACATTTGAGGTGGTAGTGATTGGCTATATGGCCAACGATGTTCTGCCCGCCCGCATAGGTGAACTCGTGCGTGCGTTCGTGCTGAGCGTGAGCGAAGGCGTCAGGAAGACCGCTACCCTGGCTACGATCCTGGTCGAGCGCATCTTCGACGGCCTCACAATGGTTGGCTTCGCCGCGGGGGTGATACTGTTCGTAACGGTAGTCGACCCAAGATTGTTGACGACCGGCCCAGGGCACAACCTCGGCACTCTGCTGACCCAACAACAGGCGCTGATCGGAGTAGTGGCCCTGGTGCTGCTGGTGATACTCCTGGGTTTCATAGCTGTTGCCTCCTCGCGGGAGCGGGCGGAGAGGGCCGTCAGCTTCGGGCTGCGCTTCTTGCCTGGCAGGCTCCGGGAGCGAGTAGAGCGGATAGCCGGCTCGTTCATCGACGGCCTCGGGTCGCTGCGCAGCGTCTCGGGCATGCTTTCGGTGTTTGGCCTCTCGATCGTCGCCTGGCTGCTGGAAGCCAGCATGTACTACGTGCTCGGCACCTATGGCTTTGGCCTCAAGGGCTCCGACGGCAACTTCCTACCCTTTTACGCCTACGTGCTCGCTACCTCGTTTGCAAATCTAAGTACCCTCATCCCCCAAGCGCCTGGCTTTGTGGGCGTCTTTGATGCCATCGCCAAACTGGTCTTTGTGTCGGCCTTCGGTGTCGATCCAAACAACGCCATCTCCTATGTGCTGGTGCTTCACGCCGCGCTTCTTCTGCCGATAACGCTCCTCGGCTTCGTCTACCTGTGGCGCGAGAGCCTCTCCTGGCGTGACCTTACCGGCCTGGAGAAGAGCCGAGCCCAGGCGTCAGCACAGGCCCACGAGTTTGAAGGCCCGCTCACGGACATAGAGCTGGTGCAGGAGGGAAGGATCACCGAGGGCGACATGCCTGAGAGCACGGGGGCAGGTAGTGGGGGCGACTCCACGGAAAAAGCGGCCGATGTCAAAGCTGAGGGTGCCGCTGGGAGCCAGGGGACCGGCGCCAGGGAATCTGTGACTATGGAGGGCCGGCAGTAGGCAGCAGGCAGTCAGAAGAGATTGCCTGCTGGTTTCGCCTGCCTATTCCCTTGCCAGCCTCTCCTGCAGGAAGGCCAGGACCGCGGCCTCTTCGGATGGCAGGTCGTCCAGCGCCTCCTGCATCTCCTGTTCCGCCCGCTGCTTGAAGGTGGCGATCAGCGAGCCGTCGAGGTAAGAGTCCAGCACGGTGGGGTGGACATAACACTTGCGGCAGATTGCCGCGGTGTTGCCCAGGCGCTCTGCTACCGATTCTATGGCGCTGACCACGTTCTTCCGGGCCTGGGCATCGGTGTCGAAGGCCTCAAGTTCCTGCAACGCCATGGCCGCCAGAACGGTGCCCGCCCAGGTGCGAAAGTCCTTGGCCGTGAAGTCCTGGCCGGTGATTTCTTGAAGGTAGTCGTTGACGTCCTGCGAGTCGATCGGGTGCAACTCGCCGTCCTCGTCCAGGTACTGGAAAAGCTCCTGGCCGGGAAGGTCCTGGAACCGCCTCACGATGGCCGCCACCCGGCGGTCTTTGAGTTGGATCGAGTGCCGCTTGCCGCTCTTTCCCTTGAACGCGAATCGCAGCGTGGAGCCCGACACATCGACGTGCCGGGTGCGCATAGTAGTCAGTCCGAACGACCGGTTCTGCTTCGCATATTCCTCGTTGCCCACGCGAATAAGGGTCGTTTCCAACAGCCTCACCACCGTGGCGAGCACCTTCTCCCTGGGTAGTCCCGGCAGCGACATATCCTCTTCGACGCGCTTCCGAATCGCCGGCAGGGCCTTGCCGAATGCGATCATCCTGCCGTACTTGGTTTCATCGCGCACCTCCCGCCATCGAGGGTGGTAGCGGTATTGCTTGCGCCCCTTCGCGTCGCGGCCTGTGGCCTGTATGTGTCCATTCTCGACGGGGCATATCCACACGCCGGTCCAGGCCGGTGGTATCGCCAGAGATTTTATGCGGCCCAACGTCTTTGCGTCACGCACGGGCTCCCTATCCGGCCCAACGTAGCTGAAGCCCTTCCCCGCCCGCCTGCGCGTGATCCCTGGCTTAGCATCTGAGACATAGCGCAATCCGGCAGCCTTTGCCGATTCCACCGGGTCTGTTGTGATCTTCGGCATCACCTCGGTGTCACGCCCAACTTCTGCAATCATTACCATTCGCCTTTCTATCCTGTGTTGTTGCTGAGGCCACATAAAGCAAGCTAAGTGCCAGAGACCGGCCCTGATGCAGAGTGCGCTATCGTGTTGTTAGTCAAACCGTAGGGGCAAAATGGTTTGACCGGGGTGCCTCGTTATGTTACAATTGCCCGACTGTCCAACAAGGCCCGTGCTCGCGGCTGTTATAGTTTGTGCGGGTTAGGACATCCCAGGAAAGGAGCAAATCAGGCTTGAGTTTTTCGCATAGGAAATCACCGGTGTTAGCGTTCTTGCTCTTGTTGATCTTAGTGGTGTTAGCCACAGCCTGTGATACCAGCGGCGCCAGCAACGCCGGGAACGCGACTGCTACACCCATTGTGGGGAGCGGAGCCGCAACGGAAGTGGTGAACGCGCCCAGTCCCCTGCCCACCGATACGAACGGCCCGGGGACACCATCAGGAGGGGACTCGTCGGCCCCAGGCGCGGTCTCTACGGGAGAGCCTTCGGTTATCACCTCGACAGGGGGAATTTCGGGCACCACCGGAATTACATCGACGGTTACGCCCTGATGCGTAATGCGTAAGGAACACGGGGAACGGTTTCTACCTCCCTGGATCGAGACGCGAACGTCGCGTGATACGCATTACGCATTACGCAATAGGAAATGTGTGTCCCGCCATATTTCGGGCGGGTAGAAAGTTAATAATCGGGTAAGAAGCAAGGCCTCCTGGTGGGCCGTGCTTGGAGGCGTGTATGGAAAGGGTGGCGCCAGGGGGCGAAGTGCTGGTGCTGATCGCTGAGGATGAGCCTGACAACCGCGAGATAATGCGAGCGGTAGTTGAGGATATGCTCGGTTACAAGGTGGTCGCGGCCTCAGACGGAGCGACCGCTGTCAGGCTGGCTTTGGAGGTACGACCTTCCGTCATCTTGATGGACCTCATGATGCCGGTGCTGGACGGCTTCGAGGCTATCCGGCAGTTGAAGTCGAACACCGCGACGGCGAGTATTTCGGTGATCGCAATCACCGCGCTTGGCAGGACGACCGACCGCCAGCGGGCCTTCGATCTGGGCGCGGAGGGCTACGTCAGCAAGCCCTTCGACCTGGATGTACTGGCCGCCACCGTGCAGCGCTTCGTTCTTGGGGCTGAGGTGCTGAGCGATGAGGGAGCCGGCTAGCGCGGCGCGGGCGGTTCGGCCTCAATCACATACGGACGCTTGAAGGCAATACGGGCCACCGTGCCTTTCCTCCCCTTGCCGGGGCGTATGCTGAAGTCCCCACGCAAATCCCCCACCACCATCGTACGCACTATATTCAGGCCGAGGTTGGCGTTTACCTGTGGGTCGAAGCCTTCGGGCAGGCCGGTGCCGTTGTCGGCCACCTCTATATTGACGGTGGGGTTGGGCGTGGAGGCTTTATCGGGTTGCCTGTCCCTCGCTTTCCCTCGCAGATCGCTGAGCCATGCTCGTATCCTGATCTCGCCACTATCCACGCCTGCGAAGCCGTGGAGGATGGCGTTGGAGATCAACTCGTTCAGGAGGAGGGCCAGCAGGGTCGCCTCGTGTGAGCGGACCTTGATACGCTCAGCTGGGTCGGGCTCGATGACGAGCTTGAGCCTGAAGCCGGGCTTGCTCAGCGTGGAGACGACCGCTTCGGCCACCTGGCGAGCCAGGTCGTAGAGGCTGGTCGACTCCACGTCGCGGCCGGTCATGAGGTCGTGGGCGGCGGCCATGCTCTGGATGCGCGAGATGCTCTCGCGGACGGCGGTGGCTGCCTCGCTGTTGGCGGTCATGCGGCGCAGTTGCATGGAGAGCAGGCCGGCCACAGTCTGGAGGTTATTGCGGACGCGGTGGTTCATCTCCTGGAGCATGGCCGACTTGATTTGTAAGCCGCGGAGAGCAGCATCATAAAGCCTGGAGTTTTCGAGGGCGATGGCGGCCTCGTGGGCGAAGGCGTCGAGGAGGTGGATCTGCTCCTCGCTGAAGCTGCGGTTCTCCTGGTCGTAGAGGCAGATGCCACCCATGATGCCCCTGGGGGCCACAAGGGGCACGCAGTACATTGACTGGTAGCCCTGGGAGGCAAGCTCGAGGCCCATTTCGGCGTCGGCGTCGGGGGGAAGGGGGACGGGGATGCCGCGGGTGACGGCCCTGGCGATCTGGCTGCGCTCGAGATCGAGAGTGAGGCGCGGGCCGGCGTTGGTTTCATAGATGCTGTGGTGGGGGTCGCGCAGGTTGTAGTGGGCCACCTGTTCGAGGACCCCGGCCTCGGGGTTGAGGGCGTAGATGGCGGCGGCGTCGGCGTGAACCAGGTGGGCGGCCTGGTGGGCGATGAGGGCCAGCACTTCGGAGAGGTTTAGGGTGGCGGTCATGTGGGCCGACACTCCCTGGAGCGTGGTGAGCTCGGCGACTTTCTGGCGGAGGCGGGCGTCGGTCTGCTCGTAGAGGCGGGCGTTCTCGATGGCGATTGCGATCTCCCCCGCGACGGTTTCGAGGAACTTGATCTCCGTGTCACTGAAGTCGCGCTCCTCGAAGGTGCGGAGGCTGATGACGCCGACGAGCTGCTCGTTGGTGAAGAGGACGACGGGCACAACTAGGATAGAGGCGGCGGGTTCTTCCCTTGAGGAGGAGAAGCGCTTGAAGCGGGGGTCCTCCTGGACTTTGCGCACGGCGACGGGCACGCCTGCGATGGCGGCCCAGCCGGTGATCCCCTCGCCCAACTGTAGGCGGACCTGGCCGACAACCCCCGGTTCGGGGCCGCTACTGGCGGTGAGAACAAGCTGATCGCGCTCGGGCTCGTAGAGAAAGATGGAGCAGACGTCGGCGCGGGTGACGGCGACAACGGCCTGGGCGGTCTCGGCGAGCATGTCACTGAGTTTGAGGGAGGAGTTCGCTGCGCTGATGACGCGGTGGAGGGCGGTTAGCTCGGCCACGCGGTCCTTGAGCAGTTCGATGGGCGTAGTCGCGCCGGGGTGGTCGGGCACCTGGGCCTCGGCGGTTTCCGTGTAGCCCTCGATGGCCGCGACGGCCAGCGCCGAAGCCAGGCCGGCACCTGCGGTCCGAACGGGCAGCCTGCCGTCGACCCTGGCGGCGAGGGCCAGCACCTTCTCTACCAGGGCCTCTTTGGATTCGCCGGAAGAGGCGGCTGCCTCGCCCTGCGAGCGCGCCCAGGCCCGAAGGGGAGCCGCGTCGCCCTGCGATTGACTTTCCTTCACGGCTGCTTCAAAAGTTTCGCGCAGAGTGGCGGAGGGTGGGCTTTCGGGCAGTGTTGAGGGGTCGTGTGTGGTGGTCATGGGATACTCCACGGAGGATGGACGGATGGACGATCTCATAAGCGCTTTAGATAATGGAGCCAGTGGCGGGTTTCCTGGAAACCGGCTCGGAGGGCGAGGTTGCGGGCGGCGGTGTTCTCGCCAGGGGTATCGAGGTCGGCGCGTTGAGCGCCCCGTGCTGCGATGTGCTTGACCGCGGCTCCGACTAAAGGGGTGCCGAGGCCTTTACCACGGGACGCGGGCTCGAGGCGCACTTCGCTTAGGTAGCCGGTGGTGGGCTCAGGAAAGCTGGCCCTTATCACTCCTATGATACGCTCGGTGGGGTCGAAAAGCAAGAGGGCCCCGGCAGGGTCCCAGCGGTCGCTGTCGATTTGTGCTTGGAGGTCTTCGGGGGTAATGAGCGAGTAGTTGAGGTCGTGGGCTCCGAGGCGGTTGGCGGTCTCGAGGTAGAGGTCGGGCGGCTCCTGGAGGTCGGCCAGGGAGCGGATGGCGAAACCGGAGGGGATGGGAGCCGGGTCGGGGCGGGCTGGGTCGCGCCAGCGGTCGAGGTCGAACAGGGAGAGATGGATGGAGCGGCCTACGACGCCAAAGCCGTGATTGAGAAGGAAGCGGGTCGATTTCTGGTCCTCGGCGGCAACGGTTGTTTCGAGCACCGGGTAGCCCCGAGCAGCGGCTGCCTGCTCCAGGTGGTCGAGCAGCCGGGAGCCGAGGCCATGCTTCGAGAAGCGTGGGACGACGTAGAGGTGGAAATTGCCGGGCGGGGTGTCCTGGAAGGCGGCCTTGGGGTAGACGATAGCCGCGGCGGCGGGCTCACCTGCAAGGCGGAGTAGCCAGGCGTTGCCGGTGAGGGTGAAGTCCCCCCGGTTGTAAAAGCGGTCCATGCCTTCGGAGGTGGCCTCGCTGAAGTCCTCGGGGCGCGTGGTGGCCCGCAGGGTGTCATTGCGTATGGCGGTTAGCGCGGCCAGATCCGCGTCAGAACCGCCGTAGGGCTGGAGAGATAGCAGGGTGGGGTTGTCTTCCTCCCACCGAGCTCCCGGGCGTAGCGGACTCATCAAACGGAACGGCCTCCTCAGGTTGACATTGGAAGTGCCATATTCTAACACAAGCACTTTACAAGGGCACACCTTATGCTTCATACTAGGGTACGCAATTCGCGTTTATTACCTCAGCCAGGAGGATAACACACCATGGACGGCACCTACGGAGAGTTCCAGGGCACCGAGCTTGACCCTGATCTCGACTTTGATTACGACGACGAGGAGAGTGACCTCCCCATGATACTTGGCCTCGCGGCGGCCTTCGCTGCCGTCGTCGGCGGGATCCTCGTCCTCATCGGCAGACGCAGGCAACCCACTGTCGCCGAGCGCGCCCAGGACGTCCTCGAAGACGCCACCAAGAGCAGCAAGAAAGCTTTGAAAGCCGCCACCAAGTCGGCCTCCAAAGTGGCCTCCGACGCCGGGCTCGGCGATCTGCTCGATGAGGCGCTCGACCGCGCCCTCAAAGCTGGAGCGAGCACCGACCTCACAGACCTCCTCGCCCAGGCCCGCTCGAAGGCATCCAAGACCGTCGACCGCATCGACCTTGCCGCTGCCTCTAAGTCCGCCCGCCAGGAGGCCGCCATCGCCACCGCCGGCCTGGCCGGGCTCCTCGGTGAAGCTCTCGACAAGGCCCGCGAAGCCTCCGACCGCGTAGACCTCTCCGGCCTCGGCGATGCTGCAGGCGACGTCAAGGACAAGGCCGCCAAAGTTGCCTCCAACGGCCACCTCCCCGACGTAGACGTCCAGAAGGCAGGCACGTTCCTCGATGACTTGAAAGAGAAACTGTTCGAGGCCATCGAGGCCGTCCGCACTGACATCGCTCCTAATGTCCTCGACACCCTGAAGGAAGAGGTCATCCCCGCCGTGCAGGAGACCGCCCAGCAGGTGGCCCAAAAAGCCCAGGAAGACGTCATCCCTGCGGCCCAGGCGCGCGCAAGCCGCCTGGCCGAGCAGTATGAGATGCCCCCTCGCGCCCGCAAAGCCGCCAGCGCCGCCACGGAAGGCGCTAACGCCCTAGGCAACGTCCTGCGCACCCTCGCTCTCGCCATCCTCGAAAAGATGATGGAGGACATCCTCCCCACCGCCAAAAAGGCCGGTGGCCAGGCCGTCAAGGCCGCTCGCGAAGACGTCCTCCCCACCGCCGCCGACACCGCGGGTGAGGCCGCCCAGCGCGTTCGCGAGGACGTACTTCCCAAAGTCACCGCCGCTGCCGCCCAGACCCCCGACCTCCTCTCCGACATGCTCCAGATGGCCCGCGACAAAACCGCTGAGGCCCTCGATAAGGCCCAACCCGTCGTAAGCGATGCCGCCTCGTCGGCCAAAGACGCCGCTGCCTCCGCCAAAGATATGGCGGCCAACCGCAAGAAGGGCGTCACGAAGTCCGTCTCCTCTGCGGGCCGCGGCGTCAAAGGTGCGGTAGGCGGAGCAGTGGATGCCACTACCAGCGCCACCAAAGAGTTCACCGGCATCCTCTTCTGGCTCGCCATGCTCGGCGGCCTCACGGTGCTCGTTTTCGTCCCCGAGCGCGAAAAGCAAGAAGAAATGTGGCGCAACATCAGCCAGTTCCTGGGCGAAGTCCGAGAAATGTGGCACGACCTCCAATCCCCCGCTCCCGACTACAACGACACCACCGGCCCCTCCACCTTCTAATTGCTCACCTAATAATTCACCGCAGAGAGGCAGAGTACGCAGAGACCTTTAGTATTGGTCTCTGCGTACTCTGCCTCTCCGCGGTGCAAAGCCCTATTGATCTTTGCGAACTTTGCGAACTTTGCGTCTTTGCGGTTCGTCCCGGTATAATCAACAGGATGTACCACCAAATCACCCAGGGGAATAATGCCGCATGTTTAACTGGCTAAAGCGCAAACAAGAGCCCAAAACCGAAGAGCAAGTCCAGGAGCAGCAGCAGAAGGTCGAAGAGGGTCTAACCCGCACCCGCCGCGGCTTCTTCGGCCAGATCGCCTCCCTGTTCGAAGTAGACGAGATAACCGACGACATCTGGGAGGACCTCGAAGTCCTCCTCCTGCAGGCCGACGTCGGAGTCGATACCACCGTCGCCGTCCTCGACCGCCTCCGCGAACGCGTCCGCATCGACCGCCTCAAAAAGCCCGCCGTAGTCTACGAAGCACTGCAAGATGAATTGGTCGCCGTCCTCAGCAAGCCGGAGCGCGACCTTGTGAAGCAGAACAAGGCCGCCGTAGCCGAAGAGGACGTCGAGGCAGGCCCCTATGTCATCCTGGTCGTCGGCGTCAACGGCGTCGGCAAGACTACCACCATCGCCAAGCTCGCCAAGTTCTACCGCGATCAGGGCAAGAGCGTGGTCATCGGCGCGGGCGACACCTTCCGCGCCGCCGCCATCGACCAACTGCAAATCTGGGGCGAGCGCGTCGGCGCGCCCGTCATCCGCCACCAGCCGGGGGCAGATCCAGGCGCTGTCGTCTTCGACGCCGTGGAAGCCGCCCGCTCTCGTGGCACCGACGTGCTCATAATCGACACCGCCGGCCGGCTCCACACCAAGACCAACCTCATGGAAGAACTGCGCAAGGTCAAGCGCATTATCGCCAAGCAACTCCCCGGCGCCCCCCACGAGACCCTCATGATCCTCGACGCCACCACCGGCCAGAACGGCCTCGAACAGGCCAAAGTCTTCACCGAGGTCGCCGACGTCACAGACGTAGCGGTGGCCAAGCTGGACGGCACCGCCAAAGGCGGGATAGTCTTCGCCATAGCCCGCGAACTAAACCTCCCCATCCGCTACGTAGGCACCGGCGAAAAACTAACCGACCTCGCCGAGTTCGACGCCCGCCAATTCGTAGGCGCGCTCTTCGCCTGATGCCTCCGTTAGAAGCCGTATCTCCGGCGGCAATCGAGGACCAAATAGCCGGTTAATTCACCCTGGCAAGCAATCTCCCGGAAAGCTCCGGCTCGCGTAAAGATCATACACAAAGACCCCCGCTTTCACCGCCGGGTCTTCATCCATGATCTTTTTCACTTCCTCTACGGCAGCGTTGAATATGCCGATGCCCGATACCTCGCCTCCACCGCTGACAGGGCAAACAATAGACAACAGACCTTCAGCGCGCAGCACAAAGTTGCGCCTGCCATGTTCCCACACGATCTTCTCTCGGTCCGGGTGATTACTGTTCGGCCCGGCCCAAAGGATCAAGACGCAATATGGTTTAGTGGTCGAGAGCATCTCCAGCATGAACTCATCAGTAATGTTTGTCATCGTGTTGTCCTCCAGGTGCAAGCCGGTCCCATCCTAACCTGATTCTACTACACATTCGGCTAACCCCGCTCGGCCACCGCGACGAGCAATAGCCAAGCATGTAGGTGGAAGCAAGATGGCCCCAAAGGGAGTCGGTTAGCATCTCGAAAACCTCTCCGGTGCTGTGACCTCCACTTCAAACTCGTCCGCCATCGCTTCCGGATCGCATCTTCGGGCACTCGTCACTAAGGCCGCCAACTCTTCCCCCGCTACTAACGTTAGGGCCAAGCAGGGCTGCTGTAAAGTCAGACGTCAAGGCTGAACCGCAGGGTGTCCCCATAAGCAGGGTGGCCCCATACACGTCATTCTACGAAATGGCAAGCAGACTCTGAGGTGCAACACGCCTGTAGGGGCAGGCCCCCGTTGCCTGCCCTGGTTGCCTTACCGCAGCATTTGTGGTGCACGAGCCGGGCAGGCAACGGGGGCCTGCCCCTACATTTCGTGCCTACACTGCCTTCCACTGCACCTACCACTCTTTACCTTCAGGCGTATAGGCGACCGCACATGGTCGCCCCTACCCCTTCCTACTGCCCAACAGTCCTATAGGCCCAAGCCTGGTACTTGACTAATAAGTTCGCGTTGGGTATCTTCTGATTTGCGAGCAATCGTTAGCTACCACTTGTCTCAATCTCTCATAGCAATCAGCTTATTATGCATTAACCAGTGGACATCCTCTCCCTCCCCCCTCCCCCCAGCGGCGCCCGCCTCTCCTACGGGCCCGACGAGCACCACTTCGGCGAACTGCGCCTGCCCCCCGGCGACGGCCCCCACCCCACCCTCATAGTCATCCACGGCGGCTTCTGGCGGGCCCGCTACGACCTCCTCCACATTGGCCACCTAAGCGCCGCCCTCACCGCCGCGGGCTTCGCCACCTGGACCATCGAGTACCGCCGCCTCGGCAATCCCGGCGGTGGCTACCCCGGCACCTTCCATGACGTAGCCCAGGCCACTCGCCATCTCACGGACCTTGCCCCCCATCACAACCTCGACCTCTCCCGCGTCGCCACCATCGGCCACTCCGCCGGCGGCCACCTCGCCTTCTGGCTCGCCGCCTGCCACAACATCCCACCCGGCGATCCCCTCCACGTCGACAACCCCCTCCCCCTGGCCGGAGCCATCTCCCTCGCGGGCGTTTCCGATCTCCGCCGCGCCTGGGAGCTTGGCCTGAGCGACACTGTAGTCGAGCAACTCCTCGGCGGCACCCCCTTCCAGGTCCCCGCCCGCTACGCCGCTGCCTCCCCCATCGAGCTCCGCCCCCTCGGCGTACCCCAAACCCTCATCCACGGCACAGAAGACGACATCGTTCCCTACGAAATCAGCGTCCGCTACCACGCCGCCGCCCAATCCACCTCCGACGCCGTCCACCTCATCCCCCTCCCCGGTGCCGGCCACTTCGAGCCCATCGACCCCCGCTCCAAAGAATGGCCCACAGTCGAATCCGCCGTCCGCTCGCTCCTGCAACCCTAACCCGCCAACAACCGGGCATGAATTGCACCGCAGAGACGCAGAGCACGCGGAGTTTTTCCAGAAAACGCCAAGAACGCCAAGAACGCCAAGAGTAATGAAGGGTTTAGAACCGCAGAGACCGGTGCCCTTTGGGCGAGCGCAGAGACCAAGTACAGGGGTCCAAACCCCATAAAGACCTGATGCTCTCCTGGTGTTCTTGGTACCTTAGAGGTTCCGTCCCAAAAACGCCCGCCAACCACCCAAGCCGCCAGGCGCCACCCCGCCTACCCGTTCATTCAATGAAATCTTGGCGTTCTTGGCGTTCTTGGCGTTTTCCGGAGAATTACCTCAGCATGGTATAATTAAATTACTGAACTATTACTCATTGGAGAACAACACGTGTTTGAAAGTCTTTCCGACCGCCTGAACGCCACCTTCACCCGACTCAGCGGCAAGGGGCGCGTTGACGAGGCGGACATAGATGATGTCATGAAAGAGGTGCGGCGCGCCCTCCTCGAAGCCGACGTCAACTTCAAGGTCGTCAAGACCTTCGTCGAGAAGGTGCGCGAGCGCGCGGTCGGCCAGGAGGTCCTCCGCAGCCTCACCCCCGCCCAGCAGGTCGTCGGCATCGTCCACGAGCAGCTAATCGAGCTCCTGGGCGAATCCTCCCGCCTCGAGATGGCCAAGACGCCGCCCACCATCATCATGCTCGTGGGCCTCCAGGGCTCCGGCAAGACTACCACCGCCGCCAAGCTCGGCCTCCAACTGCGCCGCGCCGGCCAGAGCCCCATACTCGTCGCCGCCGACGTCTACCGGCCGGCCGCCGTCCACCAGCTCCAGACCCTCGGCAAGCAGCTCGGCATCCCCGTCTACGCCGAGCCGCCAGGTGCCGACCCCGTCAACATCTCCGTCAACGCCGTCCGCCAGGCCCAGCTCTCCAACAACAGCATCGTCATCCTCGACACCGCGGGCCGCCTCCACATCGACGAGGTCATGATGCGCGAGGTCGCCAACATACGCGCCCGCGTCACCCCCACCGAGACGCTCCTCGTCGTCGACGCTATGACCGGCCAGGACGCCGTGCGCGCCGCCTCGGAGTTCAACGAGAAGGTCGGGCTCACCGGCCTCATCATGACCAAAATGGACGGCGACTCCCGCGGCGGGGCCGCCCTCTCGGTGCGCGAGGTCACCGGCGTACCCATCAAGTTCATCGGCACCGGCGAGAAGACCGACGCCCTCGAGCCATTCTACCCCGACCGCCTTGCCTCCCGCATCCTCGGTATGGGCGACGTGCTCACCCTCATCGAGCGCGCCCAGGCCGAGTACGACATGGATCAGGCCAAGGTCATGGAGAAGAAGCTGCGCACCGCTACCTTCGACCTTGATGACTTCCTCGGCCAGCTTCAGCAGGTCAAGAAGCTCGGCCCCCTGGAGCAGGTCATGCAAATGATACCTGGTATGGGCCAGGCCATGCGCCAGCAGCAGGTCGAACTCCGGGAGGACGACCTCAGCCACATAGAGGCTATCATCCGCTCGATGACCCTTATGGAGCGCCGCCGCCCCGAGATCATCGACAGCAGCCGCCGCCGCCGCATAGCCAAGGGCAGCGGCACCACCACCCAGGACGTCAACGCCCTCCTAAACCAGTTCAAGCAGATGCAAAAGATGATGAAGATGTTCACCGGGGGTGGCGGCAACGCGAAAGGCCTCAAAGGCAAGCGCCGCGCCATGCAGAACATGCGAACGCAATTCAGCATCCCGCCAGACCCAAGAAGCCAAGGACGCCCGTAACGCTGCCGTTCGCCCTGGACCTGGACTACGACGCCGAATAGATCCCTGTCCGCCTGCAGAAAACCAGTAGGCAATATCCGCCTACTGCTGACTGCCTACTGCTGACTGCCTACTGCTGACTGGCACCTGCACCGGCTGCCCGCTTCGTGCCGACTCGTACGCCCCCAGCGCAACCTCCAGCGCCCGGTAACCATCCAGCCCGCTCACGCCGGGCGGGCGGTCCTCGCGGATGGCGGCCACG
>JBJMMB010000437.1:0-2117 GCA_045805005.1 Chloroflexia bacterium
AGCCAGTCCCAACGGTGACGAATCGATATGTGCGCGGCCACCCTCCGGTTCTACGGAAGGCGCGGGGGCGACGGGCTCTACCAATTGGAGGCGCGGGGTGGTTGCGGTGCTGCCTTCGCTAGTCCACCGCCCCTCGTCCACGGGCTGGCCGGCCAATCGCGCGGCAGCCCTCGCGCTGGCCCGCGTATGCACAGGCTCGATTACCTCCAGACTGGGGGGCGCGGGCTCCCTGGTCATAACAAGGGACGAGCGAGGATGAGCAAGAGGGTGAGCAAGAGGAGAGGCGGCAGCGCTATCGCCTGCCACCCGGCGTCCCTCGCCTGTTGAGGCATAGGCATTATTGTGCGTGCCGGCCCCAGCGGTTGCGCGCGAACCGGGATGTTCGGCGGCCTCGGTGATGGCGTTGTCCAGGTCAGCCTGGTAGTCTATGAAACCTAGCAGAGCAACTTCCTTAGGATCGCAGTTGCTCAAAGTGCACAAGGTGTCATACAGGATAGATCCTTCACCCACGACCACGACCCTCGATGGGGCGATGATCGCCGATTTCCAACCGCGATGGAACACCAGCCTGTAGGCGATGCGTAGGGCAATGCGGAAAATCACGAGCACCAACAGGGCGAGGGCCATAAAATACCAGAAATGTACGAGAGCCACCTCGCGTCCCGTGAGATACAGGAAGCCGGAAAGCACGATAGCGGACATGAGCAGAGCCTTGAGCATATCGCTAAGCTCGCGATAGGCCATGCGATTGCTGGCGGGCTGGTAGGTGCCGAAGGCCAGCGTAACGGCCAGCCATACTCCCGTCACGGCCAGGTAGAGCCCGAAGTCCGTTGCCATCGGCTGGAGTTCGGCACCGTTAGAGCGGAAGATCCAGTCCAGGGAGCCGCGGAGGTTGCCGGCCGAGAAGAGAGCGGTCCATAACAGTATGACGTCCGCAACAACAAGTACAGCTTGCAAGACGGTGTTTGTTCTATACTTCATCTTAGTGCTCTCCCAGCCAGGTCAAGCCAGTGCTGAGTGCTGAGTCGTGGGCTAGCAAACCCCCGGCTAAACCACTCAGTCCTCAGTCCTCAGTCCTCAGTCCTGTAGCGTAGCGATAGCGATTCAGGGCCATGGGCTTCGGGTATTCTCTTGGGCGTAGTTGTACGTTGGACTTTGGGCCCTGGGCTTCGGGCTTGCTTGAGTAGACGGGAAAACAGAAGCTCATAACGGTCGGTCACTCTGTCCCAGGTGTATTCAGTGCGGGCGCGGAGGTGAGCTTCTTGCCTGTAGGTTTCCACCAGGGCCGGGTCGTCCACCAGTTTTTGGAGGATGGCGGCCAGTGCGGAGGCGGATGCTTCATCGTCGGGCTCCCTGTACGAGATGCCGGCGGTGCCTATGGTTTCAAGGTTCTCCTCGGTGCCGTTGACCACCACGCAGTTACCCATGCCCATGGCCTCGAGTAGCGCGGGGTGAGTGCCGCCCACGCCGGAGGATTCGACAAATGCATAGGCATTGGAGCCAAGCTCGCGATACCCATCCCCGAAGCAGTAGCCGGTAAAGATTACGTTGGGGCCGGCACTTGCCTTTAGCTGCGCGATGTATTCTTCGGCGTAGGGCGCATCGCCCACGATCACGCACTTCATATCCTCGTTGCCCGGCTCCAGCCGGAGCCTGTTGAAAGCCTGCACAACGTGGTGGGCGCAATTCTCGGGCACCAGGCGACCCACGAACAACACGTACCGATGCTGTTTAAGGCCGTACCTGGCGAGGGTGGGGCCCGGAGGCAAAGGCGAGACTTCCGAGCCGTAGGGGATATACACCGACCTGGATTTGTACTGGTTTAGATAATACTGCTCGACAACTCGCGAGTCGGTGACAATCTCGTCGGGCAGCCAGGTAGCCACCCACTCGGTCCACTGGATGAACTTCTTGGCCGCGGCAGGCCATTTTTCGCGCTTCCAGTCAAGGCCGTCCACGTTTAGCACTACCTTCTGGCGCGCCAGCCTAGGCACGATAGCCGTCGGGGCATTGCCCACTATCATCATAAAGATGATGTCGTAGCGGCGAGGCGCGGCGTGGAGGCATGAAATGAAAGTATGTACCATCGAGTCAAGGTACTTGTTCTTGATGGTCGG
>JBJMMB010000438.1:0-10065 GCA_045805005.1 Chloroflexia bacterium
ATGACCTCGATCAAACCTAAATAATTACGAATTACGAATTACGAATTGGATTGAAAGTAATTCGTAATTCCCGGAGGGGAGATGAACTACATCCTGCGCCGGCTGGGATTCTACCTCATAGCCTTGTGGGCGGCCCTCACCATCAACTTCTTCCTGCCGCGCATGCTGCCGGGCGACCCCGCGAGCACAATCCTGGGCGCTAACCCCAATATGCAGCCCGCTCAGATAGAGGCGCTGCGCCAGGCCCTCGGCTTCACCAACGACAACCTGCTGGGACAGTACTTCACCTACCTCACCCACGCCATCCGGGGCGAGTTCGGCGTCTCCTACTCCTTCTTCCCCGCCCCCGTCACCGCCGTGATCTCCAACGGCCTGATCTGGACGCTCATGCTCGGCGTGATCTCCCTGCTGATCGCCTTCTTGCTCGGCAACCTCCTGGGCGTGATCGGTGCCTGGCGGCGGGGTGGTGCGCTCGACACCACGGTGCCGCCGCTGCTCATCTTCTTCGGCGCGTTTCCCCCCTTCTTCCTGGCCCTGGCCGCGCTATTCCTGCTGGGCCTGACGCTCGGTTGGTTTCCCACCAGCCATGCCTATGACGACAGCCTCCACCCCGGCTTCAGCCCGCAGTTCATCGGCAGCGTGGCCCAGCACATGTTCCTGCCGGCCCTTGTGATCGTGCTCGTCTCCATCGGCGGCTGGGCCCTCGGTATGCGCAACGTGATGGTTGGCGTGCTGGCCGAGGACTATATCACCATGGCCGAGGCTAAAGGCCTGAAGCAGAACCGCATCATGTTCTGGTACGCGGCGCGCAATGCCCTGCTGCCGGGCATTACCGGCTTCGGTATCGCCCTGGGCTTCGTACTCAGCGGCCAGATCCTCATCGAGCAGGTCTTCGCCTATCCGGGCCTCGGTTTCCTGCTCGTCCAAGCCGTGGGCAGCCGAGACTACCCGTTGATGCAGGGCCTTTTCTTGATGATCACGATCGCCGTGCTTGCCGCCAACTTCATCGTAGACATTTTTTACACGCGACTCGACCCACGGGTGCGGGCAGGCTGAGGAAGAGAGGATAGACGATGGATCGCGAAAGATCTACCGAACAGGCTAAGATTTCGCCGGCAGACCTCCTGACCGGAGCCGATCACGTCGAGCCGCTACCCGGCCTGACCGCATCGGTACCTGATGACCGGGTGAGGCAAGCCGATCTGCCGATAGGGGAGATGGCACCGAACACCCTCGGGCAATTTGTGCCGATACCCGTGGTAATGCCCGCGCAGTCGCAACGGCTGGTGTTCTTGCGTACCCTGATGCGCAGCCCCAAGGCCCGCGTGGGGGCGGCGATCGTGCTTTTCTTTATTCTGATGGCCGCGCTGGCACCGGTAATCGCGCCCGGCGACCCCGCCGCATTCTCAGGCGCGATCAATGCCGCGCCCTCCGCAGAACATATCCTGGGCACTGAAACCCAGGGCGGCGACGTGTACATGCAAACGGTATGGGGTGCGCGAGGCTCGCTCGCCGTCGGCTTCGGCACGGCAGCTCTTGCGGTCCTGGTGGCGGTGGTTATCGGCCTCACAGCCGCCTACTTTCGCGGGCGCATCGATGATATCCTCACGCTTATCATGAACCTGTTCCTCGTCATCCCCGGCCTGCCGCTGCTGATCGCCCTCTCGGTCTACTTGCAGCCCACCACCAGCACCGTCATCTTCGCGCTGACTTTCACCGGGTGGGCCTATGTTGCGCGCATCATCCGGGCGCAGGCCCTCTCGGTGCGCGAGAAGGAGTTCGTAGCCGCCACAGTCGTGGCCGGTGAAAGCGACCGCCACATCATCTTCCGCGAGATCCTGCCCAACCTGGTCAACATCATCGTGGGCAGTTTCCTCGGCACTCTGGTCTATGGCATCTCGGCGGCCACAGCCCTCGCCTTCCTGGGCCTGACCGACACGCAGGAAGTTACCTGGGGCACCAACCTGTTCCGGGCGCAAAACGGCGGGGCTTTGATGGTAGGGTCGTGGTGGTCCTTCATCCCCTCCGGCCTCTGCGTAGCCATCGTCGCCTTCGGGCTATCGCTGATCAATTATGGCATGGACGAAGTCACGAATCCGCGCCTGCGGGCGGAAAGGGAGCTGAAGAATGTCGTCAAGGACTCGCGCCAGCGCCGCGTTAGAGCAACCCCTGTCGTTCCCCGGCCCCACTGATGCTGACCTGCTCGATATACGCAATCTCTACGTCGAATATCTCAGCCCGAGGGGCTCGGTGCAAGCCGTCGATGGCGTGTCGTTCTCCATCGCGCCGGGCGAGGTCTTCGGCCTGGCGGGCGAGTCGGGCAGCGGCAAGTCGACCATCGCCCACGCCATCATGCGCGTGCTGCGCCCACCCGCCCTCATCACAGGCGGTGAGGTGTTCCTCAAAGGCCAGGACGTGCTCAAGATGGACGACGACGACATCGAGGCCTTCAGGTGGCGGGATGTGTCGATGGTCTTCCAGAGCGCCATGAACTCCCTCAACCCGGTGATGAAAGTGGGGGACCAGATCGCCGACGTGCTCGTGACCCACCTGAACATGAGCTGGAAGCTGGCATACGAGCGGGCGGCAGATCTGCTCAATGTGGTCAACATCGATAAGGATCGCCTGGACGGCTACCCCCACGAGCTATCGGGCGGCATGCGCCAGCGGGTGGTGATCGCCATCGCCCTCGCCCTCAACGCCCCCCTCCTAATCATGGACGAACCCACCACGGCCCTCGACGTTGTAGTGCAAAAAGACATCATGAAGCAGATTGCGCGCCTGAAGCAGCAATTCGGCTTCTCGACCCTCTTCATCACGCACGACCTGTCGCTCATGGTGGAGTTCTCCGACCGCATCGGCATCATGTACGGCGGCCAGATAGTGGAAATGGCCCCGGCGAAGGAGATCTTCAACAACGCGCTGCACCCTTACACCCGAGGCCTACTCAGCTCCTTCCCGCCGCTGCATGGGGAGAAGAAGAGGCTGACCGGCATCCCCGGCTCGCCGCCGAACATGGCCGCGCCGCCACCCGGCTGCCGCTTCCACCCCCGCTGCACTTTCTGTAACCCCATAGAAACGCAGACCCAGCCAAAGCTGCGCGAAGTATCGCCCGGACACTGGCTCGCCTGGCACACCGGTATGCCGATGCCTGTGGGTAAAACGTAAAACGTAAAACGTAAGGGAGGAAGGGTAGCGGGTTCTACTTCCCAGGCTTGGCGCACCACCATTACGTTTTACGTTTTACGCATTACGTTGGAGACAAACAGCGATGACGACAACACCAATTGGGAGCACCAATTCCGGTACAACATCTACGATCCCTGTCGAGCGCGCGGGTGCTGCGCCGCGGGACGAGGTGGTACTGGAGGTGCGCAACCTGACGAAGCGCTTCCCCGTCGGCAACCCGTTGCGCCCACGCTTCGTCCACGCGCTCACCAACGCCTCCTTCACCATCTCCCGAAGGGAGGTCGTGGCCCTGGTGGGCGAGTCGGGCAGCGGCAAATCGACCACGGCTCGCCTGATCGTCCGGTTGATGCCACCGACCAGCGGCCAGATCCTCTTGCATGGCCGCGACGTGCTGAAGGAGGAGCCGCGCCGGGCTTCCCTCGGCTACCGCAAATCGGTGCAGATGATCTTTCAGGACCCGTTCGGCTCGCTCAACCCGGTGCATACCATCGGCCACGCGGTTGGGCGCCCGATAGTGGTGACAAAGAAGATAAAGGAGCCGGCCGGGCAGGTACACGAGCTCCTGGAGGCCGTGGGCCTTACCCCGCCTGCGGACGTAGCGGGCAGATACCCATACCAGCTCTCCGGCGGCCAGCGCCAGCGCATCGCTATCGCCCGTGCGCTGGGCGTGGACCCGGAGATCATCCTGGCCGACGAGCCGGTGTCGATGCTGGACGTATCGATCCGCATGGGCATCTTGAACTTGATGCAGCGGCTGAAGGAGGAGCGCGGCATCGGTTTCCTATATATCACCCACGACCTCGCGAGCGCCCGCTACATCGCAGATCGCACCATAGTCATGTACGCTGGTTGGCAGGTCGAGGGCGCGGAGAGCAAAGAGTTGATGGAGCAGCCAGCGCACCCTTACACGCGCCTACTCCTTTCGGCGGTGCCCAACCCGCAGGCCGGCCTCGTCACCAACGACGAGGAGGTGCGTGGCGAGATACCCTCGCTGATCGACCCGCCGCCGAGATGCCCGTTCCTGCCGCGCTGCCCCTATGCGATGGATATCTGCCACAAGGAGATAGCCTCCCCGCGCACCATCGCCCCCGGCCACTGGGTCCGCTGCCACCTCTACAATGAGGACGGCACACAGAACGTAAGCGACCTGAGCAAAGTACCCGCTGCCGCCCCGGTTCAAGGCCCATAATCAGTGGTCAGTGGTCAGTGGTCAGTGGTCAGTGGTCAGTGGTCAGTGTCCGCCTACAACCCTTGCTACTGATCACTGGCCACTGACCACTGACCACTCGTTCCACTCCGATGATCGATACATCTATTGTTATCGTTGACGACGACGCCATCCTGCGGCTGGACCTCCGCGACCTGCTACAAATCATGGGTTATCAGGTGGTCGGGGAGACCTGGGAGGCGCGAACCGCGATCAAGCTGGCGTACAAGTTGAGGCCGGACCTGGTCATCATGGACGTTCGGCTGCCCGGAAATATGGATGGCATCGACGCAGCTGCCGAGTTGAACGCCAGGCGGATCGCGCCGGTCCTTCTGCTAACCGGCTTCAGCGATCCCGAGCTGATTCACCGCGCAGCCGAGGCGGGGGCCGCAGGCTATACGCTCAAACCCTTCGATGAAGATCATCTCCGCCCGGCAATCGAAATCGCTCTTTCCCACTCCCGCCAGATCAGGTCGCTCGAGCAAAAGGTGCGCGATCTACTGGAAGAACTTGAGACACGCAAGATAGTCGAGCACGCGAAAAGTATGTTGATGCGCGAGCACCACCTGACCGAGGACGAGGCCTTGAGCCGCATGCAGAAAGCAAGCGACCTCTCGCATAAGACGATGCGAGAGGTTGCTGAGGCCGTTATCCTGGCCGCGGACATCGGAGCGTGATTACCGTGAGCAGCAGGCGCGTATGCGGTAGCAGAAGCATCATTACGCCCCATCGCGGCATGAAAGCTGCCAAAAGCACCGGCGAGCCAGGCACTAAACCTGACTCGCCGGTGCGGATTTCTATTATGTTGGTCCGAGATATGAAATTGGAGTATCAATTTCGGTATATCCGATGCTATTTACATGCCACGAGACGGCGACGGCGGGCGACCGGCCAGAAGGGACGCCTCCGTGAGGCTTCCGTCCGCCAGCGCTCCTGCAAGACCTGGCCTGCGTTGATCGCCAGATATATATCTATGAACATTGTGCTATGCTTCTCCTTTTTCGTAGGCCTCCTTGCCCCCATATGGTTTCTAATACTCTTATTATACGATCTGCTGAGCCTGATTCCCTCGGGCCACAGGCCGAAACCTATCTCATCCATTGGGTTGAGCGAGCCACTCAATCGAATGGGTGAGAGCCCGTGCCGTCCCACAGGCGCTGTAACACCAAATGTTTGAGGCTCTATGCCGGTCCGCTTACTGATCGTCGACGACCATGAGGTTGTGCGCCAGGGCCTACACGCTATGCTCGGTAACGACCCGGAGATCGCGATTGTCGCCGAAGCAGAAGACGGCCAACAGGCTCTTGATCTTGCCCGGAAGGTTCGCCCTGACGTCGTGCTCATGGATGTGGTGATGCCGCAACTAGATGGCATCGCCGCCCTGGCCGCGATACGGGCCGAGCTCCCCGGTACCAGGGTCCTGGTGCTGACAAGTTTCTTGGACGAGGATCGAGTGCTCGCGGCGGTACGGGCCGGTGCCATAGGCTACCTGCTCAAGGATACCAGGGCCGAGAACCTGCGCGCAGCTATCAAGGCCGCACCCGATGCGGCACGTTCAGCTCTCGCCGGAGGCAGCGACCCTCCTGATGCAAGAAGTTCGGGCGCCTGAAGCTGCCGAGCCACTTACCGAGCGGGAAACCGAAGTCTTGCAGTTGTTGGCATGCGGCCTCTCCAACAAGGAGATCGCGTTGCGACTTCAGATTGCCGAGCAGACGGTCAAATCCCACGTCCACAATTTGCTGCGCAAGCTGCAGCTGCCCAGCCGCACACATGCCGCGCTCTACGCAGTACGCACGGGGTTAGAAGGCGGGCCGCGGGAGAGCTAAACCCACATCTAATGAAAGGGGAATTGCAGTGAGTGCCATTGGTTTTGGTTTGCTATTGCCTCATGGGCCCGCATCCGCGGAGGCGCGGGCGACATACCTGGAGGATTGCGAGCGCAACCTTGAAACAATCAAGGGCCACTTCACGTCGGTCTGGATGTCCGACCACCTGCAGGTCGACAGCCACGATGTGCTCGAATGCTGGACCACCCTGACCTACCTCGCCGGTCGGTTTCCCGATCTCTCCTTCGGGTCGGGCGTTATGTGCCAGGCGTTTCGCAACCCGGCGCTGGTCGCCAAGATGGCCGCCACTTTCCAGTTCTTGACCGGTGGCCGGTTGATCCTCGGTATGGGGACCGGTTGGAAAGAGGATGAATTCCTGTCCTACAACTACCCCTTCCTATCCCCCAACGCGCGGGTGAGTGAGCTTGAGGAGGCCATCCGGATCATTAAGCTGATGTGGGTAGAAGAGAAGGCCACCTTCGAGGGCGCGCACTACCAAATCCACAGTGCCCGTTGCGAGCCGCGACCCCAGCCGCCCCCACACATAGTTGTCGGCGCCCACCATCCCCGGATGCTACGCATTGCGGCCCGCCTGGCCGACTGGTGGGACGTATCAGGGTCGGCCATAGGCCGCAATGATTATCCTGCCCTTTCCGCCGAGATGGACCGCGCCCTGGCCGAAGTGGGCCGCGATCCGCGCACTCTGCGCCGCAGCTACTCCGGCCCCTGTCTCGTGACCACCTCTCAAAACGAGATCGACCAATACGCGGGCAACATGCCGATCGGGAGAGGCATCACCGGCACACCCGAGCAGGTCGCTGACCAGCTCCGCCGCCTCGTAGCGCTCGGCGTTACACACTTCCAGCTAGTCTTCGCCGGCTTCCCAAACCCCAGGCCCCTCGATCTCTTCATCAAAGAGGTACTTCCGCACGTAGAGAGGCTCTAAGGTGATAGGGGTTGCTAAACCAAAAGAGGGGAAGCCTGAGAACCTGAGCAAACGTTTTCGCGTTGCTACATGCGTGCCGTCCTCCTGAAACGAGCCGTCCTGGCTGCTTCATTTATCTAGTCGTGCTCAAGCTGTGCGCGCTTGTGCACCTGCACAACCGCCCTCCTCTTTTTTGCCGATTTTTTGGCCGGACGCATATTGATAGTGTAAGCGCCTGTTCTTATACTTCAAGAATATGGCAAACGATTGCCATGCACCCAAGTCGCCGAAGTTGTCGATTTTATGCATGTAACTCTCCAAGAATTAGCCAAAGCCGCCGGAGTCTCCGCATCCACTGTATCGCGCGCCCTGACGCCCGGCAAGCACCCTGTGAACGAGGAGACGCGCCAGAAGATACTGACCCTCGCCGAGCGCCTCGATTATCGCCCCAATCTGGTTGCGCGAGGCCTGCGCACCGAGCGTACTCATACCCTGGGCATCGTCGTCGATAACATTGTCAGCCCCTTCACTCCCACTATCATCCGAGGCATCCAGGACTACCTGCAGGAGCACCACTACTTCAGCCTCATTATCAACACAGATTGGGACCCGGACAGCGAGAGCAAGGCGATCAGGGAACTCCTCAGCCGCTCGATTGATGGGGTGATACTCGTGGAGTCGTTCATGCGCGGCCCACACCCGGTGCTCGACGTGACCCGCAAACCATACGTTTACGTCCACCGGCTTTCCACGCGCTCCGACCGTAACTCGGTGATGGTAGACGACGTCTACGGGAGCCACCTGGCCGTCGAGCACCTGGCGGGGCTGGGCCATCGCCGCATCGCGTACATAAACGGTCCCCAGGGCTGGGCGGCCTCGGCCAACCGGTACACCGGGTATGTGGAGGAGTTGTCGCGATGGGGCCTCACGCACGAGCCCTCGCTGGTGGAGCAGGGCGACTGGGAGCTGCAGAGTGGGTTTGCCGCCACCCGCCGGTTCCTGGCCCTAGAAAAGCCCCCCACCGCCATCTTCGCCGCCAACGACCTGATGGCCCTGGGCGCTATCTACGCCGTGCAGGAGGCGGGGCTGCGCGTGCCGGAAGACATAGCGGTCGTGGGATATGACAATCGAGAGATCGCCGGCCTCGTCCGGCCCCCGATCACCACGATCAGCCTGCCCTGCTACGAGATGGGCCAGGCGTCGGCCGCCCTGCTGCTGCGCCTGCTCGGCGCGCAATCCCCGCCCGCCGAGCCGGTGATGCTGCGCGGCAGGCTGATCGTGCGGGAGTCGTCGGGAGCGCCCGACGGCAAGATACCCCTCGAACGCTACCGCTCGCACACCACCGCCAGGCGGCCCGTAAACGACGGCGAGCAAGAGAGCATGGTCGGCCTCATCACTCCCAACCGGGCTTCCAGCGCCGACGGGTCGCGAACCACGCGCCGGCAAGATCAGGAGGAGTCGTAGTTGGACGTTTCCACGCGCACCACACCGCACGCCACCCTGTGGAGCTTGCCGCCCAGGAACGTGCGCGTCACCGGCGGCTTCTGGAAGCACCAGCAGGCGACCAATCGCGGCATCACCCTGCGCGACGGCTATCAGAAGCTAGAGCAAGCAGGCAACTTCGGCAATCTGCGGCGGGCCGCGGGCCAGAGCGACGAGCAGTACCAGGGTCCGGTCTTCATGGACGAGGACGTGTACAAGTGGCTGGAAGCCGTTTCGGACGAGATCGGCAACGCGCCGGACCCCGAGCTTGCGGAGATGGCGGACAGCACCATCGCGCTCCTGACAGCCGCGCAGCAAGACGATGGCTATCTCGACTCCTATTACCAAGTGGTGGCTCCCGATCAGAAGTGGAGCGACCTGGACCACGGCCACGAGATGTACTGCGCGGGGCACCTCATCCAGGCGGCCATCGCGCACCACCGCGCCACGGGCAGCAACGCACTGCTGCGGATCGCCGTCAGGCTGGCCGACCACATAGACAGCATTTTCGGTCCCGGTAGGCGAGATGGCACCTGCGGCCACCCGGAGATCGAGATGGCCCTGGTGGAGCTGTACCGCGAAACGGGCGAAGAGCGCTATTTGAGGCTGGCCCGGGCGCTTGTAGACAGGCGCGGCCGGAACAAGATGGTGGGCCTCGACTCCTACGGCCCTGAGTACCACCAGGACCGGGTGCCGGTGCGAGAGGCCCAGCAGGTGGAGGGCCACGCGGTCCGCCAGCTATACCTCACGAGCGGCGTGACTGACATCTACATGGAGACGGGCGAGCGGGCCCTCCTGGACGCCATGAACCGGCTGTGGCACGACGCTACCGCCCACAAGATGTACGTCACGGGCGGCTTCGGCTCGCGCTTCGAGGGGGAGAGCTTCGGCGACCCCTACGAGCTGCCCAGCGACCGCTGCTACTGCGAGACCTGCGCCGCCGTAGGCTCCCTAATCTGGAACTGGCGCATGCTGCTCGCCACGGGCGAGGTGCGCTTCGCCGACGAATTGGAGAGGGTGCTGTACAACGGCTTCCTGAGCGGGCGCGCCCTCGACGCCCGGCACTACTTCTACATGAACCCCCTCGAAAGCCGTGAGGGCGAAGAACGCCCCGCATGGCACCGGGTGGCCTGCTGCCCGCCGAACATCATGCGATTGGTCGCCACCGTGGGCCATTACCTGGCGACGACTACCGAGCGCGGGGTGCAGGTCCACCAGTACATGTCGGCCAGGGTGCGGGCGGGCTCTGAAAGCCAACGGCGCACCGTCGGTCTGGAAACAGACTACCCGTGGAACGGCCGGGTGCGGGTTACCGTGGAGGAGACCGGGGACGAGCCGTGGGAGCTTTCCCTCCGCATCCCCGCCTGGGTCGCTGGGGCCGAGCCGCAATTGACAGTCAACGGCACCGAGGCCGGGGCTTCGTATTCGGGCGGCTA
>JBJMMB010000439.1:0-2148 GCA_045805005.1 Chloroflexia bacterium
CCATATGAGCGTCCCAGGCGGGCGTGCCGGGCTGCCAGGTCATCGAAAGATGTAACGGTGAAGACAAACCCACCCTTGGGGTATAGAGCCAGCTCCAGGCCAGCAGCCCCACGATGGCGAGCGTGCCGAGCAGAGCGAGAGGGCCCACCAGCGAGGCGTTGCCCGGCCCCAGCAGGGCATATATCCCCCCGTTCAGGCTGTGGCTGGCAGCAGGCGTCAGCAGGTACGCGCTGCCGCTGCGCGAAGCCGTAGTTAGCACCTGGATATAGGCCGGTAACCAGCCCGCACCCAGCACGAGCGTGGTCTCCAGGCCAAGCACTGTGCCAACCACCACAAGGCCGGCAAGGGTGCGCCACCGGACCTTCAACAAGAGCACCAGCAGGATCACCGGTAGCCACTGCACCTTCACGAAAAGCAGGCCGAAGGCCAACCCCGCAGTGAAGTCGTGGTACCTTCGCAGGGCGAACACCCCATAAGCCAATCCAAGAGCAACCAACCCGGTGCTCTGGCCCTGCTCGAGGTTCACCACCCATGGTAACGAGGTGAGCCCGCCCAGCAGCAGCAGCCGGCGGAGCAGCCGCGGTAAGGGCAAGTCCCGCATCAGCACCCATATCGCCAGTATGAAGGCCCCTAAATTCAACAGGTCCCAGATCGCCATGCTAGCCAGGGGGCTGAACGCGGTGAAAGGCGCCCAGGCCAGGGCCAGGAAGGGAGTATATGGGTAAGGATAGTGCAGTTGGGGATCGCCAGGGTCGAGTTGTAGATAGCCCTCGCGCGTTAGCAGGTTTTGCCCTTCCAGTTGTGCGACAGGGTCGTACAGGCGGGGTCCGGCCGCCCCTGAAGCCACCAGGCGTGAAGCAATCACCACGGCCGGGAAGTCGGTCTGAGTAAACAGGCCGACAGGTATACCCACGTCCGGCTGGCTGCCGAAAGCCACCCAACTTCGCGCCGCCACGAGAAAGCCGAGGGCTAGCAGCAGTAAAGCGCAATAAGTGTACAGCTTTCCCCTGTCTGCATTTACCTCGCCAATGAGGTGGTCGATATCGATGTCGGGCTCTGAGTCTTCGTTAAGCGGTTGTGTTGGCCTCGGCATGAGAGCGTCAGACATAAACTATCTCTTCAGCATGGTAGCACAAGCACGGAGGGTATGCAATCGATTCGCTAATATCCCGTTAGACAAAGGTCAAAACCGTATGCTATAATCGGAGAGCATACGCAATAAATATCCTGTGTTATAAAGTGGCCGCCTTGCGGCTTGCTTTCCAACACAAACCAACCTTGACCTCAATGAGGAGGCCCTTCTCTAATGGATTTCGAGCTTTCCGACGAGCATAAGCTTTTCCGCGACACGATACGCGACTTCGCCGATAAAGAGGTCGCCCCGGGCGCGCTGGAGCGCGATAAGACGCACGAGTTCCCCCACCACCTGATCGAACGGATGGCCCCTCTAGGCTTCCTGGGGGTGCCGTTCCCAGAAGAGTACGGCGGGGCAGGCGGCGATACCATTTCCTATGCCATAGCCGTTGAAGAGATCTCAAGGGCCGATGGCTCCCTCGGCCTAACCCTGGCCGCACACACCTCACTGGGCGCGGCCCCCTTCCACCTGTTCGGCACCCCGGAGCAGAAGCAGAAGTACCTGCCCCCGCTGGCGAGCGGCAAGATGGTGGGCGCGTTCGGCCTCACCGAGCCGCACGCGGGGTCGGACGCCGGCAGCACCAGGACGGTGGCGGTGCGCGACAATGGGTGCTGGGTGATCAACGGCTCCAAGCTCTACATGACCTCGGGGCGCATCGCGGGCGTTATGGTCATCACCGCGAAGACCGACCCCAACGCGACTGGCTCTCGGGGGATCACCAACTTTATCGTGGAGAACCCCACCGAGGGCCTCTCCTTCGGCAAGGACGAAGATAAGATGGGCCTGCGCTCTTCGATAACCTCACCCGTGTTTTTCGAGAACGTGCGCGTGCCCGAAGAGAATGTCCTTGGCACACCCGACCTGGGCTTCAGGCAGTTCCTTGAGATACTCGACGGCGGGCGCATTTCCATAGGCGCCATGGCCGTTGGCCTGGGCCAGGCCGCCCTCGATGCAGCTCTCAAGTACAGCAACCAGCGCATGCAATTCGGCCAGCCGATCTCCAACTTCCAGGC
>JBJMMB010000440.1:0-3188 GCA_045805005.1 Chloroflexia bacterium
CACCTTTGGTCTGCCCGACAGCAGCGAGAGCCTGACCCTGAAAGCGGGCGACCGGCTGGACCTGCCGCCCGGCATCACGCACAACGCGGTCGTAGGCAGCGCGGGGGTGGAGTGCCTGGAGGCGCATCGCTAGGAGAATCGCTCGTTATACAACCAGGCCGCCTTTGAGGCGGCCTGGTTGTTGTGTAAAGGACCGGCTTAGCGGACCGGGCAGACGACGGCGTTGCGAACCGCCAGGCAGGCGATCTTGGCGATCTGTGCGCGGGTGGCGTTGCCGCCGGGCCTGAAGTAGAGGCCGGGGCACGGCTCGCCCGGCCCGCCGCAATCGTAGCCGGAGATGATCTGGTGGCAGTAGGCGGTCTCGACGTACTGGAAGAAGGCGTTGCTCCTGGGCACGTCGAGGAAGTGGGGGCTGGGCGGATCGAACGGGGTCCAGCCGGCAGCCACCACGACGATCTTGGAGAGCTGGCCCCTGGTTACCAGGTTGCCGGGCCTGAAGTAGAAGCCAGGGCACGGCTCGCCCGACCCGCCGCAATTGTATCCCGACACTATTGTGCGCTGCACGGCCGTCTCGATGTACTGGTAGAAAGTATCGGTCGTAGGCACGTCGTTGAACGTGGGGCTCGTGGGAGTGTATATCGGGATGTTGTAGGCCAGCACGACGATTTTGGTCATCTGCCCGCGGGTGGTGTTGTTGTTGGGTTTGAAGGTGCCGTCAGCATAGCCGGAGATGGCCCCCCGGCAGTAGAGGCACTGCACGAATTCGTAAAACCAATCGGTCGTATGCACGTCTATGAAGTTTATGGGACACAGGGTAGGAGTAGGCGTGGCGGTTGCCGGGGTCCCGGTGGTGGTGGGAGTGCTCGTGAGCGTAGGCGTGCGTGTGGAGGTTGCGGAGGGCGTTCTCGTCCCGGTTGGGGTAAGGGTGGGCAGCGGCGTGAATGTCCTTGTGGGCGTAGACGTGGCCGGGCCGCACGGGGGTCGAGGGTAGACCAGCCTGAGGCCCTGGGAGAGCCTGCCCGTTGTGGGCATACACTGGTACTCACACACGAAGCCGGGGTATTGGAGACCGACGACCGCGCCTGCACCCCCGCCGGTGACCTGCCCGTAGGTTATATCAAACCCCTCGCGGCCTTCGTAGAAGGTGACCGTGAAATCGACGGGACGCAGGGACGAACCGTAGAGCGAGGCCCTCCACTCGAGGTTGAAGGTGCGAGACGGGGCGGTCCCCTGGACCTGGGACCAGATGCCGCAGTTGATGGCGCAATTTTCCGGGCGCATATCTAGGTCCGCCCAGTGAGCATATATGACCGTATTGACGTCGGGGTCCGGCAGACAGATGGGCGGCTCGTGTTCTTCTACTGTATCGAAGTCGATATGGCCGTTCGAGTTGAGCGAGGCGGTCATATAAGATCTGGAGCCGATGATGATGGGGAAAGGGAAAGTCAATTGCACCGCGCAGTCGTCGCACTGCGTGCCGTTAATGTAGTTGGTGCTGCTCACCACGCTCATCCCGGTATACTCGCCGAAGCAGCCGGTGCCGCCCGCGCAGGCCGTAGGGGTGGCCGATGGGGTGACCGGGGTCGCCGTGAGGCTGGGCGTGGGCGTGGAGCTGGGGGTGGCTGTGGCGCCCCCGCCCGCATTTACGAACGTCGAGCTGACAGTGCCCCAGTTGTTCTGGCCGTCCTTGCCCTGAACGAATAGGATGTGGCGTCCAGGAACCCAGGATGAGGCGTCGATAGATGCGGTCGCCACCACTGTGTTGCCTCCACCGCCCAGGGTCATGGGGGTGCCGGCGCCGTCCTGTCCGAGCGTGTCGAGCCGCCAACGGGCCTCCGAAATGTTATTGCTGCCCGTCCAGGTCTCGTTGATGGTGGCCGTCAGCACCACCCGTGTGCCGTTGACGCTCGCCGTGGTGTTGGTGACCTCCGGGCCCTGAGCCCGCGTGAAGACGGTTGGGCTGAACACGTCGGTCAGCTTCGCCATGTAGAGGATGGCGGGGAGGTTAGCCGGCGTGACCACCGTATCGACGTATGTGCAGGAGGTCCAGAAGCCGTTGTCCGAGTCGGTCTCGATCGTGACGGTGGGCTTCCAGAAGGTGCTGTAGAACCAGTCGTTGGCGTCGCCATCGGTCGGGTAGATGGTGGTGTTGCTCGACCCGTAATCGTAGCCATTGTAGTGCTGGAGGGTGCGGCCGATACCGGCGAATCTGGTGGCATCGGGCGGCGGGTCGGGGGTGTAGCCCCACGGGTAGAGGTTCAGAGCGGCCGAGTTGTGGAAGCTCAATTGCATGTCAAAATGCTGGGCGTTGGCCAGGCTGGTAATGTACTGCACCTCGGGCTCGCTGTTGGGCGAGGGACCGCGATAGACGTCGCTGCACGGGTCGCCAGAGGAGCCGCCGCAGCAGCCCCACGTGAGGGCCGGGTAATTGCGGTTGCTATCGGTGCCCCACGAGGGCCAGCCGGAGCAGCCGTTTGTGTAGTTGTAGGTCCTACGCCACAGGAAGCTGTTGACCATGTTCTCCCAGTAACCGTCGGGGTTTTGCATGAACACTATCCACACTTCGCGGTTATCGAGCAGCCACGTGACATCGGGGTTCACCCCATATCCGCCCTGGCCGTTGTAGCCGCGGGTCATGTAGTCGATGAAGTGCTCAACGAGGCGGCCGGTGGAAAGCTCGCGGGCGTGCTCCTGGGCCTTAATGAGGAACTTTGGCTTGGGGCCGGGAATAGTGCTGTTGGTCAATTTGAGCACCCATATCTCGTCGCCAGGAGGTGGGCTAGGGTCTCCGGCGCCGGCAGGGTGGGTGGCGGCCCAGGTGGTGCCCAGGAATTGCGCCGTGGCGATGTTGGGATATGCTGTGACTGTATCGGTGATGACGTGCTGCAGACGCTGCCTGTAGGGCAGATAGCAGAGGCCGTCGGCGGGCATCACCAGGGGTGGGGCATTCTCGACTCTGTAACCCGCCTGGCGCACGGTGGCTATCTCGGCAGGCGTGAGGGTGCCCATCAGGTAGCCATTGAACAGTTGCTCGTCTATGTCGAAGTTGGCTACCAGCCAGCGCTTCTGCTCGGGGGTCGATTCGTATATCTTTACCCGCTGGTGCTCTTCGGGGGCAGGGGCTATGCTCAGCGGTTTGGCGAGAGCCCCGGCCATCGCCCTGGCATCGACCGCGGGCCTGACCGTAC
>JBJMMB010000441.1:0-9676 GCA_045805005.1 Chloroflexia bacterium
CCTACGCGGTGGCGCACTCGCTTCTCACGGAGAGCCTGGCGATCAATCGTGAACTCGGGGACAGGACCGAGGCCGCCAACGTCCTCGCAGAGCTAGGTCCGGTGGGCTGGCTCCAGGGGGACTATGTAGTGGCGCGGGCCTCCTATGAGGAGGCCCTGGCGATCAAGCGAGAGCTTGGGGAAACGGAGACCATGCCCGCGGTGCTCAATAATCTCGCCGTGCTCGTGATGGACCAGGGCGACTACCCGGCGGCGCTATCCCTCCACCAGGAAAGCCTGGAAATCGAGCAGGCTATGGGCGACGACTACGGCGTGGCTACATCCAGCGTCAACCTGGGGGTCATCTACTGGTACCTCGGAGACAACGAGCAGGCCCTCGCCCGTCACGCGGAGAGCCTGGCGGTCTTCCGGAAGCTGGGGCACAAACCCGGCATTGCCCTGGCGCTCAACAGCTCCGGGTTCGCGGCCTGTGACAAAGGGGACTTCGCGCTTGCCCACTCCAGCCATACGGAGAGCCTGCGGTTGCGGCGCGAGCTAGGTGACCAGGCCGGGATAGTGGAATGCCTGGAAGGGTTGGCAAGAGTGCTTTCGCAAGCTCCCCCTCCGCTGGGCAACCCCGGGCGTGCGGCCCACCTCTGGGGAGCCTCCGAAGCCCTCCGCGAGGCCCTCGGCGCGCACCTCACACCCGCCGACCGGGCCAGGCTCGACCCGTCCATCGCCGCCGCCCAATCCCAGCTAACCGAGCAGGCCTACCGTCTCGCCAACGACGAAGGCCGTGCCATGACCCCCGAGCAGGCAGTCGCCTACGCCCTAAATGACGCCTGACCCAAAAGAAACTGCCAGGCCACCCATTCCAGAAAACGCCAGTGCACCAAGACACAAAGACGCCAAGTTATTATTGAACCGCAGAGGCGCAGAGGCGCAGAGAACCAATAATAGTGTTCTCCGCGCCTCTGCGCCTCTGCGCCTCTGCGGTTCCAAACCCCTTATACCTTGCGAACTTTGCGCTCTTCGCGTCTTTGCGGTTCGTCCCCAATAAACACTTAGTGCTCTCTTGGTGTCTTGGTGGTTCTGTCTCTAAAGCGCCCGCTAACCACCCAGGCCAGTAAGCGCGTCCCGGCCTGCCGATTCAAATGACCTCTTGGCGTCTTGGCGTCTTGGCGGTTTCTTAAATAATGGGTTAGTGTCTTGGCGGTTTCTTAAGAACTACGAGGGGTTGGGCACAAACTCCCCGCCCCGGCACTCCTTCAGGTAGTGCAGGGCCCGCACCTGGCCCGTCATCTCCAATTCGTCCCGGTAGACAGGGTCGTGCCAGCCCTCTATGTCTATCGCCCCCCTAAAGCCCCCCCGCCGCAACTCACTTATCACATCCACCCAGTTCGTGTCCCCGAAGCCCGGCGTCCTATGGAACGCGTACGTCTTGGAGCTATTCACACCATACTCGCGCACCACGTCCCACAATATCGTCGCATCCTTGCCGTGTACGTGGAATATCCGGTCCACCCACTCCCGCACTTGCGGCAGCGGCTCAATCAGGTTCAGCATCTGGTGGCACGGCTCCCACTCCAACCCCAGGTTGGGTGCGGGCACCGCCTCGAACATCTGCGCCCAGGCGTCGGGCCCGTGCGCGATATTCCAATCCCCCGTGCGCCATGTGCCGTCCATCGCGCAGTTCTCGAAGGCGATCCGTACTCCTTTCCCCAGCGCCCGCTCGGCCAACGGCCCGAACACCTCCCGGAACCGCGGGATCGACTCGTCGATGGGCCGCCCACGCAGCCTCCCCGTGAACCCCGTCACGATGTCCGTCCCGAACAGATGCGCCTTGTCGATCAGCTCCTCCCAGGCGCGCCGCACCCCCTCGTCCTCCTCCCCGGTCTCCAGCGCGTTGCCGTACACCCCAATCGAGCTAATCACCACCCCCGAGCCGTCTAAAGCCCCCATAATCTCATCGGCCGCCCTCGATATATCCTTCTCCGGCGGTCCCATGCCGAACGAGATCGCGAACGACTCGAACCCGTAGGGTAGTATCTGCCGGATATACCCCGCCAGGTCGCGCTCGCTGGCGTTGACGATCGTGCCTATCCTTATCGTGTGCAAAGGTGTGCGCGTTTCCATCTCTTACCACTCTACCATTACTTTCTTGCCGGTCTCCGCGCTTTCTATCGCCGCGAAGACCATCGCTATACTCTTGATATTGTCGCTGCCCACCGTCTCGGGCGTCTTACCTTCCTGTATGCACCGCACGAAGTCCTGGATCAGCGCCGTGTGGCCCGGTAGAGGTTTCTGCACCTTCGGCGGCACTTCCACATCCTCTAGCAAGTAGGTCCACGAGTCCTTTGGCCCCGGCCCCGTCGCCACCTGCGCCTTGACCCCCTTCCAGCCGTCCCAAAGCGCCGTGCCCTTCTCGCCCACCACGCGCCACTCGCTCTCCCAGCTTGTAGGCAGCCCCTCCGCCACCCAGCTCCCCCGGTACGAGTAGACCAACCCGCCCGTCATCTCAAATATACACATGGCCGACCCATCCCGCTTGTAGAATGACCTCGCCGGGTTCCACTCGTGGCAGTACACGCTCTCAGGGTCCGCCCCCGTCAGCGCTCGCGCCATATCGAACGTGTGGATCGCCATATCATGCAGCAGCAGGTGGGGCATCCCATAGCGGAAGCCCGACTCCGGCATGTGCCATCCCATGTAGAAGTCACAGTTCACAGTCGTCAGCGGCCCGATGGCCCCCGACCTGACAACCTCCTTGAGCCGTCCCAGGTTCGGGTCGAACCGCCGGTTCTGCATGACCGCATATATCTTCCCCGACTTCTCCGCCAGGTCCACCATCTTCCGGGCGTTCTTCATCGTGTCCGCCATCGGCTTCTCACCGAGCACGTGGCACCCGTGCTTCAGGGCCGTCTCGGTTACCGGCAGATGGGTCTCCGGTATCGTGCAGTCGAACACCACGTCGGGCTGCGTCTCCTCCAGCACCCGCTCCAGGTCGCAGCCCGTAACGGCCTCCTTCAGCCTGAACTGCTTCTTCCGCTCCTTCGCCGCCTCCTCCCGCACATCCACAAGCCCCACCATCTCCAGCTCGGGCATCTTCTTCGCCCCCTCCAACCACAACCCGCTGATCCCCCCACAACCCGCCAGCACGACCCTCAACTTACCCTTTGCCACAACACAACTCCTCTACCGGCTGAAAATCTCAAAAAACCAGGGGCGGGGTTGTTCCCCGTCCCACCCATGAAGATAACCGACCCCACGCATCGAGTCAAGGCAAAATCCGGACCAGCCCAGAGCCACATCAGCGGCTATATCCGTAGGGACAGGCCCCCCTTGCCTGCCCTGTTCGCATACCACCCAACTTCCGCGTAAACTACCCAAACCCACCGTAGGGGCGCCGCTTGCTGCGCCCTGGTCGTATACCACCAATGCTGGGGTAGGGAAACCGGGCAGGCAACGGGGGCCTGCCCCTACAAGCGCGCCTTGGTACCCTTAGACGAACACTCACCTCCCATCCACCTGTTGTATAATCAATAGACCCCCACCCAACAGGAACCGAGCAACCAATATGCAAGCCCTCGTCAAATACGACAACAAACCCGAGCGCGTCGAGATACGCGACATGCCCGAGCCCACGCTGGAGCCCGGCCAGGTGCTCCTCAAGGTGCGGGCCGTGGGCATCTGCGGCAGCGACCTCGAGATGTACCACCACCTCGTGTCCTTCCCCGTCAACCCTCCCGTGATCCTGGGACACGAGTTCTCAGGCACCGTGGCCGAGGTCGGGCCCGGCGTCAAAGGCTTCGAGCCGGGCGACCGTGTGGTCAGCGAAACGGCGGCCTATGTATGCGGCGAGTGCGCCGAGTGCCGCACCGGCAACTACAACCAGTGCCCCCACAGGCTCGGCTTCGGCATACTCATCAACGGCGCCGACGCCCCTTATGTGGCCGTGCGCCAGGGCATCCTCCATCACGTCCCCAGCAACGTCGACCTGGCCGAGGCGGCCCTAACCGAGCCGCTCTGCGTCGCCTACAACGCCCTCGTCGTGAAAAGCCGCATCCGCCCCGGAGATGTGGTAGTCGTCCTCGGCCCCGGCCCCATCGGGCTCATGAGCGTGCAAGTAGCCAGGATATGCGGGGCCTCAACGATCATCCTCGCCGGACGCAAGCCCAACAGCCCGCGCATGCAGGTTGGGGCCAGACTTGGCGCGACCCACGTCGTAGACCTTACCAACGACGACCTCCCCGCGCTTGTGCAAGACCTGAGCGGTGGCCGGGGCGCAGACCTGGTGGTAGACGCCGCCGGACCATCGGACGCGGTCAAGATGGCGATGCAGGTAGTGCGGCGCAACGGCCAGATTACCAAGATCGCCTGGGGCCCCGAGCCCCTTGACCTCAGCCTCGACCCGCTCCTCTCCAAATCGATCACCTTGCAGGGCGTCTTCAGCCACACCTGGGATACCTGGGAGCGCGCCCTGCGCCTGGAGGCCACCGGGCAGGTGAACCTGCGCGATATGGTCAGCCACCGGGTGCCGCTGCCCGACTGGAAGACCGCCTTCGACGCCCTGGAGAGCGGTCAGGCGGTAAAGGCCCTCATTTTCCCCAACGGCCTGGAGGAATAAGCGATGCGAGCTCTAGTCTATTACGGCCCCCACGAAATGCGCCTGGAGGAGATACCCGCCCCCACGCCCGGCCCCGGCGAGGCCCTCGTCCAGGTCAAAGCCGCCGGCATCTGCGGGAGCGACATCCATGGCTACACCGGGGCCTCGGGTCGCCGTACCGCCGGCATGGTCATGGGCCACGAGCTGGCCGGGGAGGTCACCGAACTAGGCCCAGGAGCCGAGGGCATCGAAATTGGCGCTCGCGTCGCCGTCAACCCGCTCATCTACTGTGGGGAGTGCCCCGCTTGCCGCGCCGGCAATGAGCAACTCTGCCGCAACCGCCGCAGCATCGGCGTGAACATGGGCCTTCTCGGTGGCTTCGCCGATTTCGTCACAGCCCCCGTTCGCAACCTGACGCCCCTGGCCGAGGAAATCAGCTTCGCCGAAGGCTCCATGGCCGAGCCCCTGGCAGTGGGCCTGCGCGCAGCCACCGTGGCCGCCCCCGAAGCCGGCCGCCCCCTCGCTATCCTCGGCGGCGGCACCATCGGCCTGTGCACACTTCTCGCCTGCCGCCTGCTAGGGGCGGGCCCCATCTTCGTCACCGACGTCGCCCAGCACAAGCTCGACATGATACGCCGCCTCGGGGGCGCGCCCCTCGACTCCCGCACCGCGGACCTCACCCAGGTAGCCCGTGAGGCCACCGGAGGTTGGGGCTTCGCCAACATAATCGACGCCGTAGCCGTCTCTGCAACCATCCGCCAGGCCCTCCCCGCCCTCGCCCCAGGCGGCACCCTCACGCTCGTTGGCCTCGCCACTCCCCTCGTAGACGTCGGCCTCTACGACCTCGTCCCCCAGGAGCGCATCATAAAGAGCGCCTACGCCTACTCCGCCGCCGAGTACAAGCAAGCCGTCGAAAGAATCAACACCCGCACCGCAGACGTCCGCCCCCTCCTCGAAGACACCTGCTCCCTCCCCGAAGCCCCCGCCATGTTCGAGTCCCTCGCATCCGGCTCCAACCCCGCCGTAAAGGTAGTGGTCGAGCAGCAATAAAGGGGGTGCAGGGGTCTCCCTGCCGAGGGCTTGGGGGTGTCCCCCAACTATCTCCCCACACAAGGGGTGCAGGGGGCTCCCTGCCGGGGGTTTGGGGGTGTCCCCCAAATTACCTTTAATAAAACTCCCCCTCTCCCACAGGGAGAGGGGGTTGGGGGGTGAGGGGTATTTCCCTACGTGGGGCTTGGGGATACTCCCCAGCTATGAACCCCTCCTCCGCGTAAGCTGATTCTGCAGCAGCACCACCACCAGCAGGAACGACCCGCGGATCACCGACTGCCAGTAGGCGCTCAGGCTGATCGAGCCCCGGCCGTTCTCGAAGTTCAGGATGTTGAAGATCAGTCCCAGGAGCAGCACCCCGACCAGCGTGGTGCCCACCGAGCCCATGCCCCCTGTCAGCAGCGTGCCCCCCACCACCACCGCCGCGATGGTCGACAACTCCCACCCCAGCCCCTCGGTAGGCTGGCCCGCGTTGAACTGGGAGGCCAGGATAACCCCGGCTAGCCCGGCCAGCGCCCCGCTGAGGGTGTATACCACGATTTTGGTGCGGTCTACAGGCAGCCCCATCAGGCGTGCGGCTTCCTCGTTGCCCCCTACCGCCAGCACATGCCGGCCAAAGCGTGTGAAGTTGAGCACGACGCTTCCCACGATGTATGCCACTGCCAGTATGACCGCCGGCACGGGCAGCCCCAGGAAATCCCCCTGGCCGATGTAGCTGAACCCGCTGGTCGTATCCACACCCACCGTCGTGTTGTTCGCCAGCAGCAGCGCCACCCCGCGGGCCGCCAGCAGCATAGCCAGCGTAACGATGAAAGGCAGTATGTTGAACTTGGAGATTATCACCCCGTTTATCAGCCCCACCACCAGGCACACGGCCACCGCCCCTACCAACGCCAGTATGGGTCCATAGGGGCTGAGCAGCGCGGCCACCACGCTCCCCAGCGCCGCCACCGCGCCCACCGACAGGTCGATCCCGCCCGTCATGATGATAAAGGTCATGCCCAGGGCTATCAGCCCGAACATCGAGTTGTAGCGCAGCACGCTCCCAATGTTGTACGGCGAGAGGAAGTTATCGTAGCGCACCGCCCCGAACAAAATCAGCAGCGCCAGCGCCACCAGCACCCCCTGCCGCTGCAGCAGGCTTGCCGCCCGCGCATACGCGGCAGACTCCCTGACCCCCGCCACCCGTCGGGTCGCAGTCGCCATTCCCTAATTCCTCTCTACTCTCGGAACACATTAAGATGCGCGCTGGCGCTGCAAATACACCGCCAGCAGAATGATCCCCGCCTTGACTACCCTCGCTACGGCGTCGGGCACCCCGTGCACCAGCAGCGTATACCTGATGAGCTGTATGATCAACGCCCCTATCAACGTGCCCACGATCAGTGCGCGCCCCCCGATGAGCGCGGTCCCACCCACCGCCACAGCCGCGATAGCGTCCAGCTCCATGTCCTGCCCCACAAGGTTGGCATCGGACGAGGAGTTGATGGCTATCACGATCAGCCCAGCGATGCCCGCAAGCAGGCCGCTGATTCCGTAAACCGCCAGCTTGATGCGTTTCACTGGCACCCCCGCGAGACGCGCCGCCGCCTCGTTCCCCCCCACGGCCAGCACGTAGCGTCCGAAGATCGTCACCCGCATTATCCAGGCGAAGAGGATCACTATCACCACCATCAATATCACCTGAAACGGGATGCCAAAGGGCCGCCCCAGGCCGATGTACTGAAAGCCCGGCTTCGAGAAAGTCTGCAAGTTGCCGTTCGTCATCACTTGGGCGATCCCTCGCCCCGCGATGAAGAGGACCAGCGTGGCGATGATCGGCTGTATCCTGAAATGGGCCACGAGCGTACCGTTGAACAGCCCGAACGCCCCCGCCACCAGGACGGGGACGATGAAGGCCAGCGTGATACCAACGGCGGGATTGTTCAGCGGAGCGAAGGGGCTCAGGAAGATAATGGGCGCGAGCGCCCCGCTGATAGCCATGAGCGCGCCCACCGACAGGTCGATCCCTCCGGTGGCGATCACCAGCGTCATGCCCACGCCCACGATTACGATTGTAGCCACCTGCGTGAGGTTGACGTTCAGCGTTTGCGTATTGATGAAGTTGCGAGTGAACAGCACGTTGTACAGCACCAGGATGAGCAGCCCCACCAGCGCACCGTACGTCTGTCCGACGTTGCGAAAGCGCGCGGGCACCGCGAAGCGCCGCCGCACGGGTTGTACGGTGGTCTCCACGTTAGCCACGTGCGCCTCCCTCGCCAGGCGGTCGATCCCGTTGCTTCTCTGCGTCGCTACTCTCGTCTACCGGGGAACTGACGATGGACGATGAACTGCTATCCTTACCCCCATCGTCCTCGATTGTATCGAACTTCCCTGTTCGTCCATCGTCTGCCTCAGGCCCCTCCTCGACCTGGGCCATCGCTGCCATGATCGCGTCCTGGCTGATCTCCTCGTGGGGCAACTCCACCACACTCTGGCCGTTGCGCAGCACCACCACCCGGTCGCTCCCCTCGGTAAGCTCCTCGATCTCCGAAGAGATCATGAGCACGCCCAGCCCGCCATCGGCCAGTTCGTTGATCAGGGCCTGTATCTCTCCCTTAGCGCCCACGTCGATGCCACGCGTGGGCTCATCCAGGATCAGCAGGCGTGGCTGGAGGCAGAGCCAGCGGGCCAGCAGGACCTTCTGCTGGTTGCCCCCCGATAGCTCCCGGATCTTCTGCTCGGGGTTCGAGGTCTTGATGCCCAGCCGCTTGATGAATTGGTCCACGATCTCCTGCTGTCTGCCCCGGTCCACGATGCCTCTGCGGGCCAGCACGGGCAGCAGGGCCAGGGTCAGGTTCTCGCGCACTGACATATACGGGATGATGCCCTCGGTCTTGCGGTCTTCGGTACAGAAGCCGATGCCCAGCTCGATCGCATCACCTGGCGACTTGAACTTGACCGGTTTACCCTCTATCCGCACCTCGCCCGAATCTAGCCCGTCGGCCCCGAAAATCGCCCGCGCCGTCTCGGTGCGGCCCGAGCCTAGCAGCCCCGCCAGGCCCACGATCTCACCCGCTCGCACCGTCACGTCCACCCCCTGCAGTGCCCGCCCCCGCTTGAGGCCTTCCGCCTGCAGAAGCACCCCCTCCGCCTGGTGGCTGCCCTCGCTGAACCCGGTGGCCCCCATGCGGCGCACCTCGCCCAGTTCTTTCCCCAGCATCAGGGCTACCAGCTCGAGCCTGCTGATGCCCGATATCGGGCGGTCGTCGATCGTACGCCCATCGCGCATGATCGTTACCCGGTCGCACACCTCATAAAGCTCTTCCAGCCTGTGGCTCACGAAGATCACCGACACACCCTCGCTCTTGAGCTGGCGGATCACCTCGAACAGGGTGGCTACCTCGCGTTCGTCCAGCGACGAAGTGGGCTCGTCCATCACCACGAGCTTGCTCTCGAACGACACCGCACGTGCTATGGCCACCATCTGCTGCACCGCGATATTGAGCGACATCAAAGGCCGAGTGACGTCGATCTCGATGCCGAAGCGCCGCAGGATCCTGGTGGCCTCGGCGTTCATGCGCGGCCAGTCGATCAGCCCCCAGCGCCGCAGCTCCCGGCCCATGAAGATGTTCTCCGTCACCGAGCGGTAGGGGACCAGGTTTACCTCCTGGTAAATCGTGTGCACCCCGTTTGCCTGGGCCTGCTGCGGAGTAGTGAAATCAATCTGCCGCCCGTCGAACGTGATCGTGCCGCTGTCGCGCCGGTACGCGCCCGTAAGAATCTTGATCAGCGTCGACTTGCCCGCGCCGTTCTCCCCCACGAGGGCGTGTACCTCGCCCCTCCCGACCCGCAGCCACGCGTCGCTCAAGGCCACAACGCCTGGAAACGCTTTGTTTATGCCCTCCATGACCAGGAGTGGCTCGATCTGGCTCACGCTACACCTCTTCGGGGTCTGGGGATAAGTCCATACTATATATTACAATATTACACCGAAAAGCCTCCCGCGGGAGGCTTTTCGGTGTAATATTGTAATATATAGTATGGACTTATCCCCAGACCC
>JBJMMB010000442.1:0-6311 GCA_045805005.1 Chloroflexia bacterium
CGGAGCCCCACCCAATGGGGGTACCGTCACTGTAGGCGATAGGTTCGTGTTCGATCTCATGGTGGATGCCCGCGACTATGCCGCTCCCAACGGCCTCGGCGCCCAGCAAAGCTACATGACCTTCACAGCCGGTTTGCTGCAAAACGCCAGGGTAGCTGACATTGGCACAAGTTGCGTCC
Source organism: Chloroflexia bacterium (assembly GCA_045805005.1). Classification (GTDB taxonomy): domain Bacteria; phylum Chloroflexota; class Chloroflexia; order QHBQ01; family JADMIH01; genus JADMIH01. The sequence continues at coordinate 180 of JBJMMB010000442.1, forward strand.
CCACCGGCACACTCACCGCCGACACCAGCGTATTCGATGCCTCGCTACAAAACGAAGTATGCAACGGCCCCAGCCCTTGTATCTTCCGGGGCGTGACGGTAGGGCCTGGCTCCATAGCGTACGCGTCCGGCGGGCTTACTAACTGCCCTCAAGGTTGCCCCGATCCCTCCGCACCGCCACCTCAAAATCAGTCCCTATTCAGGGTGGCTCAGATAGGATTCTGTGCTATGGGCCAAGGCCGGGCTGTTATCCGTTGGGAGTTCTCCCCTCCCGCCTCTATCAGACGCGATACCGAGTTAGTTGACCACAATAGCACTGTAGTGAACAACCGTGCCTGCTACTCCGATTACGTGATAAATATTGTTAACCCTGAATTGGTAGGCCACGTAACTATCCAGGGAAGGCCGGCCCAGCCTAACGCGTTACAGAGCGTACCTATCACTCTCACCCTGAAAGTGTCGGGTGGAGGAGCAGAGTACGACTACAATACCAACACAGATGCGAGCGGCTACTTCACAGTCACAGCACCTGGACCGGGGTTGTACGACTGGCGAGTGAAGAACCCGCAGACGCTGGCGAGGTCGGGGAGCGTTACACTGGTCAACGGGGCTAACAGCCAGGAGATGGGATTGCTGCTGACAGGGGACTGCAACAACAGCAACGTCGTGGAGGCCACCGACTTTACGATCCTCAAGACCTCGTTCGGCAAGTCTCAAGAGCAGCCGGGCTACGACGACCGGGCCGACCTGACCGGTGACACGGTGGTGAACGCGATCGACTTCACCCTCCTGCGCGCGAACTTCGGCATAGGCGGGGCGCCGCCCATCGGGCCGTAGGCGTTAGGCGGTAAGCAGAAGGGGCAGTTGGCAGTTGGCAGTTGGCAGTTGGCAGTTGGCAGTGCGGGACCGCCCCTGCTGCTTCAAACCACGGCGTAATGCGCCCTGGGATGTCAGGGCCAGGGTCTAGTCATTCTCGGGTAAACAAGTTGTAGGGGCAGGCCCACGTTGCCTGCCCTGGTCGTATACCCCGACGTTTCGGTTAACAATCAGGGCAGGCCCCCGTTGCCTGCCCTATTGGGTAACCCCGGCGTGGGTGGTACACAAACAGGGCAGGCAACGGGGGCCTGCCCCTACAGGCGTAATTGCGCCTAATACGTGCCTGCAATTCCTTAGCTTGATGCGTAGGGGCAGGCAACAGGGGCCTCATCCGCCAACGCCCGAGAATGATTGAGCCCTGGGATGTCAGGGCCGCGCCTATTGACTCCCGGTTGTTTAGCGCGTATGATCAGCATATTAGCCGTCAGGTCAGGACGGCGCTTTGTCACTGTATCTGACGGGTTACCTTGTGCGAGGAAATCGCGCACCATCAATCATTATCATTAGTCTGGCCTGAGGCGCTCCGGCATTCTCTTGCGGCGCTACTGTTGCCGTGCCTTTTGCGACCAGGAAGGAGATAGCCACAATGAAGGCAGTTCGCATTTATGACTTCGGGGCAAGTGACGTGCTGAAGTACGAGGAGGTAGACCTGCCCGAACCCTCAGACGACGAGTTGTTGGTGCGGGTCCGGGCGGCGAGCGCCAGCCCTATCGACTGGAAGATGCGCGAAGGATATGTGCTCAAGCAGATGGGGGCGCCCATGCCGACAGTTCTGGGCCGCGACTATGCGGGCGACGTGGTGACGGTCGGGGCGAACGTCATCGGCTTTGCCGCCGGCGACCCGGTATTCGGCAGGGTCCTCCGATTGCACACCGGCTGCTACTCCGACTACATCACCGTTACTCCCGAGGAAGTTGTCGCCATGCCGGCGTCGCTGGACTACGAGGAGGCAGCAGCGGTCCCGCACTCGGCGCTTACCGCCTGGCAGGCGTTGGTCGAGACGGCCGATGTATCTCCCGGCCAAACAGTGCTCATCCACGGGGCTGCCGGAGGTGTGGGTAGCTTCGCCGTCCAGATGGTCAAGGCGCTTGGCGCACGAGCGATTGGCACGTGCTCCCCCAACAATCTCGAATTCCTTCGCGAACTCGGGGCCGACGAGGTGATCGATTACAACGCGACCCGCTTCGAGGACGTTGTGAGCGACGTTGATATGGTGCTGGACACGCGAGGCGGCGAAACGCAGGAGCGGTCGTGGCAGGTGATCAAGCCCGGCGGCATCCTGGTCACGCTCGTTAGCTGGTCTCCAACATCTCTCGAGGAGGCTGCCGCTCGGGGTGTGCGGGCCGAAATGATCTCGCGGCGTCCCGATAGGGAGAACTTGCACTCGATTGCGGCGCTAATCGAGGAAGGCCGCATCAAACCCGTAGTGAGCGACGTGCTACCCCTGCATAAAATAGGTGAGGCTCATGACCGGCTGGCGGATGACCACGTCCGCGGCAAGATCGTAATGAGGATGGAGCCCGACCAGTAGGGCCCTGGCGGCTAAAGCCGCGGGCAACAAGCGAGCAAAGCCCGCCTTCGCGGGCTCACAGGGGAAGCCTGGGGCTACCCATAGATAGCCTCCGAAGGGAGGCTTCGCTCCGTTGTAGCCCGCATCTTATGAAGTTTAATAAATGGATCGGGTATGCTCGGGCGCGATGGCCCGGCGGCTAAACCCGCGGGCTACCTGAACGAAGCCCGCCTGCGCGGGCTGCTTGCTGAGGGCTTTGTACCCGATCCATTAGTTAAAGTGCATTAGATGCCGGGGCTGGGGGCTGAATAATACCCCGCGGCGCGGCTAAGGTCCTCCGGGTCCGATGGGTGGTGCCCCGCTTTGGCCGAAGCTACTCTTATGTAAAGCTGTGTCAACAGCGTTTACCACTAGATCGCCGTTGAAATCCGCCCTATCATCATATCCTGGTTGCCCCTGCGACTTACCAAACGTGCTTCTCAATATGCTGAAGTCCACAGAATTGTTCACATTGTCGTCATTGCAGTCCCCAGCCCGCAGCAAGCCCATTTCAACGCCGGTTGTCGACACCCCTGTTAGGGTAACCGACCCCGAGTTGCCGAGGTATTTCGGGCCATCAACGCGCCACGCGTAGAGACCATTGGCAAGGCCGGTTAGACTATCCGTGAAGAAACCACCCGCATCCGTGCTCTGCAAGGGGTAGTCGATTTCGCCCGCCGCTGATCTAAGTGTCAACGTGATGGGAAATTGCTGCAAGGCATTAGGCTGGGGCGGCCGTCCCTGCCACATAACGTGGCCCACGATCACCGGTGTGGGAGTTTGAGTAGGTGTGTTGGTGGGGGTGTTCGTAGGAGTTCGAGTAGCCGTACTGGTGCGTGTGCGGGTGGCCGTCCTGGTATTGGTAGGTAGCGGGGAGGGGGTAGTGGTTATCGTCGCTACCGGGCTACCCACTATCGTCAGAGTGTAGTCGGTGAACAGCGCGGGGTTACTCACTATCGTGTTGTTGGTGTCTACTATCTCTGTGTCGCGATCGAAGGGCGCGGGAGGTGAGAACTGCCAGTGGATGGTGAAGGTGCCCGGTGCAAATGCGCATAACCCTAACTGCCCCACCCTGAAGTCTCCGGGGCAACCGGTCGGGCAGCCCTCAAGCGCACAAGTGGTAAATGCTCCCAAGCCCGGGTCGGTTTGCACACCACGGAAGACGCACGGAGCCGGACCGTTGCACCACTCATTCTGCACGGTGGTCTCGAAAGTAGTGGCGTCGGTCCTGGCGATATTGCTGAGCACACAAGCTGTGGGGAGAGCGTTTACGTCGGCAATATCGGCCAACTGATACGTGTAGGTCACGTAGGACTGCGCAGCCGTCGTCGAGTTGTCGTGGCCGTGCATCATCAGGTCGAGGACGAACCTGGCCCCCGTGCTGATGGTAGCGCCATTATTGGGGTTGGCGCATGACGCCGGGGTAGTGCAGCCAAAATCGGTAAGGCTGCCTTGCAAAGTGAGGTATGCATCGTTGGTGTTGGGACTGTGCCCTTTGCCGGGGAAGGTCCGCCCCAAGAGCGAGGTGGTGGATGTGCTGGAGGACGTATTGAGGGGCCACCACGGCGAGTTGGGCTGCGGTGCGGTGCCTACAGCGGTATCTGCATAGGTAGGGAGGGTAGCGGGGCCAGAGGCCCTTGCAGCCCCACCCGCACTCATAAAGATAGCACCAACGGCCAACGCGAAGACCACCGCCAACATCGAACGAGAAGTTCTGTTAGGCATCCTGTAGCTCCTTCTAACCTGAAGAACGAGCGGGGGACTTGCTATGATGTTAGGTGCGGCGGCCCTTGCGGCGATCCTATTGTTCTCTATTTACCAGGTGCAGTGATTATACCGGATAACAGTGCGCTGTCAAGTGCAGCCCCTTGAACGCCCAATCCAGCACGGCAGGCAGCAGTGCGTCAAGCTCCGCTGGCTCTCACCGAAAACATTAGAGGCATGGCCTCCCTCTCGACCGGGTTCTTGAGCCGGGCCCAACCACCCTCCGTGGTCTCCATAGCCTTAAACATATTGCCGTGTACGGCGTAGTGCATCTACAACTATCCCCCCTATCGCGTCGGCGTATAAACCTCTTGCTGCATTATGGAGGCATGGGGCGCAACCAGGCGCACGTTGCTTGCGATGTCGGCCAGGTGTCCTTCGACCGCCTCGGGCTGGATGCCGGCGGGCGCGTACACGCAGAAGACCACCCGGCGGGTATTCGGCATGACCTGGGTGCGGTCGTCGGGACCGTACAGCACGCTGGAGATGATCCCCGCTTCGTCCCGCATATGCATGTCGCCCGCTTGCAGAGCCAGGTCCCGACCGCCCAGGCCCGTGTACCGCTCGCCGCCCTGTGCCACGTTGGCCGCGACGCCACCCTCGATCCTGGCAAGATCGTGTCCGGCGGTGAGGAGCCGGTTACGCAATTCGGCGGCGAACATCGCCAGGACGAGCGCCCCGTTGCTCCGTAGCGGCTTCCCCTTGAGCACGACCGATTCGAACTGCAATTGGACGGGATAGGTCTTGTCGAAGCGCCTGTAGTAGCCTCGATACGCCTCAAACTCCGGGAGTTGGTTCAAGTCAGCCCTGGTCACCCCGGCCCACCGGTCGCGCAGATCAGCCTCCACCTGCTGGACATACTCGTTGAGAGCGGCGTGCTCCGGGGGATTGTCCACGCCTTCCAGTGCCAGGATTCCGATGCTGGCCTCCGGGTAGGCCTTCCACCAGTTGTCCGCAAAGTGTATGTCCACGATATCAGACCTCTGTGTACTCCCGGCGCTCGCTCCGGCGGAAGCATTTGCGGGTTCCAGGCCACCTCCCACAGGTGCTGATCCGGGTCCTCGAAGTACCCTGCATAGCCGCCATAGAACGTATTAGCAGCCGGCTTCACAATCAAAGCCCCAGCGGTTTGGGCCTGAGCCATTACATCATCAACTTCTGCTTTCGAGGCCACGTTATGCGCCAGACAGAACTCCGTGGCGCTCGGCTTCCCAACCGGGAGCCCGGAATCATGCGCGAGGCTCTGTCGCGGCCACAGGGGCAGGCGCAGGCCGGGGCTCCTGAAGCCGCTAGCAGTCTTGCCGGTTGGTCACGTCGCCGGGTCGGGCGAGATCGATACCGTACCCATTGAGCCATCCACGGTTATCTGCAGGCCGGTGGTGATGCGCTCGGTGGCGGCGGGGACGCCTACGACGGCGGGGATGCCGTACTCGCGGGCGACCACCGCGCCGTGAGACATCGCGCCGCCCATCTCCATCACCAGTCCCCCGGCGGTGAGAAAGAGGGGCGTCCAGCCGGGGTCGGTCGAGGGAGCCACCAGGATCTCCCCTGGCTCAAGGCGCGCGCCCGAGGGGTCGAGGATCACCCGAGCTTTGCCGGTAACCATGCCCGCCGAGGCCGCGGTGCCGGTGAGGGTGTTGTCGTCCTCCCCTGCCCGGCGCTCAGCCTTGCTGAACACATCCAGCTCGGGCTCGATGCCATTCGACAGGAGAACGCGGGGAATATGGCGCCTGGTAAGCTCCTGGTCGTAGATCGACCGCCGTTCACGTACCAGAGGGCGCAAATCTTTACCCGCCAGCGCGTGCCGGGCTTCTACTGTGTTGATGAAGAAGATATCTTCCGGCGCGTCCACGCGGCCCAGCCGCGCAAGCAACAAGCCCCCCGGGACCAGGAGCATGCGGCCCCAGGACAAGAACAGCACCAGGTTGAAATTTGGCACCACGC
>JBJMMB010000443.1:0-9942 GCA_045805005.1 Chloroflexia bacterium
AGGGCGTGATGCCGGCCGTGCAACTGCAAGGGCCCTCTTGAGTTCTTATGTCGGACGCCACTCCCACAACAGAACAACCTGATAGAGCCACTACCAGAGTGCCGCTGTGGAGCCTGCTTGTGCCCTTCATCGCGGCCTTCGTGCTGTTGCTGGTGGCGGCTCAGCTACCAGATGGGCGACTACATATCTGGGTGCTCGATGTGGGGCAGGGGGATTCCATACTCGTTAAAACGCCCAAAGGCCATGTGGTCGTTATAGACGGAGGGCCTGGGGCTACGCCCGTGCTGAATGGGGTGGGGCAGCACGTGCCTTTCTGGCAGCGCAACCTCGATTTGTTGGTGCTTACTCACCCTCAGCCGGAGAATATGATGGGGTTCGTGGAGTTGCTGGGGAGGTATGGCGTGGGGCAGGTTGTGCAGACGGAGTTCACGGCGACTGCGGGAGTGCAGGTGGAGTGGTTGAGGGGAGTCAGGGAGCGAGGGATACCTGTGCACTACGCCAGGCGGGGGGAGACTATCGGGTTCGAGGGGGAGCCGGATTTGGTGATGACGGTGCTCAGCCCGAGCACGCCCGACGCGGCCAGGGAGAGGCAGGGCGGGGATGCCAATAACGGGAGTATCGTACTACGAGTGATGTATGGCAAGCATGCAGTCCTGCTGGAGGGGAATGCCCAGGAGCGGGCAGAGGCGGAGATGGTGAGGAGCGAGGCCGGGGAGATGGCGAGTGAGGTCCTGAAGGTTGGGCAGTATGGGAGCAGCAAGTCGTCCAGCGCGCCGTTTCTGAAGGCGGTCAACCCACGCGTGGCGATCATCTCGGTGGGAGCGGGGAACCGCTTCGGCTACCCGGAGCCCCAGACCCTCGATGCGCTGGAAAAGGTCGGGGCCAGGGTGTATCGCACGGACCTAGATGGCACGGTTCAGGTGACTGCCGATAAGGAGCAGATGTGGGTGAGGAGCGAGAAACGCTGACGAGCACCGAGTGCGGGCTATAGGGCTATAGTCCCCGCACTCGGTGCTCGATACTCAGCGATCGCTAAGTGCCCGCGATGGTGATATGGCCCACGTCGCCGTAGACGTACCAGGTGATGGTGCGGGCCTTTTGGGGAGAAACGGGGTTGAGAGTTTCGTCCTGCGGCTCGTACTTGTCCCGGTGGAGCCAGCCCCCCGGCTCGGCAGGGACCACGTAGTAGTTGCCGTCGGAGCCCTCGGCTATCCAGTTGGTGGGCAGAGGACTGTCGTCCTTGTAGTAGACTTTAGGGACCGTTTGCATCGTTGATACCGGCTCTATATCTTGAAACGCCATCGTTCTGTCCTTTCCCTAACTGCTCTCGACCGATGCCGAATTAGAGCCGGGATATGATCCCCGGCCAGCGCCGTCCGGCCACGGCACTTACTATAAAATTACGCACGCCTAGTACTCGATAGGGAGGAGGAATGTTGAGCGTTTAACCCCCAAAACCCAAGAGATCCTGGGACCCGAGCTGCTAACCGACCATAGGCGCAACTCACAAACAGCAATAAATTGGTGTCGGGCACTTTCTTACGAGATTATAATAATTTCGCGAGAGTTTGACAAGGGGTTTTTGGGGCGATTTTCAAAATTCGCAAAGAGCTTTCAATGGGCTGCTTGCCGGCAGCCCCAAGCAACCCATTGAAAGCTCTTTGCGAGAGAGGGCGGTGAGTGCGTTATGGGAGCGTGACGCCTTGTTCAGAGGAGTATACGGCCCGTTAGAAGTCGGGCGTTCATTGACAGCGGGCTCTGCCGGTGCTTTAATTGTTGGGCCGGCTAAAGAGTGGAAGAGTGCAGCCGCCTGTTTGCGGTAGCAGGGTATGGATAGCAGGAGAGTGAGATATGCAAGCGCGTCGATTGAGGTTTGGGATTGTGGGGACTTCGCATATCGCGGATACGGTGATACCGGCGATGAGGGCGGCGGGGAATTGCGAGCTGCGAGCTGCGGCCAGCCGGGAGGCGGGGCGGGCGCGGGATTGGGCTCGTGAGCGCGGGATACCGTTGAGCTTTGGGAGCTACGAGGAAATGCTGGCGTCGGACGAGATCGACGCGGTGTATATACCGCTGCCCAATGGTCTACACAGGGAGTGGAGCGTGCGGGCAGCAGAGATGGGCAAGCACGTGCTTTGCGAGAAGCCCATCGCTGCCAACACGGCGGAGACCGTGGAGATAGCGGAAGCGGCCGAGAAGCACGGGGTGAAGTTGATGGAAGCTTTTATGTATCGCTTCCACCCGCAGACCGGGCGCGTGCGACAATTGCTTGCGGACGGGGCTATCGGTGAGATCAAGATCATCCGGGCCTCCTTCGGCTTCTACCTGGCAAGGGACGAGGATATACGGCTGTCGAAGGAGCTGGCCGGGGGCGCGCTGATGGATGTGGGGTGCTATTGCGTTAGCGTGGCGCGGCTGATGGCGGGCGTGGAGCCGGTAGCGGCCACGGCGAGCGCGGTGTGGGCGAGCACCGGGGTAGATGACACGCTGGCGGGCACGCTGGAGTTCCCTGGGGGCGTGCTGGGGGTGATAGATTGCAGCTTCCGGACGGGTCCGGGGGCCGAGCAGCGGCTGGACATCGGGGGCACGCTCGGGCGCATACAGGTACCGGAGCCGTTCCGCCTGGGCGAGGAACCGACCTCTATTACTGTCGTTACTGGTGTTACCGGGGGCGGCACAGAGACGGTGCAGGTGCCGGGGGCGAACGAATACCGGTTAATGCTGGAACATTTTGCTGGGGCAGCGCTCGAGGACAGGCCGGTAGACTACACCCCGCAGGACAGCCTGGGGAATATGCGGGCAATCGAGGCGCTGTACGAGTCGGCGCGGTCGGGGCGAAGGGTCGAGATATAGGCAAAGCTATTGCGTATTGCGTATTGCGTATTGCGTAAGGGGTAGGGGTAGAGGGTTCTACCACCCAAACTTTATAGGGATGTAATACGCAATACGCAATAGCTTTGCCGGGGTCTGGCATAGCACTTGCCTTTGGTGATTTCACCTCTTATGTTATAATTCCGTACCCCGGCAACTGCCCAACTGGGGACCACGGCGGCACACCAATACACGCCCACGTAAGCGGCCAAGGTCCATCTCAGACTCCGACGGCGTTCTATGACCCATTCCGCTAAAGCCTTTATGCACCCGCCGCGCATCACCGTATCGCGCCTCCCCTTGCTTGCGCTCGCTTCGATTATTGCGTATTGCGTATTGCTTATTGCATGGCGCCCCTCCTACGCAATAAGCAATGCGCAATACGCTGCTTTGCCGGTAGCCTACCAGGAGGGCACAAATCAGCTCTCCACCAAGTATTTCACCATAAATTACCCCGAGGGCGAGTCCAAGACGGCCGCCTGGTATGCCAGCTTCGCGGACGACGTGGACGTGGCGGTCAGCGACCTGCTGGGGTCGGAACCCGTAACCGACCTGACTTTGAACATCTACGCCACCGAGTCGGAGTACGCCAGGGTGAACCCGATGGCGGAATTCCACCCCGGCATCATGGCGCACGCGATACCGGAGCGCAAAGAGCTGGGGGTGGCGGTCGAGCGGCTGCGGCAGGAGCCCCCTGAGCTGGCCCGCGAGAGCTTCCGGCACGAGATGACCCATATCGTGGCGGGCGCGCTGTCGGGGCAGCGCCTGCCGGTGGGCTTCCAGGAGGGGCTCGCTCAGTACGATGAGCTTTCGCAAAGCCGGGCCCAGGAAGTGGTGCAGGGGTTGCAGCAGGCGCAGAGTATGGGCGTGCCGTTCCTGTCGCTGCGCGAGCTCAACAGCCAGCGCACTTTCAGGTTCAAGCTGAACGTGGCCTACCCGCAGAGCTATAGCGTAATGGCTTTCCTGGCCGACCGCTATGGCATGGGCACATTCTCGAAGTTCCTCAAGGAGCTTGCCACAGGGAATTACCTCAGGGGCAATTACGAGGGCGCGGTGGAGAGCGCATACGGAGTGTCGCTGGACGCGCTGGACGAGCAGTGGCAGCAATACCTCCCGGGCTTCCTGAACGAGGGGTGGAAGCATAACGTGTTAGACTCCTACGATATGTCGCCCGGCATCGCGCTATTCGACTCGGGCCGGTACTCGGAAGCTTCCGCCTACTTCGCGGCGTCGGAGAAGCTGTACCAGGACCTGGGCCGGGACCAGCGGGCGAGCGAGGCGGCGCAGTATAAGGGCAATGCCGACCGGGCCGCGCAGGCGGGCGAGTTGACGATCCAGGCCCGGAGCGCTATGGAGAAGAACGACTACAGCACCGCGCAGCGCGATGCAAGCATGGCCGACATGGCCTTCGGGGCGCTCAACCTGTCGAGCCGGAAAGACCAGGCGCGAGCCCTGGAAGATATGGCAAACCGCGGGCTGTCGGCGGTGGAGGACCTACGCCAGGCGCGGGAGCACAGGCAGGCATTAAACCTGCCGCAGGCGCAGGCGGAGGCCAGGCGGGCGGGCGAGACCTTCGCGACCCTAGGGGATGAGCCCCGCGTGGTCGAGGCCAACCAGGTGCTGGCAGACCTGTGGCAGTTGCAGCGCACGGCCGGGCTGGCCGCGCTGGGGGCCGGCGCGCTCGCCGTGATACTGGGGGCGTGGACGGCCATTCGTATCAGGAAGCGCGAGGCGATACGCAGGCTCGCGGCGAGCGCGAATCGCCCGTTGAAGGAGGACCCTTCGTGGCTGTGAATCAGGGACGAGACGATGGACGACAGACTATAGACGATGGGGGTAAGGACACCCCTCCATCGACCCCATCGTCCATCGTCCATCGTCCATCGTCTGCCGAAGGCCGCATGCCATGGTTCGAGCAGGGGACGCTTGGGTATGAGCTGACGCAGCGGTTGAGCGGCTACCGGAGGCGGATAAGGCGAGAGCGGAGGCGATTTTACCTGGGGGTAGCCTTCGTCGTAGTGAGCCTGGCCTGGGCGGTGGCGGGGCTGCTCTTCTACCTGGACAGGTCTCCGCAGGGCTGGGGCGCGGTGTGCCTGGCGTTGACGGTGCTGCTCCCGCTGGGCGCGCTGGCGCTGGAGCGCATTCGCCGGCCCTCGCTGGGGGAGACGGCGCGGGTGCTGGACAAGATGCTGGACGACCAACAGCGGTCCATAACCGCGTTGGAGTTGCTGGACGGGTCGAGGACGGGTGCGCTGGACAAAGCGCAACTGGTGACGACCGCCCGGTTGCTGGAGCAGTTGGACGCGCGTCAGCCCCTGCCGTCGAGGCACCCGGCCGAGGGGTGGCCTCTGTGGTCGTTGAGCGCCGGGCTGGTGTGCCTGGCGCTGGCGCTGTTCATGCTGCGGGGGGTAACACAGCCTTTCGTGCCGCTGCAGGCGGGCACTTTGGCGGAGGACTTGCAGGCTAACGCCGCTCTGGTCTCGCCCACCGCGGCCTCGGGGCTGCCCCCATCGGAGAGCACCCCCGGAGCAGACCCAACCCGGCAAGACTCGCTGCTGACGCCCGAGGCGGGGCTAACGCCGGGCGTGCCGAGCCAGGCCGACGCCGCGAACCAGGCGGCTGCATCGCAGGACGCGCAATCGGCGCTGCAAAGGCTTGAGGAGGCGTTGAACGGGCAGAGCGCCAGCCAACAAGCGGCTGACAACCTTAAGCAGGGTAAATTCGATGAGGCGGCCAAGGAGCTGGCAGAACTGGGCACGCAAAACGACCAGCTCTCGCAGGCGGCCAAGGATGGGCTCGCGGAGGCCCTGGAGAAAGCAGCCCAGGACACGAGCACCGACCCCAACCTTAGCAACGCCGAGCAGACAGCCGCGGATGCGTTGAAGAACGGCAAGTACCCGGACATTGACAAGGCGCTGAAGAACCTGGCCGACGCGGCGAGGCAGACGGCCGCGAACGTGGTGCCTCAGCAGGAATTGGCCAAGGACTTCCCCACTCCGCAGACCTCCGCAGACGCCTCGCAACAGGCCGGCGCCAGCCCGCAGGCGGGAACCCCTCAGAGCGGCCAACCAGGGCAGGGCGACCAGCAGGGGCAACAATCCAGCACGCCCCAGGGCAGCCAGGCCGGGCAGCAAGAGGGCCAGCAAGGCTCCCAGGGTCAGCAAGGGCAACAAGGGCAACAAGGGCAACAAGGGCAGGAGAGCCAGCAGGGTCAGGGTGGACAGCAAGGTCCGCAGGGCCAGCAGGGTCAGCAGGGTCAGGGTCAGAGCGCGGGCGGCGGCCAGGACCAGGGCCAGCAGGGGAACAACCAGAGCAGCGCTCCCGGCGAGGGGCACAGGGTGACCGGGCCAATAGATCCTAGCCGCCCAACGGTAGGCACCAACCCCTTCGAGTTGGAGGGGCAGGCCGACCCGAGCAAGAGCAGGCCGGGCGACCCGAACGACCACCCCGCGCTGACCCTCGGAAGCGGGGCGGGGGCGGGCCAGGCGACCGCACCCTCCTCGGGCGGCGCCGTGGTGGCTGCGGGCGAGAGCAACCAGGTGCCGGTGGAGCGGTGGGGCGTTATTCAGAGGTATTTCGGTAAATAAATCCCTGAAACCGTAGCGACTGCGTCGCTACGGTTTCAGGGATTTATTTCATGTTAGGAGTGTATTTCTTGGAAGAAACGACCGTAGTGCAAACGCAGCAGAGCGAGACCCAGATTGGCGAAGACGTGCAGCGGATGGTGCTGGCCCTGGAGGAAGAGCTGGCGGGGGTGATAGTCGGGCAGCGGAGCGTGGTGCGAGGGGTGATTACGGCGCTGCTGGCCGGGGGGCACGTGCTGCTCGAGGGGGTGCCGGGGCTGGGGAAGACCTTGCTCGTGAGGACGCTCGCGGAGTGCGTGGATGTGAGCTACAGCCGCATCCAGTTCACCCCGGACCTGATGCCCGCGGACATCGTGGGCACGGACGTGATCACGGAGGATGAAGGGGGCAGGAGGTTCACGTTCCAGCCGGGACCAGTGTTCGCGCACATGGTGTTGGCCGACGAGATCAACAGGGCCACTCCGCGCACACAGTCGGCGATGCTGGAGGCTATGCAGGAGCACGCGGTAACGGTGGGCAGGAGAACACACCCGCTGCCGGAGCCCTTCTTTGTGCTGGCCACCCAGAACCCTATCGACCTGCAAGGGACCTACCCACTCCCCGAGGCGCAATTGGACCGCTTCTTCTTCAAGCTGGCCGTGGAGTACCCGGAAGTCGAGGATCTCAAGGAGATCGCCAGGCGCACAACGGGCAACCAGACAGTCAAGCCGCGGGTGGTAATGGATACGGAGGCGCTCGCGAGGTTGCAGGCGCTGGTGCGCGAAGTGCCGGTGGCCGAACCGGTGCTCGATTACGCGGCGAGGCTGGTGATGGCCACCCACCCGGAGCAGGCCGACTCGGCGCCAACTGCCCGGCAGTTCGTCCGCTACGGAGCCAGCCCGCGGGCCATCCAGACGCTGATACTGGCCGGGAAGGTCAACGCCATCCTGTCGGGGCGCTATAACGTGTCATTCGATGACCTGCGCAGGGTCACCCTGCCCGCGCTTCGCCACCGGGTGGTGCTCAATATGGAGGCCCAGTTGCAAAGCGTCAACGCTGACGCCATCCTGAAGCAGATTCTGGAGCAAGTCCGACCTTAGTGTAATTACGAATTACGAATTACGAATTACGAGTTATGAGGTTTGCCCCAGCTTGAGATTTGAAGCTCGCAGATTGTCGAGGTTAGAGCGTTGCAGAGATCGAGACTTATAGAGGCCATTCGCAACTCAAGATTCATAGGCGAAAGAGCCGGCAACAATTCCAAATCCAAAATCCAAAATCTAAAATTGATAGACGGGGCGTTCCTGCAGAAGCTGGAGCACTTGTCCCTGGTTTTGGGGAAGGACCTGATCGGTGGGTTGATGGGCGAGCACCAGGCGGCTCGGCGGACGGCGGGGATAGAGTTCGCGGACTACCGGAAGTATAGTCCGGCGGATGACCTTCGCAGGGTGGACTGGAACGCATACGCCCGGCTAGGTACGCTGCACATCAAGCAATCGCAGGCAGAGCATGACACCGCGCTGTACGTACTGCTGGACGCCAGCCCCTCGATGGACTTCGGCGAGCCCTCCAAGTTCCTCGCGGCCCGGCGGCTGGCCGCTGCCCTGGGCTACGTGGCGCTGGCGCACCTGGACAGCGTGGTGATGGTCGCGCCTGGGGCCGCCGGGCGGGCTGGCAGTATGCAGAATGCAGCAGGCAGTGCAGAGGGCCTGGAGGAACTGCTGCCTACTGCCGCCGGCCTACCGCCTGCGGTCTTCCGTGGCCGGGCGCAGGCGGGAAGTTTGTTCCAGACATTAGAGGGGATCAGGACCGGACAGGTGGCCCAGTTCGATGGGATATTGGCGGGCTGGGGGAACGGGTTCGCCGGGGGGACAGGCAAGGTGGCGGTGATCATCTCCGACCTGCTGCTGGACGCTTACCGTAGCGGGGTGCGGCAGTTGGTGTCGGAGGGGTTCCAGGTGAGCGTGATGCACGTGCTGAGCCCGGAGGAGTTGCGGCCCCCAGAGATGGGGGAATTCGAGCTGATAGACAGCGAGACCGGGGAGCGGCTGGAATTGCGCCTGGGGCCCGAGAGCCTGACCGAGTACGAGCGGCGGCTGCGGTTGTGGCTGGAGGAGACGGAGGGCTGGTGCCGGGCGCAGGGCGCGGGCTACCTGCTCGTGCGGAGCGACCAGGACATCGAGCGAGTGCTGCTGGATACGCTGCGGCGTAAGGGAGTGACAGCGTGAGCTGGCTGGAGCCGGGCGCGGCCCTGTGGCTGCTGCTGGTGCCGGCGCTGATCGCGCTATATATGCTGCGGCCGCGCGCCCGGCAGAGGCCGGTGTCGAGCCTGCGGCTGTGGCAGAAGCTGCCCCAGGTGGAGCGCCCGAGGGCGCGGCTGAGACGCCCGCCGTTGTCGCTGTTGCTGCTGCTGCAAGTCCTTTTGCTGGGGGCGGGGGCCACGGCGCTCGCGAGGCCGGCGTTCGACGCGCCCGCGGGGCGGCATCTGGTGTTAGTGCTGGACGCATCGGGCAGCATGCAAACCGTGGATGGCGGGTCCACCCGGTTCGAGCAGGCGAAAGGCGAGGTGAAACGCATAGCCGGCGCGAGGTCGCAGGACCGGGTGACGCTCATTCGGGCGGGCAGCCAGGTGACAACCGAGTGCTCGATGTGCGACCGCGAGCAGATAGAGAGCCGACTGGCGGATATGGGGCCGGGGGCGGGACGCGCCGATTGGGCCGCGGCCCTGGGGGTGGCATCGGGGCTGGCAAGCCTTCGGCAGACTATGGACGATGGACGACAGACGATCGGGGCCAATGAACCGGTATCCACGCCCCCATCGTCCATAGTCCATAGTCCATCGTCCGATTCCCAGACCAACACCGAGGTGTACGTCGTAACAGATGGGGCGTTCGAGGCGGTGCAGGCTGAGGCTCTGCCGGCGACGCTGCATTTTGTGCAGGTGGGGAGCACGGGGAATAACAGGGCCATCACGGCGTTGAGCGCCAGGCAGCCGCCGAACGGCAGCCCCGGCTACGCGGTGTACGCGCGGGTGGACAACATGGGCGAGTATGCCTCGGTGGAGGTCTCGGCACTGGCCGACACGGTGCCCCTGCCGACGCATAGAGTGGAACTCCCGGCCGGAGGGCACGCCGACCTGACGTGGAAGCTGCCCGCGGGCACGGCCAAACTGACGGTGAGCATCACCCCCAGGGACGCCCTGGCGGCGGACGACCAGGCGGTGCTCTTCCTGCCGTTGGACGGGCAGTATAAGGTGACAATCACGTCGGACCAGGCCGACCTCTACAGCCGGGCGCTGGCGGGGATACCAGGGCTGGATCCGGCGGGGGAGGTAATATCGACCGGCAAGCTGACCTCCACAGCGGAAACGGCTTTCACGATAATCGACGGCAGGCTGCCCGAAGTTATGCCGGCGGGGAGCCTGCTGCTGATCAACCCGCTACCGAAGGTGGGCGAGGCGCAATTGGGGAGCGGGGACCTGGCGCTGGGCACGGCGGGTGGCACGATG
>JBJMMB010000444.1:0-5167 GCA_045805005.1 Chloroflexia bacterium
TAAGAGTAGGGGTGACCCTGGCCGATGGTGTTCAGGTGCCCGGCGATGAACTTCTCGGCATAAGCTTGCGCCTGGTCGCCGTTGAGCACTTGCTGGCCGGCATACTGCAGGAGGTTCGCCGGCAGGCCCGACTTGGTGTCGGCCGGGAAACTGATCTGCTGTGGCGCGAGCTGATTGCGGATCTGGTCGTGGGTGAAGCTGCCGGCCACATAGGCCAACCCCGCGCCGCCCGCGAATACTAATATCAATACAACCTGTAGGGCTATAACTCTGAAGCGAAGGTCCCGTGTCATTGTTTTGTTCTCCTTAAGGCTATCTCGGCCATTGATCTTTATTTCACATGCTTGTCTGTAAAACCTTTAGCATGCCTTAATAATAAGGGCCGCAGGTGAACACGCACGTATAACACGGTGACAGTTTGGTGAATAAACAGGTGAATTACGTGAAAAGAATCACAAACCTCAGCGATTATGGAACAGCAACCTGAAGACCCACAGCGATAGGCTCTGCCAAACAAGGATCGCCCAAAGCACCCAGGCCAGCGCTCTGTACCCCGGCCCACGTGCTCTCTCCCACAGACTCAGCACCCACACAGCCGACGCAACCGCGATCGCCGGGAGCGCGAACCAGAACTCCTTCAGAGCCTGGTCAACCCAGAAATCCAGCAGCGTGAAAAGAGGGAAGGTCAGCAGCCACACCCCCAACCACAGCACCGGGGCGGAGGTCGCGATTTTCAATCCTGTATCTTCAATCTTGAATTGTCGGGTAGCCACTAGTGCGAAAACGCTCTGTCGGCTGCCATGCTCATCGTTCCGTCTGCCCCTTGTCACGCCAAACAGCAGCCACAGCGCCCCCGCCACACCTAGTGCGTAGACCATCGCCAGGCTATACGACTGCATCGCTCGCCCGATGTTATCGGTCAGGAAAGTCGCCAGGGTAGGGCGCAACGTCGTGAGCTTCCCCTGCTCCTCGACCGCCTTCCCGAAGGTCGGCAGCGTTTCCTCTATGATGGTCGGGATCCACTGCCCATAATAAATCACCAGGCTTAGCGCCGTCGCGGCGACCAGCGACAAGCCAAGCGCCCCCCAGCGCCTCCGCTCGCCCCGCTGCACCAACCAGCCCGTGGCCACCAGGAGCCCAATGAACACGCCTGTGTAGGCCGCTGTGACTGTGTACGAAAGCAGCGTAAGCAATAACAATAGCGTGGATACCGCCCACACCCAACGCTCCATGTACCGCCGCCAGAAGAGGCAAGTCACCGCCGCCCACAGCGTCAGCATGTACAGCGAAGTCTGCGTGGGCCAGTTGCCCCACTGCTGTAGCAGGAACGTGGCCGGTATGGCCGCATAGATCGCCGCCGACGCAAGCGCCCTCCTGCCCGCGTGCCGCGCCCCCCCAAGAGCCAGCCCAAGCAGAAACACCCAACCCACCTTCAAAGTCTCCAGTATCGCGCTGAACACCGGCACCGACATCGCCAGGGGTACGGGCAGCCAGTAAAGCGGCGCGGCAACGACATAGAAGAACGGAGAGTACGGGATGAACGCCTTGGCCGCGCCCCACTCCTCCTTGGGCATCACCGACAGCGCGAGGCTCTTCCCGAAATACTCGTCCCACGACCTTCCTTCGGCCATGTAGGTGATCAGCCTCAGGTGAAATGAGGAGTCGATGATGAACGTGTGCGGGTACAGCAACCCTCCGATCTTCAACACCGCCGTCGCCAATACCAGCGCCCGCAGCCCCGTCCACGCCCACTCAGGCAGCGAGCCCTCCCCCTTCCATCCCGCCCACCCGGCAAGGCCCCTTACCAGCGGCTCGGCCACCAGGGCCACAAGCAAGGCAATAATGAGGGTAGCCACCAACCGCCCGGTAAACACCGTGAGGAGCAAGCGCTGCACGGCTATCACCATCGCGCAGCCGGCCAGGAACACCGCTACCACCCAGCCCGCAGCCGTTGGCACCACCCCCGCCCCTCGCATCAGCACGTATAGCAGCAGGCCCGCCACCAGAAGCCAGGCGATCTGCGGCACCGCGGGTATAACCGGACCGCCTGGCAGTTCCACCCGGGCGAAATCGGCCACGAACCCCAGTTCGCGCCTGTCGCCCGCCCTACTGAACACCGGCGACGAGAAATCGAGTCGCAAATCCCCGCCCGCGTCTACCCACGCCGGGTCGATGCTCACCGCGTAGGTTGCGCTCTCCGACCCTACCTGCAGCGCCGGGGCCGCATGCCCGTTAGCCGCGATGAGAACCTCAATAGGCGCCGATCCAGCCCCCCTGCCGCTGCTGAGTTGCAACGCGACCACCACAGGCTCAAGCGGCCGCCCTAGCCCCTGGAAAAGCAGCGAGGTGCCCGAGCTGGCCCACCTGAAGCTCGCCTGCCCGCTCTGCTCCGGCGCATAGAACCCCGGTGTGTGCGGCCCGTCGAACTGCCCCCCAATATCCACATAAAGGCTTCGCGGGCTCTGATACCCCAGCACCAGTGCAACCAACCCAAACCCCAGCGCAACCCACAGCGCCCTCTCCCGAAGCGCCCGCACCACGACCCCTGGCCACACCCCAATGGCGGATACACTCACGCGTAAAGCTCTCCACTGAGCCCGAGTTCCCGCCACGCCTCCTCCACCTGCCTGCTGGTCTCCTTCCGGCTTCCGGAGTTGTCGATGACCACCCCCGCCGCTTTCACCTTCAACTCCTGGGCCGACTGAGCGTCCACGCGGGCTTCCGCCTCGCTCAGGGAGAGCTGACGCGTCCTTACCAGCCGGTCGATCTGCTGCTCCCGCCCGCACGTCACCACCCACACCGAGTCGCACTTCGCGGCCCAGCCCGACTCGATCAGCTTGATCGCGTCAAGCACAACGATCGCGCGCGGCGACGACCCGATCCGCTCGTCTATGATCCGTCTGACAATGGGGTGCTCGATGGCTTCCAGCCGCCGCAGCTTCTCGGGGTCGTTGAAGACAATGTTTCCCAGGGCTCGCCTGTCGATCTCCCCGTCCGGCCCCAATATCCCCTCACCGAACTCCTCGACCACCGGTTCGAAGGCCGGCCCGCCCCTGAGTAGAATGTCGTGGATGAGGCTGTCCGCGTCGATTACGTCCGCCCCTAGCTCTCGGAGCTGCCTCGTAACCGTGCTCTTGCCGCAGGCAATGTTCCCTGTTAGCCCTAGCAGCGTCTTATCGTGGTACGGCATCCGTGGTCACGTCGTCTTCGGCGGCCTGCCACTCGCCATACGCCTGGTCCAGGTCCTTCTCCAACTGTGCGTACTCGGTCCCCAGCTTGACGATGGCCTCCAGGTCCCGCGCCGCGGTGGCCGCTGTGAGGGCGTCCGACACCGAGTTCAGCCTGCTCTCTAGATCCGAGATGTGCGCCTCGGCCTCGTCCCGGCGCTTGATCAGCTTGTTGCGCTCCCGTTGCGCGGCCCGCTCCTGCCTCTGCGCAGCCTTGCTCTGCTCCCGCGTGTCAGCCTTCAGCCCGCTCTCCCCGTTGGTTACCTGTTCCCCGCCCGGCAGCGACCCCAACTCCTCCAATCGCGCCTTCTCGGTCAGATACTCGGAATAGTTGCCGTCCCACGTGGTGAGGCTCCCCGCCTCCATAACCCACACCTGCGTCGCCAGGTCATCGATGAAGGCTCGATCGTGTGACACAAACAGCAGCGTGCCCTCGTACTGCGACAATACCTCCGTGAGCGCCTCCTGGGCGTCCAGGTCGAGATGGTTCGTAGGCTCATCGAGTATGAGGAAGTTGGCGTCCGTCAGCGTCAGCTTGGTCAGCGCCACGCGGCTCCGCTCGCCACCGCTCAAGTCGCCCAACCGCTTCTCAATGTTATCCCCAGTAAACAGCATCTTCGCCAGCAGGTCGCGGGCCGCCTCCTCGGTCATATTCCGCACCGAGCGCACCTCGTCAATCACGGTGTTGGCAGCATTCAACCCCTCGTGCGATTGCGAGTAATACCCGAACCTCACGTTGTGGCCCAGCTCATGGTGGCCCGAGATCGGTTTCAATTCCCCCATAATCGTCTTCAACAGCGTGGTCTTGCCCACGCCGTTAGGCCCGATCAGCGCCACCCGCTCCCCACGCTCGATCTCCAACTCAGCGCACCGTGCCAGCGCTTTCGGCGCGCCCTGCCCGTCAGCCGGAGTGTAGCCAATCACCAAATCCTCGGCCTCAAACACGCTCTGCCCGGACCGTACGTGAGCCCGCAGCGTCAGCCGCAGCGCCGCTTTCTCAACCGGTCGCTCTAACTTCTCCATCCGCCGCAGCCGTTTCAACCGCCCCGCCGCCTGCTTGGTCTTCTGGCTGTCCATGTAGCGCCGGATGAACTCCTCGGTGCGTTTGATCACCTCCTGTTGGGCCTCGTACTGCGCCCGCAGCAGTTCATACCGCTGGGCCTTCAGTTCAAGGTACTTGTCATAAGGCGCAGGGTAGTCCTGCAGCCTGCTGAACGCCTCCTCCAGCCCAAGCTCCCTCGGCGTGCGCCCGTTCGTGGTCACCCGCATCACTGGCCGCGTGAACTCCATGTCCAGCGTGCGCGTCGTGACCTTGTTAAGGAATCGCCGGTCGTGGGCGATCGCCAGCAGCGTGCCCTGCCACTGCGTCAGAAATCCCTCCAGCCACTCTATGGCCTCGATATCCAGGTGGTTGGTGGGCTCGTCGAGCAGCAGGATGTCCGGGTTGGCCAGCAGCGCCCGCGCCAGCGCGGCCCTGGTCCGCTGCCCGCCACTCATCGTCGTAAGAGACTGGCTAAACTGCTCGAGCTTGAACCCCAGCCCCAGCAACACCCGCTCGATGTTGTGATCCAACTCATAACCGCCCGCCAATTCAAAGTCGCGGGTGGCTGCCTCGTACTGTTCCATGAGCCGGTCCAATTCGGCCCCCTCCGCGCTGCTCATCAGCCCTTCGAGCCCGCGCAGCCGCTCCTGCAGGTCCTTGAGGCCCGTCCCTTGCAGCATCGAATCGTGCAATGACGCCTCCGGCGAGAACGACAAATCGGCCTCCGAAGCGAACGACGAAGCCGCCTCCTGTGGCAAGTAAACCAGTCGCGCCCCCCTCGCCTTCACCACCGAGCCCGAGGTCGCAGGCTCCAATCCCGCGATGATCTTGAGCAGCGTCGACTTCCCTACACCATTCGGCCCCACCAACGCCACCCGCTCCCCGGCGTTCACCGTGA
>JBJMMB010000445.1:0-3941 GCA_045805005.1 Chloroflexia bacterium
CGTCCAGTTGACCAGCCCTCCCCTCCCCTGGCCGACGTGAAACATAAGCGATACCAGGCTGCCCCCCAGTATAGGTAGCACTGCGGTGCGGGCGCTCAGGTGCGGCCGCCAGCGCCTGAACGATTTCATCATCATCACGTTCACCAGCGGCAGGATGATCCCATCGCCGAAAATGGCCGACCGGAAGGTGAGCGTGGGCCTGTGCTTCTTTATCAGATCATGGTCAATCAGCAGCATCCACAGGTTGGTGCCGCCTGACACCCCCAGCGCCGCCGCGAACGTCGCCACGGCGGTGGCAATGGTCATCGTCCTCTCCGCGCCGGCTTTGCTTCTTGCTCTCAACGTCTGCTCCTTTTGGGTGTTGAGGTATGAAGGCAGATCCTGATCCCTAACGCCCAATCCCCAACACCCATATAACGAAGACCCCCACGCCTTTGTGATATAATATCCCACTTGTACTCACATTAAGGAGGCGTCCGAAGTAATGTCTGCCGTCCAGCACTCTCCCCAGGACACGGCGCGCATGGCCGGGCGGGTCCGGCCCGTTACCACCTCTATTTTCGCCACCATGAGCCGTCTGGCCGTGGAGCACAAGGCGGTCAACCTCTCCCAGGGCTTCCCCGACTTCCCCGCGCCGGAGTGGCTCAAAGAGGCCGCCCAGGAGGCCATCGCCCGCAACGTCAACCAGTACGCGGTCGACCACGGTACGGCCAGGCTGCGTCGCGCCGTCGCCGCCAAGGCCGAGCGCAGGATGGGTATCGGCTTCGACGAGAACCTGGAGGTCACTGTCACCAGCGGGGCCACAGAAGCCATCTTCGACACCATCCAGAGCCTCATAGACCCCGGCGATGAGATGATCGTCTTCGAGCCCTATTACGACTCCTACGTGCCCAGCATCCAGTTCGCGGGCGGTGTGCCCCGGTTCGCCACCCTGCGCGCCCCCGACTGGAACTTCGACCATGACCATCTCGCCTCGCTCTTCAACGACCGCACCAAGGCCATCCTGATAAACACCCCTCACAACCCCACAGGCAAAGTATACACCGAGGACGAGCTAGTCTTCATAGCCGACCTGTGCAAGCGCCACAACGCCCTGGCGATTACCGACGAGGTCTACGAGTTCATGGTATACGACGGCAACCGCCACATATCGATTGCCACCCTGCCCGGCATGCGGGAGCGCACCGTCACCATCAACTCCGCGGCCAAGACCTTCTCCATCACGGGCTGGAAGATCGGCTACGCCCTCGCGCCCCCCGACCTGACGGAGGCCATACGCCGCTACCACCAATTCGTCGTTTTCAGCAGCGCCGCCCCCCTCCAGGAGGCCGTCGCCATTGGCATGGAGAGCGCCGAGGAGAGGGGCTACTACGAGACGCTGCAGCAAGAGTACGCGGCCCGCATGGAGAAGCTGATGGCCTCGCTGGAGCGAGCCGGCCTCAAGCCCATCCGCCCCCAGGGCACCTACTTCATCATGTCCGACATTTCGGGCCTGGGCTTCAAAGACGACGTGGAGTTTGCGATGTACATGACCACCCAGGCAGGCGTGGCCTGCATCCCTCCCTCGGCCTTCTACCAGGACCCGTCACACGGAGCGGGCCTCTGCCGTTGGTGCTTCGCCAAGAGCGATGCCACCCTGCAAGCCGCCGAAGAAAAGCTCATGGCCTGGGCAGAGCAGCACCTTGGATCTTAACCTCACCCATCGCCAGATAGAGCTTCGCAACCGGATACGCACCTTCGCCGAAAAAGAGCTGGCCCCCACCGCGAGCGCACGGGACGATGCGGGCACCTTCGACAGGTGGGTGTTCGACGCCTGCGTGGAGGCGGGTCTAGCGGGCCTCCCCTTCCGTGTAAAGTACGGGGGCGGAGGGGGCAGCCTGCTCGACTACATCATCGCGCTGGAGGAGATCGGGCGGGTGGAGTCGGCGCAGGTGCTGGTGCTCGCCTCCCACCTGGCCCCCATGACCTGCATCCACCAGCACGGCACCGAGGAGCAGAAGCAGGGCTGGCTGGTGCCCATGTGCAAGGGCGAGACCCTGGCCTGCTTCAGCATCACCGAGCCGGGCGCGGGCTCCGACCCTGGCTCCATGAAATCGAGGGCCGTGCGCGACGGCGATTTCTACCTGCTCAACGGCCGCAAGACCTTCGCCACCAACTCGGGCGCCGCCGACACCTACGTCCTCTTCGCCTCCACCGACCCCGAAGCGGGGGGCAAAGGGGTCAGCGCCTTCATCATCCCCCGCGATACGCCGGGCCTGTCGTTTGGCGACCCCATACAGAAGATGGGCGTGCGCACCTCTGTGCAGCGCGAGGTTTACCTGGAGGACTTGCGCCTCCCCGCCGAGAACCTGCTGGGCCAGGAGGGGGAGGGCCTTCGCATCGCCCTCGCCGCCCTCGACGTGGGCCGCATTGAGATAGCCGCCCAGGGGGTGGGCCTCTCACAGGGGGCCTACGACTACGCGCTCAACCACGCCAGGGGCAGGGAGCAGTTCGGCAGGGCCATAGGCCAGAACCAGGCTGTGAGCTTCATGCTGGCCGACATGCACGTCGCCACCGAGGCCGCCCGCCTCCTGACCTACAAGGCCGCGCTCGCCTACGACGAGGGCAAGCCCTTCGCCAAAGAGGCCGCCATGGCCAAGCTCCTAGCTACCGACACAGCCATGCGCGTCACCACCGACGCCGTGCAAATCCTCGGCGGCTTCGGCGTCACCAAAGCCAGCCCCGTAGAGCGCTTCATGCGCGACGCCAAAGTAACCCAGATCTACGAAGGCACCAACCAGGTCCAGCGCATGGTCATCGCCGGCCACATAATGCGCTAACTAATCAGACCAGGGCGTGTTCGGTTTAACTACCAGCTCGCCATCCACGTACGTCGCGTCCACGCGCTCGTCGTAAAAGCAGAGCAGCCCCTTAATTGGCGTGCAAGCGGGCAGCACGTCGCGATAGCTCCACACGATGTCTTTGTAGGTCTTATCATCCACCGTGGCCGACCAGTAGGATGCCTTCCCCTTGTACGGGCAATAGCTAACGGAGTTGGTGGGCGCGAGAAGGTCCATGCGCACATCCTGCTCGGGGATGTAATAGCGAACGGGCAACTGGGTTTCCAACAGCATGCGAGGCCGTCTGGTCTCGGCTATCGTGACCCCGCCCAGCTCAATGCGAACGTGCCGCGAGCTTCGCAATATATCCACCCTGTGGTACGGATCACGGGCATGGCCGAACACCCGCTCCTCCTCCTCATACCAGGCGTCCATCTTGTCCCAGTAGAACGAAATGTAACCTCTGACGGGCGGGCCGTCGCGGGGCGGGTCGGAGTAGCCCCAGGCGGCCTTTTCCGCGACCCGGTCGCCCACCCGCAGCATCCAGTAAGACGCATCCCCTTTCAGTGCCGAGTGCGTTCTATGAGGGGTAGGCTCCAGCAGGTCCATCCGGACGTCGACCATCGGGAAGTAGTACACCGGAAGCCGTCCGCTTTCGAGGAGCAGCATAGCCTTGCGGCTATCGGCCACCATCACACCGGCGAACTCCGCCCGCACCCGCCGCCTGCTCTCCTCCCACCGGAACCGCTGTTCGGGACCAAACCTTGCCTCGTAATTGCCTATAGAAATGTCCTCAAGAGCCAGCCTCATGCTCGTATCCTC
Source organism: Chloroflexia bacterium (assembly GCA_045805005.1). Lineage (GTDB taxonomy): Bacteria > Chloroflexota > Chloroflexia > QHBQ01 > JADMIH01 > JADMIH01. Next base: position 3,642 of record JBJMMB010000445.1, read on the forward strand.
CTGTACAAAACGGGGTGCGGGGTTCCCTCTGCTGGGGGCTCGGGGGTGCCCCCGAATTATCCCCCATTTTGATTGGCAGCAGTGGCCCATCGAGCCATGCTTACTCTACACCCCCAGCATCATCAACAAAAGAGCCGCAACCACCATACCGAATCCTGCTATGGCGGCGCTGGTCACGACGTCCACGGCGAAATCGCCAATTTCGTTCCCCGACCCCGGCATATGCGCCCAGGTCGCCTCGGCAAGTATTACCCCCAGCAGCGCCAGGAAGGCCACGGCCTGCACGCCGGTGTCGTCCCA
>JBJMMB010000446.1:0-2128 GCA_045805005.1 Chloroflexia bacterium
GCGTGGGGGCTACCGAGGCTGCCAGGCGCGGCGGTGATGAGTCGGCGGATAGTGGAAGGTTCGAGACAGATTCGGGCGCTATCCACCCGGGAGCGCAGTTCGGTGAATTTGGCCATACAGGCGTCGGCACCGATCTGACTATTGACATGGAGAATACCGATGCGCGCACCGGCATGGTCAAGGGCGGAGAGCATAACGCGGACAGTGTAGCAGGGCCCGGCCAATACGGGGGCACTACCGGCAGCGTTACGGAGAAAGAAGGCGGTTAAGACACATTCTGACATCCTGGCGGTTTCTTCGACCTTTGTCTCAAAGAGCCCTTTGCTAACTAGATGGGTTGGCGCTTGGCGAATAGCCGGTAGTCTATGTCGGCAAAGAGATTGTCTCGCTCGCCGTACTGGTGGGCCAGCGATGTAGCGCCCGCTTCGTTATCTGTTTCGAGGGCTCCGGCGAGGTCGTTGAACCGGTTCGAGTGTTCGGCAAAGCGGTCGGCGGCGTACTGGCGTGCCTGGCCGGTGGTGTAGAGAAACTCCCAGTCGCTCGACTCGAGTAGCACGATCTCGCGGGCTGCCTGGTTGAGCGCATCCTTTGTGCCTGCGCTGGCGACCGGGTAGTGCTCCACCAGCTCCTCCATGCGCCGCTCTGCCTTGTGCACAGCATCCCACATCCAGTTCGTGTCGGGATTTATCCAGGTCACGTGGGTGCCGGCGTGGCCCCAGGAGCTCTCCGGTAAGGCTATGGCCTTTGCGGGTTGGTGCCGCTCCAGCCACTCTGAGGCCGTGCAAAGGTCTGCGCTCTCGCTGGAGGCCAGGCGGGTAAGCACCTGCTTTAGCCAGTTGACCCCCTCGAACCACCAGTGGCCGAATAGCTCGGTGTCGAAGGCCGCCGCGACAAATCCCTGCTTGCCGCCGTGGCTCAGATAGAAGTTACTGAGCTGGTCCTCCACGAGCCCCACGAAGTGGGCCGCGTGGTCTTGCGTTCGCTGGCCGGCGCGATAGGGATCGTAGGGCTGCTTGTAGGCAATGTCAGCCTTGTTATCGGTGACACGCCAGTACTGGAATCCGTGCTTGGCTTCCTTGCGGTGGAAGTCTCGATAATCGGGGTCACCTGGATAGCCAAAGGCCGCCGCCCATACCTGCTCGCCTACGACCGCGTTGCGGCCGGCCACCGCGACGTCCGACTCGCGCACGTAGTAGAGCTCGAAGGTACCGCCGTTTGCCCCCGCGGAGCCCGCTCCTTCAAACGGCACGACACTTCTCTCGGTGACGAAGCCCGCGCTCTCGTAGCCCATTTCCTCCAGGGTCTGGCCCGCCTGGTTGTAGATCGACTGGGCAAGCTCTACCCGCCTGGCCCGCGGCACCCTGACCTCCCGTGTCTCGCGGCGCGCGTGCCCCAGCACCGGGCTGGCCTCCACGGGCCCGCTCTCGCTGAAGAAGAGGCGCACCCCTCGGTTCTCCAACCAGTATTCAAGCCCCGGCCGCTCGTACCGCTCGCCGTTCGATGCGGTCACGGCGTAGCCGGGGCGATAGGCGCACTCGGGCAGCCAGATAGCCCGCGGCTCTTTGCCGAAGTGCCTCTGCGTGGTCCGCTTGCCGATCGCCAGTTGCGCGTAGATGGTCGAATCTCGGGACATCAAGGGGAGATAGGCGTGGGTGGCCGCGGAACTCAGCACCTCGACCACGCTCGCATCCTGCAGGCGGCGCAGGCCCCCGATGATGTCCCGCCCGAAGCGCTGCTGGAAAGTCTGCATGATATGCCGGTACCAGTCGAGGTAATAGTGGGCCAGGTACAGGAAATGCTGCTCACCGCTCTCCTGGAAGCGCTCGACCTCTTCGGTGGCGGCGTCTATCTCCTGCTGCATATACTCTTCGAAGTGCCGGACGATCAGCGGGTCGGCCAATTGCTCGGCCAGCACGGGCGTGACACCCAGGGTTACCCTGGCCCTGACTCCCGCCTCGTAGAGGTCTGTGAGGGTTTCCAGCAGCGGTATGTAGCTCTCCGCCATGACCTCGTGCAAGCTCTCCTCGCCGTGAGGCCACCTTCCCGCCCCCCTGTAGAAAGGCATGTGCGAGTGCAGTACGAAAGTAAAGCCGCCTGCTTTCATTGCATCTCTCCTTAGAAAGCGAAC
>JBJMMB010000447.1:0-5714 GCA_045805005.1 Chloroflexia bacterium
ATAGCGGCGAACAGCACAGGAGACCCGCCTAACCTGACGAACCTGGGAGCGAACAGTGTGCTCAGCACGATAGATGCTGCCGGCCTACCTGGCAACTGGATGATCAGAGCCACCGGTAACACTAACGCCGGACCCAGTTGTCCTCCCACAAACACACGAACTGCCACCCGGACTATTACGGCCACCCTCACGCGCACTAATACGCCTACCAACACGCCTACCAGCGGGGTGGGCACCAGCACCTCCACGCCCAGGCCCGGCAGCCCAACTAACACGCCAACGTCCACAGTCTGCCCCATTCACTTCACCGATGTGCTCACCACAGACTACTTCTACGATGGAGTGCGCTGGCTCTACTGCCGTGGTGCCATATCGGGCTACGGCGACAACACCTTCCGCCCATATGCCAACACCACCAGAGGCCAGATGGTCAAGATTGTGGTGCTCGCGTATGGCGGCCCTATCTACACGCCCACCACGCCTACCTTCAAGGACGTGCCCACCACCCAGGCGTTCTACCAGTACATCGAAACGGCGGCCCACAATAACATCGTGTCCGGGTACAACTGCGGTGAGGTTCCCAGCGAGCCATGCCCTGGTGTCTACTTCAGGCCTAACAACCTGGTGACCAGGGGCCAGCTCTCCAAGATCGTGGTAGTGGCCGCCCGTTGGTCGCTGCTCAACCCGAACAACCCTCACTTCAACGACGTGGGACGCAACTCCCCGTTCTACACCTACATCGAGACGGCCTACTGCCACCAGGTGCTGGCCGGCTATATCTGCGGAGGACCTGGGGAGCCTTGCCCGGGCAACTACTTCAGGCCCGGCAACAACGCTATCCGCGGGCAGATCAGCAAGATGGTGTACAACGCCATCTCCAACCTGCCCTGTGTTCCGTAAACCAAAGTAGCGCCCTCCAGGCGCTACACTAGACCAATAGCCCAGGCCGCCTTTGGCGGCCTGGGCTATTCATAATTCCAAATTGCGCGCTCGCCGTATCTCCGTACGCGCAGGGCAGCGACATTCCCTATGCGGCGCTGTTGTCCACCACAGGCGCTTCCGATGACTGCGCGGAGGCGTTACCATCGGCTGAGAAGAGGGGAAGCTGGCGCGTCAGCGAGGCCCTGCTGCTCCCCTGACGAAAACGCATCAGGTCGGCCTTGCGCACGAGCAACCCGCGCTGCATGGGCATACTCCAGGCCCGCAGCTTGCCTTCGCGCACCGCCAACCTGATATCGCCCTCGGTAAGTCCCAGGTACAGGGCCGCCTGCTTCGTTGTGTACATCTCGTCTGTCATTGCATTGCCTCTCCTCAATTATCGTGTCTCTGTGGACCACCACTACTAATGAAAATAGGGTGAAGAGGAGGATTCAGGAAACTCCTCCAGACCCCCACCCCTATTTTCAGAGCCGCGTCATGCCGCCGCTTCTCCCTTGAGGATGTCGATGAACTGCGACGCCTCGGCCTTGGTCAGCTCCGCCGGCAGGATACCGAACAACTCGTTGCAGCGATCGTCGACCTGGCTCTCGCTCAGCCGCTTGCTGGTGCGGCCGATGACATAGATCGCTTTGATCTGCTTCTCGGTGGCCCCGGAGCCGTTCGGCGAGCCGGCGGCCGGCAACTGGTCGAAATCGTCTTCCTCGGCCGGAATGCGACCACCAGGCGCGCTATGGATCGTCGGGCGGTTCGTGAAGTTGCCGCTGCCGAACCCGCCCTCGTGACCCCGGTTGCCGGTGTCATTGCCGTTCTTCGTGAAGCTCGACGCCCGGTTGACGATGTTGCGCGGCTCGGCCAGGTTCACCGGCGCGTCTACCACCTGAGCCTTGCCCGGGCGGGCGTTTGCCGAGAAATCGAAATCGGTGCAGAACTGCGTGCCGTAGCCGAGCGCAGCGAGGGCGCGACCAATAGCCTTGGTCTCCGCCGCCTCGATGTAGTCGTGGAAGTCGCGTACGGTCTCGGAGCCCCAGCCGGTGGCCTTGCCCCCGCTCGAGGTTTCGGCCTCGGCTCTGAACAGGGCGAAACCGTTCTCCTCGTTGTGCTGCACGATCTCGGTGGTAATGCGGGCGTCCGGGTACTGGCTCCGCAGCCACAGCAGCCGCCACTTCACCTCGAGGTAGTCCTTGCCATCGAACTTGCTGAGGTACTGCGCCGGGTCAAACTGCTGCCCGCTCGTCTTGCCGTTCTTCGGAGCCGGGGTCTCGACCCCAGCGCCTTCGTTCGGCGTCTCTGTTTCCGCCTGATCCAAAACTTCCTTCTCAACTGAAGAATTCTTGCCGGTCATCTACTCGTGCCTCCTAAACTCTATTTACTCAAACTCAGCTCTAAACTCGATACGAGCGCGAGGTTCAGGCCCAGCCTCACTCTCCCTGTTATTATAGCAAATTTGTTCTAATTTGTCAATACTTTTCTGCACATTTTCAGAACTTAAGTTTCATGGGTGCGACCCCTACACTTCTATAATCGCGGCCGGCGCTCCGCTCGCTAACGAGCCTTCAGCACACAAAAAAGCCCCATCCCCAGAGGGAGAGGCTTGACAATTCCTGAGCTTGTTAAGAGGGCCTTATATGCGTTTCTAGTCGATCTTCTCGACTGCCTTCTCAACCTTCTTCAGGCTGCGGCTGACGGTATAAACGCCTCCCACCAGCGCGGCATGGTATGCGGTCGCGACCAGGGCCAGAGGGGGGTTCTGGGTGGTGAACGCGGCCATCAATTGGAAACAGATAATACCAACCGAGCAAAATAGAGCGTCGTACCGGCCTATACGGAGCCGGCTCCACAGCCAGGCTGTATATACAGCGCTAACGACCAAGATTGCCGCCAACATAATAGGAGGCGACTCCAAGAGCTGCGACATGACATGCCCTTTCTATATAGGAATCTGGGATAATACTATCACATACCGCCCTGCTTGGAAAGGTACTTTGGCGAAATTGCCCTAAAAGTACCACATATTGCGTAGTGTCTCCCGCCGCCTTCGCGGCCCTTTACGGTAACTTCCCATACCGCTGCCGGTATTTGCTCAACCCCAGCGCCCCCGGCACCACCTGTTCCGAGCCGTCCTGCGCCTTCACCAGTTCCAACCGGGATCGCTCGAAATACTGCACGCGGCGCGTCTGCCCGTCTATAGCATTCGCCTCGTCGAACGGCTCGCTCACCGGGTAGCCCAGCTCCGGCACGTCTCCGTGCGAGCGCCAGTACGAAAGGAAGGGCTCGGCCAGGTTGTGGTGCGTCTCCGGAATGAAGGTGGCCCCGGATATGGGCTGGGCGGGCTTGAAGTTATCGTCTTCGGGCCGGTAGTACGCCAGGCGAAAATCGAGCTTGCCGTAGCGCGCCTCGGTCCCCTGCCCATCGGGCTTCGGGTGCAAGTCCAGGGGCGCATTCCGGAAATATTGCACGGTTCGTCCCGCCTCGTTCAATTCTCCCGTCACCGCCGGCCCAAAGCGCTCTATCCCACCATGCGCCCTCCAGAAGGCCAGGAAGTCCCCACGAGCACACTTACCGGTGTTGGCGAAGCACTGCTCCTCTCCGGGCAGCCTGGGGGCTTCTACGGGCTTTCGGAACGCGCTAAAGGGTGGCGGCTCGGCTCCCACCTGCCCTACCTTATACGCCTGCGAACCCTCTGCGTATGGCCCCGCGCTAAATGCGTAAACGTAGCCATCGGTCGAGGCCGCGTACACAACCCCTCCTGCGATAGACGGCGCGGCGTACAACTGCCCCTCGGTCGCGTACTCCCACAGCAAGTCTCCCGTGGCCGCGCTGAGCACCTCGACCGTATCATCTGCCCCCGCCACCACCAACCCATTCGCCACTGCCAGAGCGGGCATCACCGCGCCCGTCGCGGCGTGTATCCAACGCGTGGCCCCGGTGGTCGGGTCCAGAGCCCTCACCGTGCCCCCGAGCTTCTGCGTTAGCCCAAGCGATTGATAGCCCCCCGCAACGAATAGCGTATCGTAGGCATACGCGCTCGAAGCGATGGAGCCGTCACCGCACTGCGGGCACTCCCCGCCGTCGGCGATGCGCGTTCTCCACACCGAACCTGCCGCGATGTTCCCCGCCCGAAAAGCGTAGTAATAGCCGTTCTTAGCTGCGGCCCCCACCATGAGCGTGCCCGCCTTGTCCCTGAAGAGCATCGGCGTGGTGCCCCAATCGCCGTCGAACACCTGCTCATCGCTGGGTATCTGCCAGGCATCCACCGTAGCCAGCGTCCTGGGGTCCAGCCGGGCTATGGAGTAGTTGTGCGGGATGTAGTAATCCCCCGAGCCCACCGTGACGTAGAACTCGCCGGTGGCCTCGTCTACCGTGGGCGCGGTCCAGATGCCTCCTCCGCGCTGGTCGCCCGGCACAAATTGCGCCTCCTGCTCGGCCTTGCCGGTGCCCGCGTTCACCCCCCACAGTCTGGCCTGCGTGAACGGCTTGTCGCAGAACGCCGCCGTGCCGTAATACACCCTGCCGTTGTACACCAGCGGAGACGTCCAGTTGTAGGCTCCGCCCTCCGGGCTGTTGTCGCCCGTCTTGAATTTCCAGGCTACCTCCCCCGTCGCCGGGTTCAGCGCATATAACTGGTCGTCTCCTCCGCCTATATATAGCATTCCACCCGCGACCGCCGCCGCCGAGGTGATCCCGGCGGTTTTCGGCACGCACTGGTCCGACGTAGTCCGGCCCAGGTCAGTCTTCCACCTGACCGCGCCGTCTTTCGTGCTAAGCGCATAGAGGAACCCGTCCCACGCGCCCTCGTATACTGTATCGCCTTCGACGATGGGCTGGCCCGCCAGCACGTTGCCCAGCTTCCGCTTCCACAGCAACCTCAAGTTCGCGGCGTTGTCCGGCGACAACAGCGTCTCCTGCCTGTTGAACCCACTGCGCGCCCCATCGTACATGTAGGTCGGCCAGTCTCCCGCCCCGACCTGTCCCCCGGCCCCGGGTGCTCGTCCCTTCCCAAGCAACACCACACCCGCCGCCATAGCGGCCACTACGACCACCAACAGGGAAAGGATAGCCCCGCTCCTCGATAATTTCGCCAAGTCCGCTCCCTCTGCCCTCCCACTTTCTTCCAGAGCCTGACAACCACAGTCAGCCGGCCACAAACCAGACCACGACCGGCCCCACATAGTTTAGCACGCCCAGCCCCATCCACTCCACCCGGCATCACACCTATTCAGATGTACCTTCAAACAAATACAAACGCCGTAGCATAGCTACGGCGCTCACAACAAAATCGAAACTGCGGAGGACACAACCCGGCCCTCCAGCAAACCCTGGCCTCTGCCTAGTCCAGATACCCCCGGAGCTTGCTCGCTCCGTACCTGGCGTAGCGGAGCTTACGCAGGATGCGGGTCTCTATCTGCCTGATGCGCTCCCTCGTGATGCCGAACGCCTTGGCTACCTCTTCCAGTGTGCGAGGCCGGTCGTCGGTCAGCCCGTAGCGCATCTGTAATATCTGCCTCTCCCGCTCCGTCAGCTTGAGTAGTATGTCGTCTACCTGCTCCCTCAGCATCTGCCGGGAGGCTTCCTCCATCGGCGTGGCCGTCCGCTCGTCCTCGATGAAGTCGCCCAGGAAGCTATCCTCACCCTCCTCCATCGGTGCGTCCAGGGAGGCCGGGTGCCGGGCCATATCGAGGATTTTACGCACCCGCTCGGCGGGCATGTTCAGGGCCTGCCCCAACTCCTCTTCGGTGGGCTCCCTGATCTGTTTATGGTGTTTTTGGTTTTGAGTG
>JBJMMB010000448.1:0-4398 GCA_045805005.1 Chloroflexia bacterium
ACCTCCCTACGCGACGCCCCAGGCGCTCGCGGCACATTAACAACCAAACAACGCCCACCCTCCTCGGCACCCTCTACCCAAGCCTTCCCTAACACCCAGCCAGCCCGCGCAGGCGGGCTTCGTAAGTGTAGCCCGCGGCTTCAGCCGCCGGGCGGCGGTTGCTAGGCAATCCCCGCCGGGCAAACCTCCACCCCCAACCCACCGGACACATCCGGACAAAACCGGACACATTTTCGTAAAACCCCTTCCCCAACCCGACAAAACCCGACAAAACCCGACACTTTCCCGAAATCCCAACCCCCAGCACCCAGCCCCCAGGCAAAGCGAACTCGTTTGCCAATACCCGCCCGTTCCTGTACAATAGGCATGATGCAACCGGTACAAACCTGGGAGAAAGATATTTGGCAGCCACCGATATTAACATAACGATGCGCGACATGGAACGTCTCATAGACTGGATGCGGCGCACCGGGCGGCCCCAAACGGCCAGGTCGCTCGCCCGCCGCTACCTTGAGATGCTTCGTGACGAGCGCGGTATCAAGTCGACAGGTAAAGAGTAATTGCAGGATCTGAAGTAGCAGAGAGACACGGACGGCCCTATTGCCTATTACATATTGCGTAAACGAGGAAGGGTAGAGGGTTTTCATTACCCCGTAGGGGCGAGGCACGCCTCGCCCTATACCCACGCAATACGCAACACCGTCCTGGCCCTCTCCGGGGAGTGGAGAATGGAAACGGAGACCCAACTGGCGTTCGAGGGTACCAAAGACGAGCAGAAGCTCGCGGCCCACGCGTTTGAAGCCATGAAGCGTAAGGGCATACTGTTCGGTGCCCATGCCCCCATTCGCATGAGCGTGGACAATATTGTCGCCGCGCTCACGAAGACCGGCGGAGCCATGGCAGGCACCGCTGCGGCACAACTCAAACCCAAGGTTGAGGCCGCCCTACTTAAGAACCCCGAAGTGTTCGCCCGTGAAGAGAGTGGCGAATTTGTCACTACCAAAGCCGGCCGCGTCTTTAGAACCGAGTCCTCCCAGAACGAGCACACCTTCAAGGACAGGCTCAACACCGAAGCCGTGTCCCTGGACCCCGAGGCCGCCAAGGAGTACGCCGAGTCGCTCGTCAATCGCGCTGCCGCCCGCGCTGAGCGCACCGCCATAGTGGATAACTTCGCCGATATGCGCACCATGTCCTCGATGGCCCCGCCTCTGCCCCACGGCCCACAGATCAATTTCGACAGCGCCACCGTCATACCCCAACATTTGATCCCGCAACCGCCTCCCGCCGAGGTTGAGGAGCCGGAAGAGCCCCGGATCCCGCCGGCGCGTCCTGGCTCCGAAACAGTCATATCCGCCGCTGAAGCCGCCCTGCGCATGCCCCAGCGGCCCCCCGCTGCCCCTGCCCCTGCGCCTCGGCCACAGGAAGCCCCGGAGGCGGCCCCCGCACCCCGGCCCGAACCCGCCACTACGGCGCCTGCCACTCCCGCCCCGGTCCCCGGGCTGGAGCCCCAGCCCGTTGCCCAGGCCCAACCCGCTGCCGCCCCACCCGCTCCCGCTCCGGCACCCGTAACGCCCGAGCCGGTCTCCGCGCCGCAGCCGGTGACCCAGCCTGCGGCCCAGGCTCCCGCTCCCGCTCCCGCTCCTACCCCGGCCCCCGCCAGGCCAGCGCCCGTCGAGCCGCCCAAACCCGCGGCCCCCGTCGTCACCGGCCCCGTGGAGATGCGCGTAACCACCGACGATGGGCAGATTACCTTCGACCTTCGCGACTCCGTCGATGACCTGATGGCTAACGAGCCCCTCGCCGGCGCCCTCACTCAGCTCTTCGATGCCATTGTGCAGGAGGATAGCCGCCTCGTCCGATTCGGCTCCGAGGTCTTCCCCGAGGAGGCCGTTGAGCGCTTCAGCAAAGGCGACTTCAGGCGCATCAAGGACTTCCTCGATGAGCCTGAGACCGGCGGTGTGGCCTCCGACCGTGATTTCATGGACTACGTCTTCAACCGCCGCCCCGAGCACCCCGATTACGAGCGCGTCCGCTTCTCCCTCGACTATAGGCTCCTTAAGGAGAAGAAGGACTTCGAGTTCGTCGGCACCGACACCAACCGCCTCTGGATGAACGCGGGTGCGGTGCCCGTCGCCGCCCCCAAGCGCAAGCCCGCCGAGATAGGCCAGGACTACCGCTTCCTCGAAGATCCAGCCATAGTCTCTGTCGAGGAAGAGGATGAGGTCACCACCGGCGAGATAGGCCCCCTGGAGGTATCCCTCACCTACTACGAGTACGAAAACGGTGTGCTCCCATACGACAGGCGCGCCAAGCGCATCTTCCAGGGCCCCGTGCTCGAAGACCAGCGCGCCTCCCTGCTCCAGTTTGAAATCCCCCAGCTATATACGTCCGTGCTGGCCGAATTGCGCTACCCCACCGGCAATAGGGGCGGGTACATCATGGGTCTGGCCGACTTCTTCGCCGAGCACATGGTCCCCGGCGCTCGCTTCACCATTACCCCCACCGACCGTGCCGACAATATCTTCGAGATACAGTTCATCCGCACCGAGGAGGAAGAGGCCAACCTGCTGCAATTCGATGACCGCAGAAGCCGCTACCTCTTCCGCCCCGTCTCCTTCAGCGTGGAAACCAACCCCAGCATGCTCCTCGGCCAGGACAAGTTCGGCAAGCTGCACAACCAGAAGAAACTCGACGAAGCCGAGCGCAAACGCCCCGACGTGGTCATATCCAACGCCTTCGAGGCCATTGGAGACCAATCGGACGACAAGTACTGGGCCATCCTCGACGACGTCTACCCCGTAGTAAATATAGAGCGCCCCATCTCCCGTAGCTGGCTGAAAACCATGCTCTCGGGCGCCTACCCCTTCTTCTACCCCGACGAAACCACCGAAGGCGCCTACGTCTACGACCCATCAAAAAAACCTGGTTAGCTATCAGAGGTTAGGGGTCAGGGATCAGGCCCGCCTAGAATCCCTGACCCCTGACCTCTGATAGCTAATCCCTGATAACTAACCCCTGACTCCTGGAAAGAACATCATGTCACCCTTCACAGAAAAACTAACCGGCCTGGGCGAAGGAAACGCCCCCAAGGCCGCGGCCCTCACGTTCCTGTCCGACCTGAGCAGCGAGGACCGAGAAGCCTTCCGCCAGACCTGGCCGCAACTTCCCGCAGCCCGCCGCAGGCAAATCGTCAAGATGCTAGGCACCATGGCCGAAGATAACATTGAGCTCTATTTCCGCCCGGTCTACCTCGTGGCCCTCGACGACCAGGACGCCGACGTGCGCCTGGCGGGCATCGAGGGGCTCGTCGAAGACACCAGCAAGCTAACCCTCGACAAGCTCATCGACCTGCTCGACCACGACCCCGACGAGGCGGTGCGCGAAGCCGCCGCCAGTGCCCTTGGGCGCTTCGCCTACCTGGCCGAGTGCGACAAGCTGAGCGAGGGTGGGGCAAGGCTCCGCGAGTCTCTGGTCCGCTCCGCTGCTGATACCCAGGAAGATAGCGACGTGCGCCGCAGGGCTATAGAATCGCTTGGCTATCTGAACGGTGACGCCCAGGTACAGCAACTCATCAGCGACGCGTACAAGCGTGGCGGCCGCCAGGCCGAGAGCGCCGTCTTCGCCATGGGCCGCAACATGGACAATCGTTGGGAGCAGACCATCCTTGATGAGTTGGAGAGCGACCTTCCTGCCATGCGCTTCGAGGCCACCCGCGCCACGGGCGAGATGGCCCTGGAAGACGCCCTCCCATACCTGGTGCGTCTGGTGGATGACCCCGATGCTGAGGTGCGCCTGGCCGCGGTCTGGGCCCTGGGCCAGGTGGGTGGCAGGCCCGCCGCCGAGGCCCTGGCCCGCGTCCTCAAAAGCGACAACCCGGCCCTCCGCGAAGCCGCCGAAGAAGCCATGCAAGAGATAGCTTTCTCGGCCAACCCAATCAACGTAATTTAGCAATCAAACGATGGGTGATAGACGTTACCAAATTAAGGTGGCGCAAATCGTCGTAGGGGCGAGGCATGCCTCGCCCTGTTCCCCCACCGCCCAACTCCCCTTCACATCACTCAAACCCACCGTAGGGGCACCGCTTGCTGCGCCCTCTTTCCCTACCACCCAACTTCGTATGGGTAAGCCCCCGTGCCTGCCCATACGCATTAAGCTAAGGAATAGCAGACAGTCTATAGGCGCTATTACGCCTGTAGGGGCAGGCCCCCGTTGCCTGCCCTGTCCGCAAACCCCGGCCTTGGTGGTACACGCAGAGGGCAGGCAACGGGGGCCTGCCCCTACAGAAGGGCCTTTTTCGTGTCTATATGGCGCTCCAACGTGCGCATCTGCCGTTAGCTTGATGCGTGTGGGGCAGGTCCCAGTGCCTGCTCTGGTCGGTTACCTCGGACTTTGGTAGTA
>JBJMMB010000449.1:0-41200 GCA_045805005.1 Chloroflexia bacterium
CGAGGACGGCCTCTCAAGCTCCTCCTCGCCTTCCTTCTGAATCGCCCCATAGACCACCTTAGCGCCGGGCGTCGAGCGCTCCTCTACCTCTTTTTGCTCTTCCTCGTTCAGCTTGGGGTGTAATTCGTCCGATTCATATGCCTGTCCGTTCGCCTCTCCCCCGCCCGCGCCGTCCTGCCGGCCCTCTCGGGGGCGCTGCTGTTCCGTGGCTCGCTGATCCATAATCGCCCCTTCGATGCGTAAAACGTAAGGGATGCAGGGTAGAGATTGCTCCACCCAAGCCTGGTGCGCCACCATTACGTTTTACGTTTTACGCCTCACGTCTGCGGTTTCGGCTTCGGCGCCGGTATCCGCTCCTCCACCCGTTCCTTACGGAAGCTCAGGTCGCCGAGGCGCATGCGGCGGAACAGCTCGCCCGCTGAGGCCACCAGCACTATGCCGATTACTGCCGTGAGGCTGTCCTCGATCTTGAACGCGCCGAGCGACACCAGCAGCGTCGTCGCTCCCGCGGGCGGGTGGCTGGCCTTGAGCACGATGCCCAGCAGCATCGTCAGGGCGAGCGCGATGGCCGTGGCGAAAATACGGCCCCACGTCAGTTGGTGGCTCACCATGACGACCGGGTCGTAGTAGGCCCCAACAGCAAACACCGCGGCAAATCCCGCCCCCAGGCCCAGCAGGTGCCCAACGAGGGTGTTGTAGAAGCGCGAGGCGGGGTGGGCAGGGCTTTCGGCTTGCAGGTAGGCGGTAGGGCCTAGGCTGGGGAAGAGCCACGGGAACCCCTTGCCGAGGGCCAGCCCCCAGCCCGAGCCCATGATCATCGCGGCTATCATTGCCACGGCTCCTATGATGAGCATCAGCAGGCCCGAGGCGGTCGGGGCCCAAACGATGTCCTGCTGGGTGGTCGGCGTTTGCCGCTTGGGGAGAGATGCGGCCAACTGCGAGCCTTTCTCCGGGGGCACTGTCATCGCCTGCGGCGCGTGCACTTTGGCCTGCGTCTTGAGGAACGACACCTGCCGGTCCGTCTCCTCGCAGCACTTCTCGGCGACGAGTTCCAATTCCCGATCGTTGAGGGCCATAGCCGCCTGGTGAACGGTGTCCCACTTCGACATTGTGGCGTTGGCGAGCACCAGCAGATCCTGGACGTCGGCCAGCATACCCGTCCCCCCGATGCGGGTGCCGTGGAAGAGCGCACCCCGCAACAACTGCACTTGCTGGTTCTGGCTTTTGTCTTCGCCGTATTTCTCGATGTACGGCTTCAACGCCTCGATGTGAGCCCTCGACCACGCAGCCAGGTTCTTACCCTGGTTCCTCAACTCCGGGTCGCGGTCGTGCCTGTCGGACACCATGATGAAGGCATCAGCCAGGTTCTGCTCGCTGAGGCGCGCCATGGAGAGGTATTTAGGTAGCTCCATGCTGTTTCCTCCTCTACTTCCTTAGGGGCTTCTGTGCGGGCGAGGCATGGTCCTTCGCTTGCGCGGAAGCCCCCACTTCTGCCTTCTGCACGGGCGAGGTTCGCCTTGCCTGTACGTTTACTTTCTGGACCACGCGGATCTTCACCGCCGCAAACTTGAAATGCGGCTGCTTGCTGACCGGGTCCCACGACGTGAGGGTCAACTCGTTGGCAGCGCGGTCATGGTCACCACCGGCGTCTCCGCCATGCCCGTCGCCGTTGTGGATGTTGCTCTTACCATTGCGCCCATCCCCGCCGAGGCCCTTCGTCCGGTCCCAGTAGCCGTAATGGAACGGCACGAAGATGTGGCCCTCCTCGATATCACCGATGCGGGCGGGAGCGTGCAGTTTCCCCCGGCGCGAGGCCACTTCCACAATATCCCCCTCGCCCACCCCATACTTCTCGGCGTCGGCGGCTGAAATCTGCACGAATACCTCCGGCGCGGCTGCCTGAAGCTCGGCTGCGCGAGCCGTCTTCGTGCGCGTGTGGAAGTGGTACACCACCCGGCCGGTCGAGTACCAGAGCGGGTAGTCGTCGTCGGGCTGCTCGACGGGCGGAATGTAGTCGGCTGCCTTGATAAAAGCACGGCCTTGTGGCTGTAGCGTCAAATACTGGTCGCGGGTCAGGGCAGCGCCGGTGGCCAGGTCGTGCCCGTACTCCTCGCAATAGTCGGGGTCGGTGGGGAATATGGCATCCTCGTACAGGCGCTCCTTACCGTTGGGGTATTGCTCGTTACAGGGCCACGGGATGCCTGAACCGCCTGTCAGCTTAGCGTAGCTCATGCCCGAGTAATCGCAGGGCCGCCCCTTGCTGCACACCTTCCACGCCTCGAACGCTCCCTCCGGGTCGCTCCACTTGATGAGCGGCGCGCCCGCCTGGTCCTGGAAATCCATCAACCTGGCGAAATCCAGGAAGATATCGAGGTCGGAGCGGGCCTGGCCGGGCGGCTCGACCGCCTTGTACGAGATGTGGACGGTGCGGTCGGCGTTGGTGAAGGTGCCGGTCTTCTCTCCCCACATGGCCGCGGGCAGCACCAGGTCGGCCAATGCGCCCGTTTCAGTAAGGAAGGCATCCTGCACCACCACGAACAGCCCTTTCTTGCGAAGTATGTCACGGATGCGGCCGGCGTCCGGCATCGACACGGCGGGGTTCGTGCAGATGATCCAGAGGAGGCGAATTGAGCCTTCCTCGGCGTAGCGAAACATCTCCATCGCGTGGGTCGGCGGGGTCGCGTGAGGTATCTTGGTGACGTCCACGTTCCAGATTTTTGCTAGCTCCTTCACGTGCTCCTGGTTGGACCAGTTGCGGAAGCCCGGAAGCTCACCATTCGCCCCGCATTCGCGGGTGTTCTGCGCGGTCGGCTGGCCGTTCATCTGCAGCACCCCGCAGCCCGGCTTGCCGAGCAGGCCTCTGATCAGGTGGATGTTGTTCACCTGGCAGGCCGCAGCGGTCGCCTGCATCGACTGGTAGACCCCCTGCAGGCAGCTCGAAATGAGCGTGGGCGCCGTGCCGATGATCTCGGCCGCCGCCTTAAGCTGCATCTCCGGCACTCCGGTAATCTGCTCGACCCGGTTGGCGGGCCACTTGGCCGCCGTCTCCTGAAGCTGCTCGAACCCGATCGTGTGCTGGGCGATGTACTCGTGGTTGACCTGTCCCGCCTCGATCAGCAGGTTAATGATGCCGTTGAGCAGCGGTACGTTGGTGCCCGCCTTCGGCGTGAGGTGAACGTCGGCCATCTTCGCTGTGGGCGTGGTGCGCGGATCAACCACGACCAGCTTCGGCGGGTTGGGCCCAGCCAGACGGTCGAGGATACGCGACCAGAGCACCGTCTGGGTGGCGGCGACGTTGTGCCCGATGTGGAACAGCGCGTCAGTCAGGTCTATGTCCCTGTACGAGCAGACCTGTCCGTCCGAGCCGAAGCTCTCGAACATAGCGGTGGCGGCGGTGGCGGTGCACAGCCGGGTGTTGCCGTCCATGTGCGGCGTGCCGATCCCCGCCTTACCTATTACTCCGAGGGTGTAGTACTCCTCAAGGAACAACTGCCCCGTGTTGTAGAACGCGAACGCCCCCGGCCCGTAATTCTCCAGCACGTCTCGCGAGTTCTGCACCAGCAGGGTCCACGCCTCGTCCCAGGTGGTCTCCACCAGTTCGCCGTCGCGCCTGACGAGCGGCACGGTGAGGCGGTCGGGGCTGTTGTTCGCCTCCCACCCGTTGAGGCCCTTCGGCCCCAGCCTGCCGTGATTTACGCGGTCAACGGCCCGGCCCCGGACCCCCACGATGCGCCCATCCTTCACGCCTATATCGAGCGCGCAGCCGTTGGAGCAGAGCACGCAGGCCGATTGCACCCATTGGTCGGGCTCCACGGCCACCCGCGCATCGACACGCTCGGGCCACGCATCGTAATACGGGGTGCGCGGCCCCCAAACATCGCTGATACTATCCCTGGTTTCTTGCATAGTTCCCTCCACCCGGTGAATTTTGGATTTGGGATTTGCTCCTAATCCAAGACTAAAAGTGCTCTTTTCTCACAAAACGTAGAAAAGCTAAAATTGTTATCTCAACAACACTACCAGTAAGGCCGCCATCACAGCGGTGCCCGCCGTGAGCCAGGTGACGTAGTCGCCTATGTGACCGCTGTGCAGCCGCCGCAACAGACCGACCGCAGCGCCGAGCGGGGCTACTGTGGACTGCTCACGCCGCCTTCGCCCCAGCCACAGCGACAAGGCCGCGAAGGCCACCGCCCCCACCGCTCCTGCGAAGCCCCGGAGCGCGCCGGGGAGGAGCGACTCGTGTGTTTCGGCCTGCACGGGTTTGGGTGCCTCGGCCCGAAGCACCTGCGCGGCGTAAGACTCGCGGTCGTGCATCCGCGCACCCGCCACGTCGGCCGAATGGACCAGACCGGGCACGAAGGTCATGGAGAGGCCGATCAGGAGCAGAACCAACGGAGCGACAAGCATTGGCACCGGCGTGTGGTCGTGCCCGGCCTTCGTTTCGGGCTTCTCCTTCTCCTTGGGGTCCTCGGGCGTCTCTTCCTCGCGCCCGCCGCCCCAGCCCCCGAAGATACGGCCTGCCGCCCGCAGCACCGCGCCGCCCGTCAGCGCCGCCGCCACGAAGAAGACGATGGACAGCCACGACATCCCGACCTTCTCGGCGGCCTCGTCTATCAGCGCCTCACCCAGGAACGTGCCAAAGGGCGGAAGCGAGGCCAGCCCGAGCCCCCCGGCCACGAAGACGACACCCGCCAGCGGTACGACCTTACCCTTCCCTTTCAGATCGAGTTCCTCGACGCTCGCCAGGCGGTGCAGCAGGATGCCGCTGCCCAGGAAGAGCGCCGCCTTGACCATCGAGTGCCCCAGCATGTAGACGGCCAGGCCCGCCAACCCACCCGCGGAGAGGAGGCCGAAGGCCGTGGCCATCAGGCCCATGTGGCTCACGGTCGAGAAGGCCAGCATCCGCTTCAGGTGGTGCTGCGCCACGCACATGACCGCGCCGACTATCGCCGTGAGCACGCCCATGCCGACGAACACCCCCCTGAGTACGTCGGTGTGCGCCTCAACCGCGGGCTGGAAGACCGTCCAGTAGATGCGGGCCGCGGCATAGAGGCCGGTCTCCACCATGACGCCCGAGAAGAGGATGCACACCGGGGTCGGGGCTACGGCGTGGGCATCGGGCAGCCAGAAATGGAAGGGCACGACCGCAGCCTTGATAAGGAAGCCTGCGAAGATCAGCACGAGGGCGACCACGATCAGGGTGTCGGCGGAGGTGACGTGTGCCCCGGCGAGGGTGTCGCCGATCTGGGCCAGGTTGAGAGCGCCGGTACGGGCGTAAAGGAGGCCCAGTCCGGTCAGTGACATGAAGGCCCCAACCGTGTTGGTGATCCCGAAGTTGAGCGCTCCCTGTATGGGCCCCCGCTCCTCGCTCTTGTAGCCGCAAAGGGCGTAGGCCGCCGCGCCCATCACCTCGAAGAAGACGAACATGTTGAACAGGTCGCCGCTGAGGGCGAAGCCGCAGAGCGCGGCCAGGAAGACGAGCATCAACACGTGGTAGAGCGCGCCCGGCTTCTCAAAGTAGCGCCAGGAGAAGACGAAGGCCGCGAGCACCAGCAGGCTCGACAGGCTTGCCAGCCCCGTGCCCGCGGGGTCGGCCACGAACGAAATGCCGATAGCCACCCCATTACGAGGCGCCCACCCGCCAAACCAGTAGACGAGCGGCCCATCGAGGGAGGTGAGGAACAGGCCGAAACAGATGACAAGCGTAAAGAGAGCGGTCAGCGTCGCCAGCACGTCGGCCAGGCGTGGGCGCAACACCTTGGCGACCGAGGCGAGCACCGCCGCCATGAGAAGCGGCACGACTACGGGGAAAGGGATGGCCGCGTACAGGTTCACCCTCGCATCGCCTCCAACTCGTCGGGGTCAACCGTGCCAGCGCGCTCGTGGGCCTGCATCGTGAGGGCCAGCAGCACCGCGACCACGGTGGCCTCCACCACAATATCGGTCAGCATGAGGGCATGCACGACGGGATCGACCGCCGGGGTGCCGATAGGCTTATCGTAGAACACAGGGGCAATCTGCCCCGCCTTGTAGCCGATAGCCAGCAGCAGGATATAGGTCGAGGTCTGCATCACCCCCAGGCACATGATCAGGTGGATCAGGTTGCGGCTCGTCACGATGCCATACAGCCCCACCAGGAACAACCAGGCGGCCACCATGTACGGCAAGTAGTTCATAAAAGGTAAGTTCATCGCAACCCTCGATCCTCAATCTCGTATCGTGGCCCCTGGCTAACCGGCCGTCCGTCCTTCGCCGGCTCAGGATCCATCCTCCATCGCCCATCGCCCATCGTCTTTCCCGCGTCCCCATCCCTCATCGTCCATCGTCTATCGTCCATCGTCTTCCTCAGCCCACGGCCATCCCCCTCCTTCACGTGCTCCAGCAACTTCTCCAGGAAGGTGTGTATCACTAGATATAGGCCCGCGGCCACTTCCAGGCCGGTGGTCACGCTGATGAGCCAGATGGTGCCGCCGGAGAGGACGTCGCCCGTCTCGCCCGTGGGGAGGACGTTTTCGAGGAAGGTCGCGCCCGCGGCTATGCCAGCCAGCCCTATGATCACGAAACCGCCCGCTCCGAGCCCCTCGCCCAGATCGACAAGCTGGTGGGGGATCAGCCTCTTAAACATCTTGAATCCGGCGGCCAGGTAGACGAGGGCCAGCGCGCTCACGATAATCGCCCCACCCTGGAAACCTCCACCCGGCGTGAGGTGCCCGTGCGTGACGATATATACGCCGAAGAGCACCGTGGGCGGGATCAGCAGGAGGCTCATCACCCGCACCGCATCGCTCGGGAAGGGCACCTTGCGCTCCGCCTGCTCGTCCTCGATTTCCTCTTTGACCTCATCGGGGTGCTCGCGCAGGAGGAGCATAACGCCGATCACCGAGGCGAACAGGATAAACTCCTCGCCAAGGGTGTCGATGGCCCGGTAATCGAAGTTGACGGCGGACACCACGTCGGTCACATGGCGCTCCGGCGGGGCCACGCTGTTCAGCACGTCGCCGTATGGCCCTCGGTAATTCCCGAACGCGGGCAGGAGGGCGAAGGACCACACGAGGAACCCCGCCAGCACCACCAGGGCCGGGGCGAAGAGCCATAGGCGGACGGAGCGGCTCACTTGGGCCTAGCCCTCCGGCGCACCCTTGCCAGCGCGAGCAACAACATGAAGGGGAGCACCACCGCGCCCACCACTATCTGCGAGAAGGCCACGGCGGGGGCCTGGAAGAGCACGAACATGATGGCGAGGAGAAGGCCGTAGAAGCTGAAGACGACTACCTGGGAGGAAGGCTCGTGCGTCCTCACTACCGCCAGCCCCGCAGCGGCGATGAATACGAGCATCATAGCCTGCAAAATCTCCAAAGCTCAGCTCCTTTGCGACAACTCAACCTCGGCTCGCTCCGCCGGAGGTGGAGAAGCAACGAGCCCGTCCTCGCTTTCGGGCGGCACCGAGGGCGCATGCCCATGCTCGCGCACCAGGGCCGCCCGCGCGGTGGCGTGGGTTATCGCCGGGCTGCCGATGGCCACGACCACCGCCGCGATGATGGCTTTAGTGGTGGCGGGGCTCATACCGGAGGAAACCGCGACCCCCGCGGCGAGAGCCAGCGCGGCCGGGACGGAGGCCAGCCCAACATAATGCAGCCTGGCGTAGAAGTTGGGCATGACGAGCATGCCCAGGCAAGCGACCAGGGCCGCGGCCACTCCCACGGCGAGCAATACCCAAACCATCACATCGCGCAAGCTCACAGCCACCTCTCGAAGAAGCGTATGAACACGAGCGCCCCACCGAAGGAGAGGAGGGCCTGGGCTATGGCGAGGTCGTAGAGGAAGTCGCGTTCCAGCCCCTTGCCCAGCAGCACGAGGGCAAGGACGGCCATTGTGCTCGCCATCTCCAGCCCGACGAGCCTGGACATCGGCTCTCCCCGCGTGCAGACGATGCCGCAGGGGATCATGCCGACCAGGAGGATGATGGCGAAGAATATCCAGACGTTCATCCGGACCTCAGCTTCTTCACCGGCTCTGGCGTCGTGCCCTGCGGCACAAGCTCGTGGTACAGGAGCATCCCCTTCTCCCGGTCTATATGGACGATGTAAGTGTTGGGAGCGAACGAGGTATAGAGCACCACCAGCGCCCTGCGCGCTTCGGCTTGGGGGTCGTCGCCCCCCGCGGGGAAGCGTGCCGTGGAGAATTGGCCTAAGGCGTCGCTCTTAGCGGGGCTCTGAAAGAGCGCTCCGACCACCGTTACCGTATCGCGCACCACCTGCCAGGGCAACCCAACAGCCGCCGCAAACCAACCCGAGGGGAGCCGGAAAGCCGCCAGCCCCTCGTCGCGCACCGTCAGGGCTGCTACCAGGGTCAGGACGAGACACCCCGCGCCAACAGCCGCATCGCTCCAGGTGATGCTACCAGTAAAGAAGAAGTAGAGCACCGGCAGGCACAGAAGCCAGCCGAAGAGGAAGCCCGGTTGTCGCCCATGTTGCCCTTGCTTCATCTGCTCCATATCCGCGTCCTTGAGGATGTGAGCGCCCAGTTACTCGTACCAACCCTTCCCAAACAATTAGATAACCATTACCGGCCTCAGCCGCCTATACCCACCCTAAAGCATACCGTGTGCCACTCCCAGTAGCACGCGAATTCCGATGGTTATCAGAGCCACGGAGCGCGGGCTATCAAGTTGCGGGCAATACCCTGCATCAAAGCCTAACCCCATGACCAAACCGTAGGGGCGCGGCATAGCGCGCCCTCCTCCCCCACCACCCAAACCCGTAGGGGCATCGCCAGCCGCGCCCATGCGTATCCAGCTAAGACGTGGTGGGCACCGTGTAGGGTGCAACAGGCAAGGAAAAAGCGCAACTGTAGGGGCAGGCCCCCGTTGCCTGCCCTGGTGGTGTACCACCCAAGTCGGGGTTGGGAAACCTGGCAGGCAACGGGGGCCTGCCCCTACAAGCGTAATTGCGCCTCCAAGACTGCTTGCCTTCCCTTAGCTTGATACCTATAGGCCACCACCCAAAACCTACCGCAATCTAGCAACAGCCCTACAGCCTGGCACAACGGGCCTCGGTTTTATCACACTTTGCGAGTATACTTAACACATAAATGCAGACCCCTTGGATATCCCCGTCTGTATAACAATCAAACCCACAACAGAAACCCCGGAGGAGAACTGATGTCGGACAACTCACCTAATAACTGGAACCAACAAATTATCGATGAATTCCACGCCAATGGCGGCAAGGTTGGAGGACCTTTTGCAGAGATGAATCTGCTCCTGCTGACCACCACCGGCGCAAAGAGCGGCCGCCAATATACCAACCCCGTCGCGTACAACACATACGGGGACCGCCTGGTAGTCTTTGCTACCAAAAGCGGTGCGCCAACCAACCCAGACTGGTATCACAACCTCGTGGCGAACCCCGAGGTAACGGTGGAGCTAGGGACCGAGACGTTCAAGGCCAGGGCCGTACCCCTCACCGGCGAAGACCGAGACCGCGCCTACCAGAAGCAAGCGGACGAGGTTCCCCAGTTCGCCACCTACCCGGAGAAGACTACCCGCGTAATCCCGGTCATCGCGCTGGACCGCCTCGACTGATACTATCCCTGCACACCAGGAAGTACCGCGCTACTGCTGTCGCCCGTCTTGTCGCGCGCATGCGTCAACTCCTCACGGGGCAAGGGAGCATCATAGTCCGGGGGGCTTGCTTGTAACACAACCGCCGTCTCGCCCGGCAAGCAGACACCTGGGTCCGCATCGGGACTTAGCAGGATGTAAAGGGGCGACGCAGAAGTTGACCTGCCCCCAATCGTTCAGCCTATTTCATCGGCATGGGCGTTGGTGTTTCGACCAAGGGGGTAGACATGGCGGTCATTGATGCCGGCATATCGGTTGGCGCCGGCATCAGGGGGACATCATCGGTAACGTGCTGGGTACCAAAACAACCAGAACTCCATAGGCCACCAGGGCGATAGCAGCCAGTTGGACAACCCAGCGGCCCACCGGCGAGGTCTTCTCAGCCAATATCAGCAGGGAGAGGACGGCCATCGCGCCCACATTCATGAAGCAGAGAGGGAAGAGTATCACAAAGAGCAGCCAGCAGCAGCCCAGGCAATAGAAGCCGTGCTCCAGGCCCATGAGGAAGGAACCCTGGTAACCCGAGCGCCAGGAACCAAGGATAAAGTCCAGAGGCGTGCGGCATTTAGATAGACAGGCTTCTTTCAGAGGTGTAAGCTGGTAGAGGCCGCCCACGATGATGAGCACCCCTCCAATTGGCCCCGCGTTCTCGCCCAGCCAGGGCCACCCGCCCGCTAGCGCCTCTACCGCCAAAGCCACTATGAACGCTATCAGGCCGAACAACGCCCAGACGAGCAGATACGCGCTTACAAATATCCACGTCGGTAAGAAAGACGGTGCCTGCTGCTTGCCCGCGTAAACCCTGGAGAACATCAATATCATCGGCGCGGCTGATGGGAACATCATAGCCACCATCATGACCACCCAGATCGCCAGGAACAACGAGCCGCTGAGGCCCATCGTCAGCCCATTGTTTCCCATATTCTGCACGGGGATAGGAGCCCAAAGGAGAAACGCCCACGCAGCCAGCGCGAGGAGGAGCAAGAGAGCCAGTATCAAATTGCGTTCACGAGATTGAGGCACATAGGCCGGTGCCAACGCGTCGCTCATGCCCTGAGTCCTTCTGGGGGATCTTCCTGGTCTCGCCGAGGTGCTCGACCAACGACCTTAAAGCCTTGCACAATACTCAACCAAATGTGCAACGCCAGCCTGATGGCCAATCTTAGCAAAACGACCATCTCCTGTCAAGTATTTTTTCCGCTGTAAATTATTCTCGCGGCCTTATCGCTGTAGGGATTTAGACAGGCCTATACAGAGAGAAATGTTAGCCGTATAATACCGGCATCAGCGTTCACTCAGCAGGTCATTATGCACGCGCTGCTTGTTGTTGTTTGGCGGGCGCAATCGAGATGAGCGTGGGTGGTATCACATGAGCATGGCAGTAATGATGGCGGCGGACCTGGACCGGAAGATAGCCAGGGTTGTCGAGAACAAAGAGAAATGGGCGCGGCTGCCTGTTGGGCGGAAAAGGCAGCTTCTGCTGGACCTTCGGCGCAGGACGGGTGCGGTGGCCGAGAGGTGGGCGCGGGCCGGCATCGAGGCGAAGGGCATAGGCGGGCACCCCGGCTTCGCCCAGGAGGAATGGCTTGGCGGCCCGTGGGCTGTGCTGAAGCTGATCAACGGCCTCATTGAAACCCTGGACTATCTGGAGAAGGGCAAGCCGCGGCCCGTGGAGAAGGTCCGCACCAGGGCCGGCGAGCAGGTGGTCACCGAGGTCTTCCCCCTCTCGGCTTACGACCGCGTCATTTTCAGCGGCATGCGGGGCGAGGTATGGATGCAGCCCGGCGTCACGCGGGAGAACCTGGCCGATACTATGGCGGTCTTCTACAAGCAGAAGGAGCCACCCGGCAAGGTAGCCCTTGTGCTGGGGGCGGGGAACGTGTCATTCCTACCCGTGGCCGATGTGTTGCACAAGCTCTACACCGAAGGTCAGGTGACCCTGCTCAAGATGAGCCCGGTGAACGACTATGTGGGTGTCTACTTCGAGGAGGCCTTCGCGGGCTTCCGGGAGAAGGGGTTTGTCGAGTTCGCCTACGGCGGCGCGGACGTCGGTGCCTACCTCGCTAATCACCCCGGCGTCGATGAGATCCATATCACCGGCGGGGCCGCTACTCACGACGCAGTCGTGTTCGGCTCGGGACCCGAGGGAGCGGAGCGCAAGCGAGCGCGGACGCCCATCAACACCAGGCGCGTTACGAGCGAGCTAGGCTGCGTTACGCCCACCATCGTCGTGCCCGGCCCCTGGACCGCCAAAGACCTGCGTTACCAGGCCGAGAACCTTGTCTCGCAGAAGGTGACGAACGCGGGCGCGACCTGCCTGGCCTCCCAGGTGCTGGTGGTGAGCGAGGGCTGGGACAAGACCCCCGCGCTGCTCGACGCCATCCGGGGCGTATACCGCGAGGTGCCGCGCCGCCCGGCCTACTATCCAGGCTCCGTGCAGCGCTATGCGTCGGTCATGAGTACCTATCCACAGGCCGAGTTGCTCGACCCCGATGAGCCGGTGGCCGGCGATAGGCACCCCCGCGTGCTCATCACCGGGCTCGACCCCGACGCACCGAACGAGGCGTGCTTCCGCGAGGAGCTTTTCACGTCGGTGCTTACCGAAACACGCCTGCCCGGCGGCACTCCGGCGGAGTTCTTGCGCAACGCGGTACGCTTTGCCAACGATAAGCTGGTGGGCACCCTGAGCGCCAACCTCATAATCCACCCACAAACCATGAAGGACCTGGGACCCGACTTCGAGCAGGCCATCGCGGACCTGCGCTATGGGGCGATCGGGGTAAACGTGTGGGCGGTGTACGTCTGCTTGCTACCGGCTTTCACGTGGGGCGCCTTCCCAGGGCACGAGCCGCACGACATCCAGAGTGGCGTTGGCGTGGTACATAACATATTCATGTTCGATAAGGCCCAGAAAAGCGTGATCTACGGGCCGTTCTCGTCGTTCCCAAAGCCGCCCTTCGTCACCCACCGCAACGGGTACGAGCTAGGCCGCACCATGACGGCGCTCGAAGCCACGCCAGGCGCGCTGAAGCTGCCGCCCGTAATAATGGCGGCCCTGAAAGGTTAGGCGGGGCCTATTCACCTCTTCTCTGGCCCACAGCCGGCGTTATAACGGCCAGGTAAGTAATCTTGGCTATCTGTCCCCTCGTCGCATTGTTGCCGGGACGGAACGTTAGGTCCGAGTAGCCCGATAGTACCCCTTTGCTCACAGCCGTCTCGACATAAGGGTAGAAGGCCGAGCCGGGAGCCACGTCGGTGAAAGTGGGGGTGGGGGGGTTGGCGAGGGTCCACCCGTTCACCTGCACCGCCGCAACCACCACAATCTTCGACAACTGGCCCCTGGTTACGTTGGCCGAGGGGCGGAAGGTGTTGTCTCCATAGCCCGAAACGATGCCGTTGTGGTTGGCCGTTTCCACATACGAGTAAAAGGGGTGGTCCACCGGTACGTCGGTGAAGTGAGGACCGCCGGTGGTATCGATGGGAATGCCGAAGCCGAGTATCACGATCTTCGTCACCTGTCCCCTGGTGGTATTGTTGTATGGCCGGAAACTGCCGTCGGCGTAGCCTGAAATCGCGCCATGGCAGGCCAGGTAGATGACCGCATCGTGGAAATAGTCGTCCGGGTGCACGTCCGAGAAGCTGATGGCGCACGCAGTGGGCGTGCGCGTGGGGGTCGCCGTACGAGTGGGGGTGGAGCACTCCCGCGTGTTGCGGATCACCATACTCTCCGAATTGGTGCTGCCCACTGCCCATGCATTGTCCGCCAGTCTAGCGTCGACTCCGTAGAGCGTGCTCGGATATGACCCTGGGCCGGTGGGGCTGGGCACGACGCTCCACTCGCTGCCGTTCCACCTTGCCGTCAGAGTATCCCCATCGAAAGGTTGGTTAGAACCCACCGCCCACACATCCTGCCCGGAGGACGCCGACACCCCATACAAAGGGCTGCTCAGGTTCGGAGTAGCGACCTGCGTCCAGGAGGCACCATTCCAATGTAGCGTCAGGGCATCGTAGGGCCCTCGGCAATAGCAATAGCCCACCGCCCAGGCGTCGGTGGCCGATATAGCTACGACGCCGGTGAGGTAGTTTTGCTCGAAGCCAGGGCTTGGGCTGGGTACGACGCTCCAGGCGCTTCCGTCCCAGTGCAATATCAGCGTGCGGTAATTGAAGCTGGTGGTTGAATAGCCCACGGCCCATGCATCGTTGTCCGAAGTGGCCGATACCGACGTCAGATAGCTGTTGGTGAAAGAGCCGTTGGGGCTGGGTATGACGCTCCACTCGCTGCCGTTCCAACGTTTTATCAGGGTATGGTCGGCCCCACCCTCGGGATAATAGCCTACCGCCCACACGAGGTTGGTTGACACGGCATATACCGACGTATTTGTGCCCAGACTCACAACCGGGCTGGGCTCGAAGGTCCAGGCTGTACCGTTCCAGTGGATGATGCCAGTCGCTCCCGCAGCCCAGACGTCATCACTTGAAACGGCAGAGACACCTTTGAGGGGCCATACAAAGGGAGAAGGCACCGTGGACCAAACAGTGCCGTTCCAGTGGACGATGCCGTTGTTACCGACTGCCCACACGTCGTTTGCCGAGATCGCCGCTACTCCGTTGAGCGTGCGAACGTCTGGGCTAACGATTTCCCGCCACGTACCCACGCACGGGGTTACGGCCGGTGTAGACGTTCGGGTTGGCGTGGAGACCACGGTGGAGGTCGGTGTGGCGGTCAAAGCGCCGTTGATGGGAGGTATAGCAGCACCATTCACAGGCCGGAGTGGGCCTCGATCACGAATGGCGACGGCAGCCGGCAAGGCGCTACGATTGCTCAGACTCACCGCCCCTGAGCCGCTGAGGAAATCTGGAGGGTGACTTGCTCCAAGCGCCTCCATCGAGTTCGACCACATATTGACCACAACCATAAGTGCAAAGAGAAAGGGCGCTACCATAAGCGATTTCATTCTGATGTTACCGTCTGGTGCAAATGTTGGCATAGCTCTCCTCTATACGCAGGCTGACACGCTTCTTGCCCTGGGTTCATAATCTGCCAGGCAATGCAGCCAATAGTAGCGTTCTGCAATCGGCCTGTCAAGGTGTCCTCTGAGTTGCACTCAGCCGAGGTGCTTCACCGTGGCTCCTGAGTAGGGGCACACAGCGCAAACCCCGGCCGCCTACCAGGACGGGCGCATGCTCTGGAGGGGCAGAATGCGTTCTGCACCCCGATACCCATGCCACACATGGCAGCACACAAAAAGGCCGCCGTCAATGTTGACAGCGACCCCAAAAGTGGGCGAGCCTGGTCTCGAACCAGGGACCTCAGTCTTATCAGGACTGCGCTCTAACCAACTGAGCTACACGCCCTCGCGGGGTAATTATACCAGACCACAGACGGCTTTTCAACCATATTCCCAGCGCCGCCGGACCCCGACTGAGGCCGGTGCTTTAGCCTATTGCCGGCCTTCGGAGTAGGTGTTCTGACTGAGTTGCGCTTTTCAGGGTTACAGTGTACTCTACCAATCTCTACAGTAAGGAGGCACCAACCCCATGACCGCAAACGAGCCAACACCCCAACGCGAAGCCAACCCCTCGATACACCAGCCGGCCGCTAGGGGAGAAAAGCGTTGAAGGCTAAAGAGAAGATGGTTGCCGTTACCACGTCCGTAAAGGCAGCAAACGCCGCCATCGTGCGCGGCATGGACACAATTACGCTGCAAGATCGGATGGAGTTGTTGCCCGACGCGCAGACCAGGTACGAACTGGCTTCCGCGATCAAGGAACTGCAAGCCACGTTGAAGGAGCTGAGGAAGTTCTAGGCAAAAAGAGGAGGCACCAACGAAATGACCGCTGACGCAAACGCGCAAGTACCCCAGCCCGACGACACTCAAGCGCCGCAACCAATAGACGCCCCCGCCCCACCCCCCGAGGGCATCGACGTCTCCAACCACAACGGGACCATCGACTGGCGGCGGGTGGCAGCCGCGGGCATCTCCTTCGCCTACGTCAAGGCCACCGAGGGCACTTCGTTCATAGATGCATTCTACGCCCGTAATATCGAGCAGGCGCGCGCCAACAACGTGCTCGTGGGGGCTTATCACTACTTCAGGCCCGCGCTGGATGCGGCTCAGCAGGCGCGGTTCTTCATGGAGGTAGTGGGCGGCTCACCGCCTGGGATGCTGCCCCCGTGCCTCGACGTGGAGGAGCTTGATGGGGTGTCGCCCGCGGGGGTAATCGCTGGGGTGAGGAACTGGTGCGCTACGGTGCAGCCGGAGGTCGGGACACAGGCGCTGCTCTATACCTACCCTGATTTCTGGATACGGCAGCTTGGGAACCCGACCGACTTTTCCCACAGCAACCCGCTCTGGTTCGCCCGCTACGGCCCCTCCCCCAACCCCCTGCCGGGTGGCTGGCAGACCTACACCTTCTGGCAATATACGTCGACCGGCCAGGTGCCCGGCGTGTCGGGCGTGGTCGACCGCGATCGCTTCAACGGCGATATGGCCGGCCTGCGCCGGTTGGCCGACCTGCGATACTTCCCCCAGACCGGCCACTGGATAGGCGGAGGCTTCCGGCGTAAGTGGGAGGAGTACGAGGCCCTGGGCAAGGCCATTGAGTGCATCGGCTACCCGATCACCAACGAGATGCAGGAGACCATAGGCGGCAGGGTGTACACCGTCCAGTACTTCGAGCGATCGCGCTTTGAGTGGCACACCGAGTCAGGGGTGGGGGTGGTGCTGTTTGGGCTGCTGGGTGTTGAGGCGCTTCAGAGGCCGGGAGGGGGCACGGAAGTCACAAAATGAATCCGGCGGGCGCCTGATCTACCCCAGGAGCCTCGCGATCCCGTTCCCCTGCTTCCAGGCTACCTCGCTCGTCTTGAAACGGCTCAGCAACTCCCGCGCCTCCGCGTGACGCTGCTGCAAAGAGGGCGACTTCACCTTGTACAGCCCCGTCAATTGCTTGACCACCAACTCCCGCCTGCTGTAAACGGTAAGCGTGAACCCGCCGGGGTCCCGCCCTGTGGCCTGTATCCTCTCCGCCAGGTCGCTCAGGGCCCATATCAGGGTCAGGTATTCGGCCTCGTCCAGGCTGCGGTCACCGGTATGAGCGCGGCGGGCCTCCCGGCTGCGCCCATCTCTGGCCCACACGCGAAACCTCCCCTCGCACCGCCCGCGAACCACGCTCGCGAGCCCGCCCCCATCCAGGTGGGTGAAAACTGCCAGTGTGTAATCTGTTCCGGCAGCCCATTCCGCCGCCTCCACGTCCACGGGCTCAGGCGAGCTTGATGGGGCGGGCTGATCCAGCGCCACGCCCGCCCCCACGCCTTGCAGCCCTTGCCTTGCCATCGACCGGGCATCCGGCATCTCAGACCCGCTCTCGCTCTGCGCTTTCCGGAAGCAGGCGTATATGCTCTCATCGAAGTTGAAGGCCCCACGGGTGGCGAGCTCATCGGCCGCGTCGTTATACGTGTTGCCCGCGTGGCCCTTCACCCACTTTACCTTCACCTGGCAGGGCATAACCCGGCGCACAGCCTCCGCCAGTCCATCGGCGAGCGGCCATAAATCGGTGTTCTTCTTGCGCTTCCACGTCCCTTCCAGGCAGTTGATAGCATACACGCTGTCGCTCCAAAGCGTCACCTGCTCCGGTGCGCAGCCCATCTTGCCCAGCCTGTTCAGCGCCTCCATCGCCAGCATGATACCCGCGATTTCGGCCCGGTTGTTGCTCGTCGGCGGCTCGCTTCGCCGCTCCGCGATGTGCGCCCCCAGGTCAAGGCGAGCGCGCGGCTCGGGACGGTGCGAAGCGAACTGATTTACCGGACCATCGTAGCCCAGTATCACGGCCGAGCACCCGGCCGGCCCACCCGGATTGCGCACGGGCGCTGACCCGTCGGTGAAGGCCTCCAAAGTCCCGCACCCCGCGAAAGCCGCCCACGAAGCAACGTCAAGCTCTCGTGACGCCTCGATCACCCTCTCTACAGCCTCCCACTCCGGCGGCCCCACAGCCTCGGCGGCCAGCCCGTCCATAGCCAACTGATTGCGAGTAGCGCCGCTTTTTGTTGATCGCGCCATAGTTAAGCCACCTCATAGGGTCGGTATTTATCCTAATATACACTGCCCTATGAAGTCACGAGCAGTTTTCGTCACCGACTCAGTCGCACCCCTCGGCCATCACCCTGTAGCACTGCTCAAACGTCAGGCACTCGCAATTCAACCCCTCTTCCAGCAGCCGCTTCATATCCTGGGCGCGGCGGATCATTATGTCAGCCTCCACCAGCTTCTGCTCGGC
The DNA here is from genome assembly GCA_045805005.1 of Chloroflexia bacterium. Taxonomy (GTDB): domain Bacteria; phylum Chloroflexota; class Chloroflexia; order QHBQ01; family JADMIH01; genus JADMIH01. The sequence continues at coordinate 17,897 of JBJMMB010000449.1, forward strand.
CAGCGCCCGCCAGCGGGCTGAAGGGGGCGTGTCCGCCCCAAAGCCGTGCAGCAGGGTGCGCGTCTCCTCTATCGTAAAACCCGCCTCTTTAGCAAGCTGGATGATAGCCAGGCGCTGCAGCACCGTGCCATCATAGCGGCGCTGCCCGCTCACCCTCGCCGCCCGCGGCAGCAGCCCGATGCTTTCGTAATACCTTAGCGCCGAAGTCCGCACCCCGGCCTGCCGAGCCACCTCCCCGATCGTCAATTCCTCCACCAATATCGCGCTACCCCCTTGACTTAAAGTGCACTTTAAATTGTACACTCCAAATGACCCCTGTTCAACTCTACCCAGGGTCCACTTCACCCAAAGAAAGGTCGATCCCATGACTAACCACCAGGAACAACCAACTTCCGAAATACCCATAGCCTGCAAGCTCAGCGGCCCCGAGTTGGCGGCCTGGGGGCTTGACGTTACCGGCATGCTCGCCTCGGCTGAGGACATCACCGAATTGCCCAACGGCTATGCCTTCCGCTATCCCGCCACCTCCGAGTGGGCCGCCACGCTCCTGAGCTTTATCATTTCCGAGCGCGCCTGCTGCCCCTTCTTTACCTTCGAGCTACACTTCGAGCAAAACGAAGGCCCCCTCTGGCTCCGCCTCCAGGGCCCCGAGGGCGTCCGCGAATTCATCAAGGAGGGTATGTTAGCCGCAATCATATAAGGGGTGCAGGGGTCTCCCTGCCGGGGGCCTGGGGGTGTCCCCCAAACTTCATATCATTCTCCCCCTCTCCGTGGGAGAGGGGGCGGGGGTCAGCGCTATTCCTCTATCGCCCAGCCCCGCGTCCGTGCATCCAGGAACAGGTAGTACACTGCCAGCGCGCTACCATACACCAGCACGGCCAGGTAAACCCCCAGGCTCGGCAAGTGCCCCTCCTTCACGCTGCCCAGCAGCCCCACGAACGGCACGATCAGGAAGAGCGCGTACGCCAGGAAGCTCAGCAACTGCATCTGCGCGTTGTGCCACCGGGGGTTAAGCAGCGAGTAGAGGAAGTAGAACGCGTCCCCAACAAAGATCCATCCGAACATCACCGACGAGTCGGGGTTCAGCGGCCACGGGAAGATCGCCGGTGCCTGCAAGATCAGCGCCGCCCCCGCCAGAAGCAGCGCCACCACCAGAATCACGTACGACACCCTCAAAAACACAGGCATCGGCCTCCGGTCCCGTATAGCGAAACGCCTGCTCCACAAAAAGACCCCCGCGTTCACCAGCGTCGCCAGGCCCAGCCCCACCGCATACCACAAAAACCCCTCCCGCCCTGGCCGCGCCGAGAACTGCCACATATACACCGCCATCCCCGCCGTCATAACCACCGCCTGCACCGCCCCCGCCGCCAGCGCCCCCCATTCCCCGACCAACCCCAGCCATATAAACGCCACCGACACCGCCGCCAGTATCGACCCCACGAACAAATAAGACAGTTTCCCATCCGCCCAGGGCCACAGCCCCGTAGCCCACCCCATGTTCAACCCAAACCCCACAGCCACAGCCATAAGCAGCGCACCTATCCCCACGGCGGCATACCCCAACCCTACAGGCACACTACGAGCATCCATCCCCAATCCCTCCCTCAACCGTGGCACGCTTTTCACATCCCACGCCTACAACGTCCCAAAATCCAGGACCAAAGTACTATTGGCACCCTGCCGCTCTCATATGTTATAATGCAGTTGTCAGAACATATGTACTGATATTATTCGTAGAACCGAAGCCCAATCCCTAGAGTCGCCCCTACGATTCAACCTTTGAAGCCTCCCAACCCACCGAGCGGACACATCCGGACAGATCCGGACACATTCTAGCGAATCTACCATCACAACTACAAACCGAGCGCCAATTTGCACAACCCGACAAATCCCGACACTTTTCACGAATCCTAATAATTAGCCCAACCTAAACCCGACAAATCCCGACACCCTTCCGCCAAGTGACCGCGGTACCTCCATCTCTACCTGCTCTCTGCGCCTCTGCGTCTCCGGCTCCAAACCCCAAAAATCTTGGCGTCTTTGTGTCTTGGCGTCTTGGAGTTTTCTGATATGAAAAAAGGGGTGCAGGGTTCTCCCTGCCGGGGGTTTTGGGGTGTCCCCCAACTCTCCCCTTATTTACATCTACGGGTGGTGTGCTCCGCTCATAGTTACTCTGCGGTGAATTCTGATCCTTGCGAACTTTGCGCCCGTTGCGTCTTTGCGGTTGGTCCCCTTATCTTACCTGGTGCTCTTGGTGCTCTTGGTGACCCTGGTGCCCTGGTGGTTCCGTCTCCAAACCGGACACATTTTCGAAATACCGCGAATCCTCTTGACACTATTCCCCCTGCATTGCTACTATAAGGAGAGCCACCGGCCATATCCATACTCGCCGGGGGCTCTTCCTGGGCGCTTACACCCATAACCCGGCGTCGGTTTTGGCGTCCGGCTATCCGAACAACCGAACATAGCCACAAACCCGCTCCAGGAGGGGCCAGTGCACCGATCTTCCTTTACCGCCGCAACCTTACGCATAACCTCCATCCTCGCCTTCGCCGCCGCCCTTTCTCTGGCACTCCTGACCCACGAACCTATCTCTGCCACTACCCTGACCACGGGTCAGGCCGCCCTGCCCGCGAGTTCCGCTACCGGCATGAGCGGCCCCGCCGGGCTATACGGACGGCTCAAGGACGCTCCATCCTCCGAGCGGGTCCGCGCCATAGTGCACCTGCGCGACCAGGTGGACCTGGGCACCTGGCCCGCCAACGACCGGCCGGGAGCGCTCCGCGCCCTTCGCGATAAAGCCGCGGCCACCCAGCCCGCCGTGCGCGATTTCCTTGCCCGCGCCGATGCTACCGCGACGCTTTACCAGTCCTACTGGATATTCAACGGCTTCGCTCTGGAGGCCCCGGTATCCACCCTGCAGGCCCTCGCCGCCCGGCCGGATGTGGCGTATATAGTTGAGGATGGCTACGTCAGCGCCCCCAGGCTCCCCGGCGGCCCGCCCACCGACGACGCCACCAACAACTGGAACATCTACCAGGTCAACGGACCTCAGACCTGGGCGCTGGGCTACGACGGCACGGGCCGAGTCCTCGCCAACCTCGATACCGGCGTCGATGGCACCCACCAGGCCCTCTCCTCCCGCTGGCGCGGTATCCAGCCAGGCCATAGCGCCGCCGACTCCTGGTACGACCCCTTCGGCATCAGCCCCAGCTTCCCCTCGGCCACCGGCAGCCACGGCACCCACACCATGGGCACCATCGCGGGTTACTTCGGCAACAGCAGCGGCTCGACCGAGATCGGCCAGGCCAGGGGAGCTACCTGGATCGCCGCCCGCATCTACGATCCCACAGGCAAAGGCCCTTTCAGCTACATGCATGCCGCCTTCCAGTTCATGGCCGACCCCGATGGCAACCCCAACACGAACGACCAGCCAGATGCTGTGGGCAATTCCTGGGGCGATACCTCCAGCTATGCCTTCCCCGACACCGAGTGGCTGCCCGATGTCCAGGCGTGGCGCGCGGTGGGCATCATGCCTGTATTCAGCAACGGCAACGACGGCTCTGCCGCGAACACTGTGAACGGCCCCGCCTACTACCCAATTTCCATCGGCGTCGGGGCGGTCGACATCAACCGTACCATCGCGAGCTTTTCCAGCCGCGGCCCGGCCCCCGACCTGCCGCTCTGGAACGACACCAGCAACTGGGAGCGCAGCGACTGGAACCGCATCAAGCCCGAAGTCATGGCCCCAGGCGTGAACGTCAAATCGAGCGTACCTACCGGCAACGCCTACTCTACCCTCAGCGGCACATCCATGGCATCGCCCCATGTGACGGGCCTCGCCGGGATACTGCGCCAGATACGGGGCGACCTCACGCCCAACGAGTTCTACAACATCATCATTGATACCGCCTTCTTCAGCCCCACCTGGGGCACGCGCCCCAACAACACCTACGGCTGGGGCGAGATCGACGACTACGCCGCCGCCGTCTACGTGCGCGACGCGGGGGCCGTCCGCGGAGCTATCATGGACGCCTCCTGCTCCACTGCCGTGCTGGGGGCCGATTTGCGTGTGTGGGATAACACCCCCGGCAGCCGCGCCCGCACCATCGGCATCCGCAAGATGCTCTCCGACAATTCGGGCGCCTACCGCACAATCCTCGCCGCCGGCACCTACACCGTGACCGTCAGCGCACCAGGGTACTATGGGGCCGTCTTCTCCACTTCAATCCTGTCGGGCACCACTACCACACTGCCCATCAACCTCAACAAGATGCCCGTGGGCACCGTCAGCGGCACGGTCACCGACGGAGCAAGTCCCGTCGCGGGTGCCACGGTTTCCGTGAGCGGCCTCTCCAACCCCACCATATCCGCGAGCACCGACGCCCTCGGCCAGTACACCCTCACCAACGTCCCGGCTGGCACCTTTACCCTCAAGGCCGAGAAGTGCGGCTACACGCCCGCGCAGGCCAACGTCACCGTCACCTACCCCGGCTCCCAGACCCAGAACTTCGCGCTCGGCTCGCCCACCGTGCTCATAAGCTCCAACTTCGAGGACGGCACGCTCACCGGCTGGACCGTATCGGGTGGCACCTCCACCACTGGCATCTGGAACAACTCCACCATCCGCGCCAACGGCGGCACCCACGCCGCACGGGCCGGCATCCCCGGGTCTCCGTCGTACAACGGCACCATCAGCACGCTGCTTACCGGCAACGCGTTCAACACCCTCACCGCCGGCAGCGTGTGGCTGAGCTTCGACCTCTACGACAGCGCCGAGAGCGAGTACGACATCTTCAAAGCGCAAGTCTCCACCGACAACGGCGTCACCTGGCCCCAGAGCGGCACCGTCTACGGCGAGGCCAGCCCCATCCACGGCTGGCAGTCTATCTGCCTCGACCTCACCCGTTGGAAGTCGGCCACCATGAAGGTCCGCTTCAGCTTCACCACCGACTCCTCCAACTGGAACAACCAGGTCTTCGAGGGCCCTTCAATCGACAACGTCCGCATCACCACCAGTCTGGCAGCCGCCACACCCCTACCCGCCATGACCCCCACGCCAGGCACTCCTCTGCCCTGCAACCCCGCGGCCACCAACACACCCACTCCCACCAACACGCCCACAAGCACCTTCACAGCGACCAACACCCGCACCAACACTCCAACAAGCACGCCCACTCGCACTCCCACGAACACTCCTACTAATACATCGACCAATACGCCCACACCTCCAACCTCCAGTCTCCTGATAGGCCACCTCACCTGGCAGGGCATCACCCAGCCCAGCCCGAACAACGCGGGCCTCACCGCCACTCTCACCCTCTGCGCCGGTTCCACTCCCCAACCCTACGTCATAACCACCGACGCCTCAGGCACCTTCACAACCACCTTGAGCCTGGCTCCTGGCACCTACAACTGGCGCCTGAAAGCCAACCGCAACCTCGCCACCGCCGGCTCCATAGCCCTATCCGCCACCACCAATGCCGAGTTCAACCTCCAGTCCGCGGGCGACGCCAACAACGATAACATAGTCAACGCTACCGACTTCAGCATCCTGAAATCGACCTTCGGCACCACCCTCGACCCCCGAGCCGATTTCAACAACGACACCATAGTAAACTCACCCGACTTCTCCCTCCTCAAAACCAACTTCGCAATCGCAGGCTCAGCGGCCAACTGCCCGTGAAGTAGGGGTCAGGGGTGCGGTGCTACCCCACCCAGGGGCTTGGGTGCGTCCCCCAACCAAACGCATAAAGGGATGCAGGGGGCTCCCTGCCGAGGGTTTGGGGTGTCCCCCAACTATCACAAATAGGGGTGCAGGGCTCTCCCTGCCGGGGGCTTGGGGTGTCCCCCAACTACCTCCTTCCCCACACAAGGGGTGCAGGGGGCTCCCTGCCGGGGGCTTGGGGGTGTCCCCCAATAATACCTACCTACATAAGACGAGCAGAAGGGGGGCTAGGGGGGCACTCACCCACCCCCTAAGTGCCTCTCAAACCACCCTACAATCGCCACCGCGGAACTTATGCGGTTGGGCGTCTTCCTGAAGCCGTGGCCTTCGTCGGTGAAAAGTACGTACTCCACGGGCACGCCGCGCTTGCGCAGGCTCTCCACAACTTGCTCCGCCTCCACCACGGGCACGTTCGTGTCGTTCGCGCCGTGCAGCACAATCGTCGGGACCGTGATCCGGTCTATCTTGTAGAGCGGTGATAGCTCGCGCAGCAGGTCGGCCTCCGTCTCCGGGTCGCCATATTCCACTTTGGAGATCGCTGCCATCCAGGGCTCGGTATGCGCGAAGAAAGTCTCGAAATTGACGATGCCGAAGAGGTTGGCCCCAGCGGCGAAGAGGTCCGGGTACTCCGTCAGGCCGGCCATGGTCATATATCCCCCATACGAGCCGCCCATGATGCCCATTTTCCCGGGGCCGGAGATACCCTCACCCGTTAGATAGTCGGCGCAGGCCTTGATGTCGCGAACCGAATTCACCCGGAGAGGGCCGTTGTCCAGGTTTACGAACGTCTTGCCAAAGCCGTCGGAGCCGCGCACGTTGGGCGCCAGCACCCCGATCCCCCGGCTCAACAGGGCCTGGTATGTGCTGCTAAAGAAGGGCCGCTCCTGCGCTTCCGGCCCGCCGTGGAAGCTGAGCACCACCCGCCCCGGCCGCGCAAAGTCCCGCGGCAAGTAGAGCCATGAGCTTAGCTCCAGGCCATCGTAGGCGGGGAAGCGCACCAGTTCGGGCGTCACCAGCGCCGCCAGATCCACCCCGGCGTGCGCCCCTTTCGTCGCCCGCCACAGCCTGCCCATCTCCCGGTCGAGCACCCAGACGTTCGTTGGAGTGGCCGCCCCCGCGAGGGTCATCGCCAGGTATCGCCCGTCCCCTGAGAACGACAGCTCATAGACCGCCACCACCATTTCACACGGCAACTCGGGGCCCGGCGTCACCTGCGAGGTCGCCAGGTCCACGAAGGCGAGTTCGCTCCGCCCGGCCACGTTCCACACCAGCACAGCCGTCGCACCGTCCGGGGTGATCTCAAAGGTCTCCAGCTCCGCATCGTCGCGAGCGGCGATAAGCTCAATAGGTCCGGGTTGCCCGGTGTCGCTCAGCGCTACCTTCGCGAAAGCCCTCAGTTCCCGGTCCTTGTTCGACAGCAGGTAGATCGTTTCCCCGCCAGGCGAGAATCTGCCGATTTCGAAACTGCCCGGCCCCTCGTGCGGCGTCAGCAGCACCTCCCGCTCGCCCCCGACCTCCACCAGGAAGAGATTGTCGTCCCCTCGGTTCTGCATCCTGTACACCACCGCCCACCGGCCATCGCGGCTCACGTCTGTGATCTGCCCGATGCCCCCGTTCTCCGACACCAGCCACCACTCCCCACTCTCTACATCTACCAGATACGAGTCCATCGCCTCCGCGTTCCGGCGGTTAGAGGACACATCAACCGACCTGCCGTCGTGGGTCCACTGGCCCAGCCAGTTGTTGTCCTGCCCGCCCTCGCTCAGAAGCCGCAGGTCCGTGCCGTCGGGCCTCACCACGTACACCTGCTGGTTCATGCCTCCGCCGGGCGCGAGCACGAATGCCAGCCACTCCCCATCAGGCGACCACTTTACCTCCAGGACCTGGTCATCAAGCGCGGTAACCAGATCGGGCCAGCCACCCTCCGCGGCCACCGTCCACACCTGGGGCACACCTGTGAGGTCCGAAATGAAAGCGATCCTCCGCCCATCCGACGACAAGCTGGGCGACCAGCAAGTCCGGATCTTCGCCATCATCGCCACCGCCGTCTCCAGGTCGTCCGTCATCGCCGTTGAACCCATAGCATCACCTCTCTACCCATCTCCTGAATGCCCACAGGGCGCAAAACTGACCCTACACAAGCTAAGGCCTTGTGCCTGCCCTGTTTGCGTATTTTCGGCCCTTACTGTGAACACTTACCTGCGGGCACCGAACACGAGTGATGCAAGAAGGCTAGTCTTGCTCCGAGCCGTCGGAGGCATCACCTAAGGGGAGCAGATCGCGCAGGAGGGGGTTCGAGCCTGTGTCGGGCCACCACTGGTATTGTTCGAGGTCCACCGTCATATCGGGGCGCACCAACACGTCCTCTGCCTCAAGCTCGCGCTTCTGCTGCTCCGGGCCGCCCCAACCATATATGGGCGCCAGCCTGCCCCAGCGGTTCACAACCCGCTGGCAGGGCACGTTCGCCGACGGGGGCGTGTACTTGAGCACAGACCCCACCGCGCGGGCCGCGAAAGGCGCGCCCAGCATGGCCGCCACCTGCCCGTAAGTCACCACCCTACCGGGCGGCACCGAGCGCACGAACGCCCACACTCTCTCCCGGAAATCGCTTCCGGGCTCTATCTGGGGCTCTGGCACTTTACGGAATTACAAATTACGAATTACGAATTACAAACTACGAATTGCATTGATACCAATTCGTAGTTTGTAATTCGTAATTCGTAATTATTCTTACGCGGGCCGGACTTCAGCCTTGGCGCCCTCGCCCTCCAGCTTCGCCTTTGCCGCCTCGGCCTCGTCCTTGTTCACGCTCTCCTTGACCGCCTTGGGGGCAGCCTCTACCAGGTCCTTGGCCTCCTTCAGGCCCAGGCCGGTGAGTTCGCGCACAACCTTGATCACCTGGATCTTGTTCGCGCCGAAGTCGGTGAGCATTACGTTGAACTCGGTCGGCTCGTCCTCAACGACCGCAGCCGCGCCATCGCCGCCCGCAGCACCTGGCATAGCCGGCATCATGCCGCCCATCATCATGGGGGCAGCGGCGGTCACGCCGAACGTCTCTTCCATATCTTTCACGAGTTGCGAAAGCTCGAGCACACTCATGTTCTTGATCGCATCGAGGATTTCCTCGCGAGACAGTGTTGTTGCCATTTCTTGGTTCTCTCCTTTTTTCGTCTATCTAATCCACAAAGAGTAAATTAGGGGAGGGGGTAATATTTGGGTTCCAAACCCCCGACAGGGAGATCCCTGCACCCCTTTTCTACGCGCCTTCCTCAGTAGCCGCCGGAGGCTCATCCTCGGCCGCCGGCTCCTCTGTCGAAGCCGCGGGCGCAGTATCCTCGGCGGGAGTCTCCGGAGCTGTGTCAGCCGCGGAGGCCACAGGGGTGGCGTCCTCAGCCGGAGCTTCGGGGGTCGCCTCTGCCGCGGGAGCCGCGGGAGCGGTTGTCGTTGCTGAAGCTATGGGGGTTGTCTCCTCCAGTTGAGCAGCAGGGGCCGCGCCGTTCGGGGACGCTGGGGTCTCGGGTACTACTTCCTCCTCGCCTCCCTGCTCCTTAAGCTGGTCTACCCGCGCCTGCATGACGTTCATGAAGTTGCGGATAACCCCCGATAGCGCACCCACCATGCCGCTGATGGGCGATTGCATCGACCCCAGCACTCTGGCGATGTACTGCTCTCGGGTGAGTATCTTCGTGAGGTCGCTCACCTGGTCGGCGCTGATCACCGTGTGGCCCACAAGACCGCCGCGGATTTGCAGGATCCTGGAAGTACGCACGAAGTCCGTGAGCACCTTGGCCGCGCCGGGGATGTCGTCGCCCACGAAGGCTATCGCCGTCGGGCCGTCAAGCAGGGTGGTCATCTCCGCGCGGCCCGCCTTGTCGGCGGCCAGCGTGGTCAGAGTGTTCTTGGTCACGTGGTACTCCACGCCCTTGTCTCGTAACTGGCGGCGCAGGTTGGTGATCTCCGAAACAGATAGGCCCCGGTGATCGGTGAATATGAGCACCTCGCTACCGGTGAAACGGTCCTGGAGATCCCTGACCATGGCTCTCTTTCTTGGTGTTGGCATTACTTGTTCACCTCCTCCCATTTCTGGTCTTAGCATATCTCGCGCACTCGCGAGAATTGAAAAATCCCCGTGCCCACATTTGAGACGAGGCACGGGGACGCAAATCACCGTGAAACAACGCGACCTCCCCCATGCGGCTAGCCGCGACGGGAAAGCGGTGTTCGGGCCTCGGCGGGCTGGAGTATTAAGCGTAGAAACGCGCCGGCTGTCTCAGGCTATGAGGTTTTTCAAAAACGCCGGTTGCAACACCGGCACCCTATTATACAGGAAAGCCTCCGGGGGCGTCAAACTGGGGAGTGCCCCCTAAACCAGTGGTAGGGGGATACCCCTCAAGCCCCGGCCCCATCTCCCTGAGGGGACAGGGGAGTATAATATGAACTTTGGGCTCCAATCCCCCAAACCCCCGGCAGGGAGCCCCCTGCACCCCTTTCTGATGTTGGGGGACACTCCCAACCCCCGGCAGGGTAGGACCCTGCACCCCCATTTAAGGGTTAGTGCACAGACTGGTTCCTGGACCCCGACCCCTTGGGCTTGTAAGTCGGGGCTTTGTCGGTGGGGGGTGGCGGGGCGGAGCCGTTGATGGTGGGTCGCTCGTAGATGAGCACCCGCGAGCGGTCACCGTCGCCTATGTAGAGGTTGTCGTCATCATCGAAGGTTGCTGAGATGGCCATCGAGTAGTAGTCGTTCAGGAAGCCATCAGGGGCTGTCGAGGACGAGAGGGGGTCGTTGTAGATGCCGGGAAAACGGCCGTGGTCGCCCGGATTAGGGGTCCAGTAGGGGTTGTAGCCGACGACCATGTGGTTCTGGGAGTCGAAGGCGGGTTCCCAGGTGGCGATGTTGGGGAAGATCTTGGTGGCGTCCGGTGCGAATATGACCCGAGAGGGATACGCCGGAAAGAGGTTCTTGCTGAAGACGAGCAGGCGCATGTTGCCCTGGATCTCCAGCGAGTGGTCAGACACATAGAGGTTGCCCTGGCGGTCGAGCGAGACCGAGCCTGGCAGGCAGAGAGTGCCGGAGGTCATGCCCACCCTGGGGCTCCCACCCCGGTTGCACGCGGTGCTCCCTATATCGGGCTGCCCCAGGATCACGTCTACTACGGGGTTGCTCAGGGGGTCGCGCACGCGGAACACCCGGTTGGTGCTCGAGTGGCTGACCCACAGGAACTCGCTGTTGTCGGTGGGGGCGATGCCCCAGAAGGGCTGGTAGATGCCGTTATCTGATAACTGCCCACCGCCGAGCACGTTCAGCGGGAAGGTGAGCGTGAGCACCGGTTGGGCTCCAGGGTTGAGGGGGAGCGCGTAGGCGTTGATGCGATTGGGCAGGCTCCCCTCCCTCGGGGCGCTTACCCAGAGGTGATGGGCGCGGTCGGCTTTGAGGGTGAGACAGCAGCCGCGCTTGACATCCGTCAGCGAGGTCGCGCCACCCGCCGCCCCCGTAGCGACCTGCCCGTTGGTGAGCTGGGAGGGGTTGTCCCAGTATAGGATCCTACCACGGTCGGCGACTAACAACTGGTTGTCCGCAACCGCCACCCCGCCGCCCGTGGCGATGCCCGCGCCGGTGGCCTCGTTGCCCGCCCCGCCGCCGAAGAGCCGCCTGGTAGGCATGGTGGTCGCGCCAGGGGCCAGCATCAGCACGTCGTTCTGGTAGTCGCCAACCCCCACTGCCATGTACTTGTTGCCGCTCGAGTCTATGCCTATCGAGCCGGTGGCCCTATCGAGCAGGTTGCCCTGACCCTTGCGGCCTACTACCTCGACCAACAGCCCGCTAGCCTCGTCCCAGCGCTCCAGGCTGTTGAGGGTGCTGTTCATGATCCACACGCCGGGCTGGGTGGGGTCGAAATCGATAGCTGAGGGATTGTTGAACCCCGACCCGAACACCCGCCCCGCCATGTTGGTCGCGAACGGGGGCTCGAACACCATCACGCGGTTGTTCCCCTGGTCGGCCACGTAGAGCCTGCCGGTGGGGCTCATACGCACCGCCACGGGCGTCCTCAGGCGGTTGGCGTCGGCGCCCTCTATCCTGGCGGTGAGGTCCGACTGGCCGATGGCGAGGTCGGCGGCGTGGGAGCCGGGAGGGAAGCGAAGCACCCTGTTGTTGCCGCTGTCGGCCACCCAAACGTTGCCCTCCGCGTCCACGTCTACGCCGGCGGTCCAGGCGTTGGTTCGGCCCCAACTGAAGCAGATGGTGCTCGCGTCTACCACCATGGCGATGCGGCTGTCCGGGAAGGGGAGGCTCTTGTTGCAGGCGTTGGCCTGAAAATTGTCCTGCCCCCAGACTTCGTCGGCTGCGGTGTCATTGCTGAACGGGGCGTTGTACCGCAGCACCCGGTGGTTCCAGAAGTCGGTGACGTACAGGTTTCCCTGGGAGTCAACGGCCATGCTCGAACCCGAGCCGGTCTCGGTGACGCTGAGGGTAGTCTCGGGCTGCCCGCAAAGGGAAGATCCGGAGGCCGGGATCCTGTTAGGATAGCCCTGGTAGCCGGAGTCGCCGTTGCAGCCCGCGCCCGTCATGGTGGGCTGGCCTATCACCAGGTCCGCCGTGCAGTTGGCTGGATTGGTGGGGCCGGCGAGGCATTTGGCGAGGTGAAAGCCGAGGATGCGGTTGTTGCCCGCGTCGTAGATATATAGCTTGTTGTCGGCGGGGTCAGTGCGGTCGACTATGGTCCCGTGGGGCCAGAAGAGTTTACTGCCGCTGGTGGTGTAAGGGCCGATATCCGAGAAGTTGGGCTTGCCTATGATGACGTCGGCCCATTGGTCGTTGGGGGTGCCGCGGCTCAGGGGAGGCAGGATCCGGGGCAACTGGTCGGCGGCGCCCGCCATCTGAAAGGGTTGGAGCGAGCTGACGAGCAGGCTCGCCAGCAGCACCAGGAACAACAATCGAGGTAGCCTCAGAGGTTTGGTGCCCATCTGTACAGCGTTCTCCAAGGGTGTATTAGTTTGGGGGAATGGGCAAAAGTGCGGCCGCGATTACCGCCCGCGACAAAATGGCAAAACCGCTCCTGAGTATATCACGCTCGCCCACCGGGCGCAACCCGGCCCGCTAGGCCCGCTAATGCGTAAAATGTAATGCGTAAGGGAGGAAGGGTAGTGGGCCTGCAATCCATGCCTGGCACACGACCATTACGTTTTACGTTTTACGCATTCGGGATGCACATCGCCCGCCCACTGTGGTATAGTGGCTCGTGCCCGCTTCTCGACGCGCGGGCACCATTACCTCTGTTCCAAAGGGCTTTCGCACATTGCGTATTGGCGTCATCTCGGACATGCATGGCAATTTTGTTGCCCTTCGCACCGTACTCGAGGACATGGGAAGCGTGGACGCACTCTGGTGCCTGGGCGACTTCGTGGGCTATGGCCCCCAGCCCAACGAATGCATCGAGACCGTTTCCCAGTTCCCGCACCTGGGCATCCCCGGCAATCACGACTGGGGCATGCTCGGGCGGCTCAACCTGGAGGAGTTCAACCACGACGCCCGCGTGGTGATCGAGTGGACCCGCAAGGTTATCACCCCCGCCAACCTTGAGTTCCTGGAGTCGCTGCCTATCGCCGTGACCCCGGAAGAGCCGAGCGTCACCATGGTGCATGCCTCGCCACGCGATCCGATGTGGGAATACCTGCTCGACCTGTTCGATGCCGCCGAGTGCTTTCCCCTGTTCAGCACTCGCTACCTCTTCGTGGGCCACACCCACGTGCCCCTGATCTTCCGCGACTCTCGGGGCATCGTGAAAGCAGCCATACCCGAGGAGAGCGAGAAGATGAGGTTGAACGTGCGCATCATGGGCGCCAAGGAGGATCCGCAGGCCGGGGGAGCCAGGATGATCATCAACCCCGGCAGCGTAGGCCAACCCCGTGACGGCGACCCCAGGGCTGCCTACATGGTGCTGGACCTGCCTGACGAGCCGCCCTCGGGACCCTGGAACGCCACGCTCAGCTTCCGCCGCATACGTTACCCCATCGAGGAGACCCAGGCGATCATGAAAGACCTCAAGTTCCCACCACGGCTCATCTCCCGGCTCGAGGTGGGGGTATAGGGGCGCAGGCTTTTCCGGAAACCGCCAAGACGCCAATGCGCCAAGATGTTATTGAGCAGGGCGGCCGGGGCACAACCCCCAGCCCCCTTCCGTGCCAGGGAAGGGGGCTTTTTGATGAAGAGTTGGGGGACATCCACCGCCTCTGGCGAATTACGAATTACGAATTGGGTTGAAAGTAATTGGTAATTGGTAATTGGTAATTCGTAATTGGTAATTCGTAATTCCGCGAAGCCGGGCCTGTTACCGATACTGTTGTTAGTAAGACCCTGACAACGGGTGATATACTAGATTGCACGAATGCCTGACTGCGGCACTAAATAGTGCTGTTTTCTCGGCAATAGTTTGCTGTGTAATGCGTTACCGGAGGGTAGATTGTAATGACCGTTCCTGTTGCGACAACGCCTCAGCGTGCGCGCGAGGCCGGCCCTCGGGGTCTGGGGCGCTGGCTGCCCGGCCTCACCATGCTGCGGGGCTACGAGCGCGCATGGCTCACAAAGGACGTTGTCGCCGGCCTGGTGCTCACGGCGATCCTCGTGCCCGTCGGTATGGGCTATGCCCAAGCGGCAGGCTTACCCGCCATCAACGGCCTGTATGCCACTATAGTGCCGCTCACCGCGTACGCTATTTTCGGGCCAAGTCGCATTCTGGTGCTGGGACCTGACTCGGCTCTGGCCGGCCTGGTCGGAGCGACGATTTTACCGTTGGCAGGCGGTGATGCCGCTCGGGCGGTTTCACTTGCGGGGATGCTGGCTATCATGATGGGCGCCGTGGCAATACTCGCCGGCCTCGCGAGATTAGGTTTCGTCACCGACTTACTCTCGAAGCCCATTCGCTACGGATACCTCAATGGTATCGCGCTCACCGTCATGGTTGGGCAATTGCCGAAGGTGCTGGGCTTCTCCGCGAGCGGCGAGGGTCTACTGCAGGAAATAAGAAGTATTGTGCAAGGCATTCTAAACGGTCAGACCAACTGGACGGCATTTGCAATAGGTGTGTCGTGCATAGTTGTGATCCTCGGATTCAAGAGGTGGGCCCCCAAAATCCCTGGGGTCTTGGTTGCGGTAGTAGGCGCGACGGTTGCTGTGTCGCTCTTGAATTTAGGAGTCCTAGCAAACATCTCTGTAGTCGGACCTCTGCCACAAGGCTTGCCATCTTTTCAAATCCCAAGTGTTTCGCTCAACGAAATCGGGACTCTGTTTGCCGGCGCGATGGCAATAGCTCTGGTGGCCTCCACCGATATGAGCGTGCTGTCGCGCACCTTTGCCACGCGGGGCGGGTATTCAGTCGACAGCAATCAGGAGTTGATAGCGCTTGGGGCAGCAAATGTGGCTTCCGGCTTCTTTCAAGGTTTCTCGGTGAGCGGCAGCGGCTCGCGCACGCCGGTGGCCGAATCGGCCGGGGCTAAGACGCAACTCACCGGTGTGGTCGGGGCGTTGTGCATAGTGGTGTTGTTGGTCTTCGCGCCATCGCTGCTGCAGAACTTACCCCAGGCCGCGCTTGGCGCGGTTGTAATCACGGCATCGCTGGGACTGATTGAGATTGCAGGCGTGGCGCGGCTGTATCGATTGCGGCGCAGCGAGTTCGTTCTGTCGAGCGTTTGCTTTCTCGGAGTAGCGTTACTCGGGGTGATTCAGGGTATCTTCCTTGCCATCGGGCTGGCGTTGCTGGCCTTCATTTGGAGTGCCTGGCGACCATATGATGCAGTGCTGGGCCGAGTGGATGGGCTGAAGGGCTACCATGACATCACGCGCCACCCGGAAGCGAGACGGATTCCCGGCCTGGTGCTCTTCCGCTGGGATGCGCCGTTGTTCTTCGCCAATGCGGAAATGTTCCGCGACCACGTACTGGACGCGGTGGCCAACGCGCCAACCCCGACTAATTGGATTGTCATAGCTGCTGAGCCCGTGACCGATATAGATATTACCGCTGCCGATGCGCTTGCTGAACTGCATAAGAAGCTGGAGGAAGAGGGCATCGAGTTGCGCTTCGCGGAAATGAAAGGTCCGGTGAAGGACCGGCTAAAGCGCTATGGTATGTTCACCGCATTTGGGGCGGAGAGCTTCTTTCCTACAATCGGGCAGGCGGTTGATGCGTATCTTGATGCGCACCCTGTTGAGTGGAGAGACTGGAACGAGTAGGCAGTAGGCAGTCGGCAGTAGGCAGTCAGCAGATAGTGCCAACTGCCGACTGCCTACTGGGCACTACCGGGGTCTGTTCGTGGGCGCGGTGTGTGCGGGTGTGGAGGTAGGCGCTACGAAGTTATCCGGGAAGCTCTGCCAGGTGCCGTCGCCGTAGAGGAGGTATATCACCCGGTTGCTGGTCCAGAGGGCGTTGCCGGAAGCAAAGGGCTGCCAGGCGCCCGTCAGCAAGTGCTCCTGGTCGGTGGCCCAGCCGAGGGCCTGGCGCAAGCCCGCGTCGGTGTTCCATATCCTCCCGAAGCCGCGCACCGGGGCGTAGGCACCCGGCGGAGGCGTTGGGCCGGGCGGAGGGGTCGGATCGCCATCCTGCCAGGTGTCGGTGTATTCGTAAAGGTCACCAGTGTTGCCTCCCACGCCTAAGAAGACGTAGATGGTCTTGGTATCGCCCCTCCAGAACATGTAGCCGCCCTGGAAGTGCTGCTCGGCCGCCACCTGGATGGGGATTTCGACCGCGGTGGGGCAGCCCAGCTTAGAGCGCACGTCGGTGTGTTCGCGCCATACCTTGCCGAAGCCGCTGGCCGGCATGATGCTGCACGGTGGGGTGGGCGTGGGCGATACGCGAGGCGTGGCCGTGGCCCGAGGCGGCGTGGCGGTGGGCGAGTTCTTGCGAACCGGAGTGGGCGTGGGGGTCACGGTGTTGGTTGGGGTCTCGCTGGGCTCAGGAGTCCTCGTGACTGCGGGAGTAAGGGTGGGTGTGAGGGTGGGTGTGAGCGTCGGAGTAGACGTGGGTGTGTCAGTAGGCGCGGGCACCCGGGTATGACTCGCCTGGGCCGTGGGGCTGGCGGCGGGCGTGGTGATAACAGGAGTATCATGTGCGATAGCCGTAGGCTCTATCCTGGGAGTGCGAGTGCGGGTGGGCTGTGAGGTCGGGGTCGTGGTGGCGGTGTTGGTGGCCGTGGGAGTGTATGCGAGCGTGCCAAAAGACAACCGGATAGGCTCGTTCGCCAGGAATTGGCCGCTGACGCCCGTGCTGATGAATTGGGCGTCCACGTAAATCTCGTACTGGGCCCCGGCCAGGAGCGGCGTTTTGGGGGTAATGCTGAGTAGCTGAGCCCTGGGGTCGTAGGCTGTCAGGACAGCGGTCTGCGTGATAGCGAGGCTGCCTTGTACAAGCCGCAAGGTGGTGTGCTCAATGGCAGAGGCGACGTTGACCTGCTTGCTGAACTTTACGTGCAGAGTCTGGTTGTAGTTCGTGATGGGGAGTGTTTCCTCAAGGTGGGCAGCTGCGGAGGGCTGTGGCCGCGATATGATGACGGCCAGGGCCGCTATTAGCAACATGGCGGCGAGGAGGCCGGTGGCGGGGACGGCTCGGCCCCAGCCCCTGCCGGCGCCTGATAGGGCACCGATGGGCGTAGGTTTGCGGTCGACACGACCGGGGGCGTCCGCCAAGGCGCGAGGAGTGGCGGCAGCGCGGGTAGGGTGTTGCGACTCTATAGTACGCCAGACATCACGGCGCAACCCGGCGGGTGGAAGGGGGACGGGGAGAGCGCGGATACCGCCGCCAATGGCGCGGTACTCCGCCATGGCCTGGCGGCAATCCCGGCATGTCGCCAGGTGCTTCTCAACCAGGTCTTGCTCTGCGCCGGTGGCCTCACCGTCGTAGTATGCTGAAAGCAGTGGCCGGATGTCCGAACAATTCATGAATCTTCCCCTAACCTCTTAATGCGCGATGATGTAATGGTGTCATGTTATAATTGCGCATGCGAGCCCGTCCCGTCCCCCTCGGTGACCACATCGGGCTCAAACCCGGGCGCGTGCCCGTAATGTCCTAGGTAGACTTGCCTGAACTCCTCCCGCGCGCGAAACAAGAGCGATTTGACCGCGGAGCGAGTGAGCCCCATTACGTCGCCTATCTCATCGCACGACATCCCCTGGTACTCTTTGAGTACAAGCGCGGTGCGGTGCTTGGGCATCAGCTTGTTGAGCACCACCTGCACCTCGCCGGAGGTCTCCGTCTGGGTGTACTCGCCCACCGGGTCGTCGGCCGCCGCGGGCTCCATGGCGGGGTTGGTATCGAAGGTCTCCCACGGGAGCCAGCGTATCAACTTGCGGCGGCGCAGCACGTCCATGCAGGCGTTCCACGCAATACGATGCAGCCATGCCGACAGGTTGAGGTCGGCGTTGGTGCGCGGCAGGGCGGTGTATGCCTTGACGAAAGTATCCTGCGTCAAGTCGTATGCGTCTTCGCTGTTGCCCATGAGCCGGTAGATGAAGGCGTAAATGCGGCGCTCGTAGCGATTGTAGATCGCTTCAAAGGCCGTCGCGTCACCTTCCTGAGCGCGGCTCACCCAGCTTTTTTCGTCAAGAGCCAAGGCGAAACTTCCCAAGGCCGGCGTCCCTCCCATAAGATACAACGGGGGTTTTACCGGCAGGTTGCAGAAATCTAAGAGTCGCTATGAGCGGGGTACACCACCCACGGATGAAGGGGAAGTATATAGGGACACTCCCAAGCCCTTCGTAGGGAGATCCCTGCACCCTTTAATGAGATGGGCGCTACCTTAATTGTACCACACCCATTACCAAAGTGCGGGAGGCACAGTACCTTTATACCGGTTCAAGATGGGCGTTTCGGATGGGCAGGTGTGGTATCATAGGTGCACGTGGAACGGTGTGCGACCCGCGGGGCCCGGTCCGCGTATATGTTTCAGGGTTGCCCTCCTGGGACGGCGCGCAAAGACCTGAATGATAGACTTGAATCGAAGAGGCCCGGCGACCGCCAGGGGCCTGTGGTGCAATTTGTGCGGCTCGCGGCTGGTGAGCCTTGACATGCTGCGCCCCGCACCTCGCTGGGCACGGAAGGCCGAGGTTGCCGGCTCACGGTCGAGTGGCGAGCACACCTGGTGCATCTGCGAGCAGTGCTACCGTAAGCGACTGCGCTGCTCGACGTGCGGAGCCCAGGTGGGCGCGAAGGCATTTATCCTCCACGGCGATTCTCGCTTCTATTGCAATGAGTGCTTCGAGAAACACCCCCACTGCGATACGTGTGACCGCCCGATCGCCGATTATTACCCTTCGAGGGCACAGGGCCGCAATCTGTGCGATCGCTGCCAATCGACCGCCATCACCGACCCTAACGCTGCGCACGCCCTTTACGGGCGGGTGAGAGCCGCGCTATCACGGCAGATCGGGCTCTCGTTGCACGAGCCGTGCCAGTTGAAGCTTGTGAGCCACCGGCAACTCATGTCGGTTGTGGATAAATCGCTTCTATACAGTTTGGACGCGGATAGCAAGGGTCGATGCTTCGGCCTGTTCATGCGCCAGGGAGCGCAGAGGTCGATATTCATCGAGTCGGGCCTACCCCAGATTGTACTGCTGGAGGTTCTGGCGCACGAGTACGCTCACGCCTGGCAGAGCGAGAACTGCCACGAAATCAGGGATCCATTCCATGGAAGGTTCGCTCCAGGGAAGGTGGCGCGCGAGGTGCAGGAAGGCTTCGCCGAGTGGGTGGCGTACAAGCTGCTACAATATTGGGGCTGTAAGCGTCGTTCTGATAGAATGTTGAGGAGAGATGATCTCTACGGCCGAGGCCTCAAACTGGTGCTGGCCTGGGAAACCGAGGGAGGGGTCGACGGGGTGTTTAGGAGAGTAATGAGTAGGACGGATGATGCGTAAAACGTAAAACGTAAGGGTGGTAGGGATAGTTGGTTCTGGGCCCTGGAACCAAGCCCGCCTTAACGCATTACGTTTTATGTTTTATGCAAAGGAGCTCTGCATGGGTGGCGAGATCGCCTTGAATTGTTTGCTGAATATGGGGTCGGTGCCGGCGAATGGGGAGCCTAGGCTTGTCTATTTGCTGGTGGACGTGCGGCCGGGGGAGGCGGCGCAGCCTTTGCAGACGCCGGTGAACCTGGGTGTGGTGGTCGACGTGAGCGAGTCGATGCGGCTGCCGGTGCTGAACCAGGACCAGTTCGAGGAGCTTAAAAGGCTGGGGCAAGTCCAGGAAACTGTGTCGGACGGGGTGGCTGTGTGGACATTTAAGTCTATCCCGGAGCACATAAGGCAGCAGGCCCCATCCAACCTGGAGGCGGTACAGACCGCCATAGCGGACTCCACCTCTCACCTCGAAGCGCACGACCGGGTGTCGCTGGTGGCGTTCGCGGAGCGGGCCCAACCTGTGCTGAGCGGGCTGCCGGGCACGGAGCGGCAGCGGGTGATGGAGTCGATGGCTTCGCTCGGATCGCTCACGCTGGGCGATGGCACCGATATGGCCACGGGGCTGGCCGTGGGCATCACTGAGATGCGGCGCAACTCCGCCGCCGGGATGCTCAACAGGCTGCTTATTCTGACAGACGGCTTCACGCGCGACCCGGCCAGGGTGCATAACATGGCGAGCGAGGCACGAGGCACGGGGATCGCCATCAGCACGCTGGGCATCGGCAGTGAATTCAACGAGAAGTTGCTGGTGGACCTGGCCGACGCCAGCCTGGGCAACGCCTATTTCGCCAGAGTGCCGCAGGAGATTCCCCCGGCGTTCGGGGAAGAGCTCGCGGCGGTGCAGTCGATCATCATGCGCGACGTGGAGATCGAGGTGAGCTTCAGCGCGGGCGTGGAGATGCGCCGGGCCTACAGGGTGCGCCCCTCCATCTCGATGGCGCGCGACGCGGCCCGAGACGGGCGCAAAGTGACCACCAGAATGGGCGATCTGGACCCGCTCACTCCGCCGGCCCTGCTGGTCGAGTTAATAGTGCCCACGCGCACGGCGGGCAACTTCAGGATAGCCCGAGTGTCGGTGGCCCACCCGAGCGGCCAGGGGGGTCAGGAGGTAGCGGCGGCGGCTGATGTAGTGCTGAACTACACGACGTCGAGTAGGCGCGTCGAACCCAACCCGGTGGTCATGAACACGGTGGAAAAGGTGACCGCATACACCTTGCAGACGAGGGCCCTGGATGACGCGGCCTCGGGCGACGTGGCCGGGGCCACCAGGAAGTTGCGGGCTGCCGCAACACGCCTCCTGACGATGGGAGAGGTCGCGCTGGCACAGGCTGCCGAGGAAGAAGCCGTTCGCCTGGAGCAAAGCGGCGAGGTCTCGCCCGAGGGCGCGAAAGAGCTGAGTTATGCGACGAGAAAGCTGACGCAGAGGCTGTCGTAGTGCGTAGTGCGTATTGCGTAAGGGAGGAAGGGCAGCGGGTTCTGCTTCCCAGGTTTGGGGAGTACACAATACGCACTACGCACTACGCAATGAGTAATGAGTGTCGTAACCTGAACCAGGCACTAGCCGTATAAAGTATCGAGATGCTTATCTGTCCTGTTTGTGGGAAAGTGAATGCCGAGGGGTCGAGTAATTGCGACCTCTGTGGGGCACCCCTGGGCTATGGGGAGGGACAGAGGCTGCCCGCGGGGTCAAATGGGGCTGCCGGAGTGCCGGACATGGGGGCCAGCGGGCCTATTTGCTCGGTTTGCGGGCGCACCAACAGGCCGGTATCGGTGTTTTGCGCTTTTTGCGGGCACAGGCTCGACCCGGCGGGCGTGGGAGGAGGGCCTCAACCGTACGTGCTGCCCAACGTGGGCTGGGATCGGCAAAACCGCGAGGTTGGGGTGCCGGTCATACCCTCGAACGAGGCGGGCAATATCCCGTCGGGCACGGTGCTGAAGCGGCGCTATCGCATAACGAGGAAGATCGCCCAGGGAGGTATGGGCGCGGTGTACGAGAGCACCGACGTGACCGCGCCCGCGGTCACCAAGTGGGCCGTGAAGGAGATGAGCCCCGGATCGCTGCCCGCTGCCGAGAGGACGCAGGCCATAGCCGACTTCCGCAGGGAAGCGCAGATGCTCGCGGCCCTGCATCACCCCAATCTACCCACCGTGGTGGAGACATTTGAGGAGCTTGGCAAGAACTTCCTGGTGATGGAGTTCGTGCCGGGGCGCACGTTGCAGGCGGTGCTCGACAGCACGCCCGGGTTCCTTGAGGAGGACCGGGTGAGGGTGTGGGCCCGCCAGCTTCTGGATGTGCTGAAGTATCTCCACTCGCAGGACCCGCCTATCGTGTACCGCGACCTCAAGCCGGCGAACGTGATGCTGCTCGAGGGGACGGAGCGGATCAAGCTGATAGATTTCGGGATCGCCCGGTTCCACAAGGCGGGCAAGAGCCGGGATACTGAGGCGTTCGGCACGGCGGGGTACGCTCCCCCTGAGCAATATGGCAAGGGGCAGACGGACCAGCGCTCGGACGTGTATGCGCTGGGAGCCATGCTGCACTACCTGCTTAGCAAGCACGATCCGGGGTTGAGCCCGTTCAACTGGCTGCCGGTGCGCCAGTACAACCTTGCCTGCTCGATCCAGATGGAGAGCGCACTGCAGGTGGCCTTGAACCTGGACCCGCAGAGGCGCTTCACCACAATACGGGATTTCGCGATAGCCCTGGGCCTGGATAGCCCGGGCGTGGCGCAGGCGGCTGCCGGATGGGCTGGCGCGAGCGCGGCAGCAATGCCCGCCGTGGCGCAGCCGGGACCCGCCAGGCAACCAGTGCCCCCAGTGCCCGTGCCACTCGCCCCCACACCCTCGCGACAGACCTCGCAGGGGAGCGGGCGCCAACGTGGGGGCGTATCGAAGCCGGGCGTGACGATAAACGCCAGACCGAAGACCCCGACCGCACCCCCGAACCCGAAGGTTGGCAAGCAGCCCCCTGCCAGACCGGCGGTGGCCGCCGCGGCTGCCGCAAGCGTCCTGCCGCCTGTGGCGGTGCCGGTAGCGCCGGTAATGTCCGCCGCAGCGGCTTCGGCGGTCCCGTTGGTGGTAGCAGCACAGGCTGCAACCCCGGCCGTGGAGATTCATAAGGCGCCAAGCGAACCGCAGGTGGGGGCGCCTGAAGGGACGATAAGCGGTCCGCCGTCGGTGGATATTGGAGCGACCCCCGCGCTGGCCGTATCGGAGCGCTTGGTGGACCTGGGGGAGGCCAGGTGGAACAGCAAGCCGGTGCGCAGGATATCGCTGACCAACGTGGGCGGGGGCGAAATGAAGGGCACAGTGCAATCGTTGCAGCCGTGGGTGGCTCTCAACGTGCAGAGCTTCCAGGGCAACGCGCAGACTATTGAGGTGCGCGTAAGGAAGCGATTACTGCCGTTGGCACGGGTAGAGTTGCATGTGCCCAACCTATTCGCTATTATATGGGCACGAACACGCCGGTTTCTGCCATTTATACTTTTCTGGTTCTGGATACCGCTGCTCGTGGCGAACTCCCTGGGCCAATATCTACTATGGACGGTGGTCGGCATCGTGGGCGCGCTGCTGCTCACCCAGGGATTGTTGTGGTGGTGGGCCCTCCACGTGCGTTTGCTGGTGCCTGCCG
>JBJMMB010000450.1:0-2458 GCA_045805005.1 Chloroflexia bacterium
AGGCTCGCCGCCTCGAAGCCGAGGTCGGCGTAGACATGATCATCGTCGACTACCTCCAGCTCATGCAGGGCAGCGCCCGCCGCGACTCCAACCGCGTGCAAGAGGTCTCCGAGATCAGCCGTGGCCTCAAGATGCTTGCCCGCGAGCTAAACGTCCCCATCCTGGCCTGCGCCCAACTCTCCCGCGCCGTCGAAAGCCGCACCAGCCATGTCCCCATGCTCTCAGACCTGAGAGAAAGTGGAAGTATTGAGCAGGATGCGGACATCGTCATGTTCATCCACCGCGAGGAGATGTACAACCCCGAGACCGAGAAGAAGGGCATCGCCGAGATACATATAGCCAAGCACCGCAACGGGCCGCTGGCTACCGTCCCGCTGCGCTTCTTCAGCCGCACCACCAAGTTCGCCGACCTCGAAGTCTACAGGCAGGAACCTTAGCGCATGGATAAGCCCTTCACGGGGTTCTCCACCGACCGCCAGAAGACTATCCGCATGCCGGAGGGCTTCTTCCTCGACGTGCTCCCGCAAATCGGCTCCATGCTCGAGATGAAGCTCACTCTCTTCCTCTTCTGGCGCCTCGCCCGCGGGGGCCCTACGGCAGACAATAGACAACGGACGATAGACGATGGCGCTAAGGACACCGGTTCCACAGCCTCATCGTCCAACGTCCAACGTCCAACGTCCATCCAGGCCCCCCGCATGGTTAGCCTGGCCGACCTCGAAGCCGACGCGGGCCTGCGCTCTGCTCTTGCCAGAAACAAAGGCCCCAGGCCCGTGGAGGAGGCCATACGCGAGGCCCTCGAATTGGCCGTCGCCAGGGGCACCATCCTGCAACTCTGGGTCAGAGAGGAGCCAACCGACGTGAGCGAGGGTCGCGCCGAGCAATGGTTTGTGCTCAACACCCGCGAGAACCGCGACTGGATAGAGGCCCTCGCCAACGGGCAGATAGACGTGTCGCAAACCCCCCTGGCGGGAGATGCTTCCCCAAACGGCACCGCCAACGGCAGTGTCAATGGCAACGGCGACAGCCCGGCGAGCCCCACCCGTATCCGCGTGATAGCCGAGCGCCCCAGTGTCTACGCGCTCTACGAGCAAAACATCGGCCTGCTTACGCCTATCCTGGCCGAGCGGCTGCAGGACGCCGAGGGTCGCTACCCCATGGAGTGGATCGCCGCCGCGTTCGAGGAAGCCGTCACCAACAACAAGCGCAACTGGCGCTACATCGAAAGAATCCTGGAAAGATGGGCAGCGGAGGGAAAGGATAGTGGAAAAGATAGGGAACCTGCTGGGCGGGGTCTCGATCCCGACAAATACACCAGGGGGAAGTACGCCTTCCTCTTCCGGCAGGACAAGTAGCGACGATCCAAACGACCCAGCCCGCGCCGCGCGCGCTCAGGATGACGTTTGCCCCTACTGCAAGGGAGCCGGCTGGCTGCGTGTCGATGCACCCGTGGGCGACCCCCGCTTCGGCAAGCTCTACCCGTGCGTCTGCCGCACCAACGCCACCGAAGAGCGCACCCTCGATGACCTCTACCGCCTGAGCAACCTCGACGCCTTCCAAGAAAAGATCCTCCAGAACTACGACCCCGAAGTGCCCGGTGCCTCCGAGGCATACTACGCCGCCGCCGAATTCGCCACCCACCCGGAAGGCTGGCTCGTCCTCCTGGGCGGCTATGGCACCGGCAAGACCCACCTCGCGGCAGGCATCGCCAACTACGTCGTCAGCTACCACCGCATGCAAGTCTACTTCGCCGTGGCCCCCGACCTCCTCCATCAGCTCCGCGCCACCTACGCCCCCGGCAGCGAGGTCACCTACGACGAGCGCTTCGAGCAGATACGCTCCGCCTACCTCCTCGTCATAGACGACCTGGGAGCCGAGCAGACCACCCCCTGGGCCGTCGAAAAGCTCTACCAGATATTCAACTACCGCTACAACAACCGCCTCCCTACCGTCGTCACCTCCAACGTAGACCTCGACCGCCTCGACCCCCGCATCTGCTCCCGCCTCTGCGACCCCGACCTCTGCCGTCACGTCTTCGTCCAGACCGGCGACTACCGCATGCGCCACATGGACACCCGCTTCCTCGGCGGCAACCCTTCCCAATCGCCCAGCTCCGGGGGTCGGGGTCAGGCCTCCGGCGGCCGAAAGCCCCAGCATAGGGGTTAGCACCCGGCTCGTAGTCTGAGAGACGACCTGAAAACGCCGTCCGGCGGCCAAAGCCGCGGGCTACAGGGGAGCAAAGCCCGCCTTCGCCGACTGGCAGGGATAGCATTTAGGGCTAGCATAATAACATAATGTAATCCCAAGAGAGCCTCCGCAGGGAGGCTTTGCCCCAATGTAGCCCGCATCTAATGCACTTTAACTAATGGATCGGGTACAAAGCCCTCAGCAAGCAGCCCGCACAGGCGGGCTTCGTTCAAGTAGCCCGCGGGTTTAGCCGCCGGGCCATCCCGCCCGA
>JBJMMB010000451.1:0-16869 GCA_045805005.1 Chloroflexia bacterium
ATGGACTCTGCGTTCTCTGCGTCTCTGCGGTTCATAACTGCCAGCCACTAGCCGCTGGCCGCTGGCCGCTGGCCGCTGGCCGCTGACCGCTAACCACTAACCACTCGCCACTAACCACTAGCCACTAGCCACTTCGTACCGGTCTATCTCCGAGCGGATGATGTCCAGGCTGGAGCGCCAGAAATCGGGTTGACGGATGTCTATGTCGAACCGAGCGGCGAGGGTGGCCGCGTCGGCCATGCCGGTCGAGGAGAGGAGGTCGTCGTAGCCTGTCTTGAAGCCCTCAGGGTCCTGCTGGTATCTTGCGTAGAGGCCCAGGCCGAATAGCTCCCCGAACATGTAGGGGTAGTTGTAGAATGACCGCCCCGTACTGTAGTAGTGCGTCTTCACCGCCCACATGTAGGGGTGCAATTTACCCTGGTCCAGGCCGTCCCCGTAGGTTTCCCTCTGCGCCTGCAACATCAGGTCGTTCAACTCCTCAACCGACAGCTCCCGCTGCTGCCGCCCCTCGAACACCCCTTGCTCGAAGATGAAGCGGCTGCTTATGTCAACCACCACCTGGCAGCTACCCTCCAGTGAGGCATCGAGTATCGAGAGTTGCTCACCCTCATCCGCGTCCCGCAATGCCGCATGCCTCACGATCGTCTCGCAAAAGATGCTGGCGGTCTCGGCCAGCGTCATGGGCGTCGCGCTCTGCAGCATCGTGCGCCCCGCCTTCACCATGTTGTGGTACGCATGCCCCAGCTCATGCGCTAGAGTGCTCATCCCATCGTAAGCCGGCTTATAGTTCGACATCACCCGCGACTCGTCCTTGCGAAGCGGCATGCAGAAGGCCCCATCGCGCTTCCCAGGCCGCGGCTCGGCGTCCACCCACTGCTCTCGGAACGCCCGCGCCGCAAGGTCGCTCAGCTTTGGTGAGTAAGTGCCGAACCGGTCCACGATGAAAGCCGTGGCCTCCTCGTACGCCCACGTCCTGCTGCTCTTGCCCACCGGCGCGGTTACGTCGTACCAGGCCAGCGCCTCCACCCCCAGCGCCCGCGCCTTGGTCCGCATGTAACGCCTGAAGTCCGGGAACGACTCCCGAGCCGCCTGCATCATGGCGTCCAGCGTCTCCCGGTCGATATGGCTGTCGAAAAGCGCGGCTTCCAGGGCCGACTCCCACCCCCGCCGCCGAGCAAGAGTGTTCACCTCACCCTTGATGCTGTTCAGGGCCGCCGCCAGGGGCACCGCCGCCCGCTGCCACGCCGTAAGCTCCGCCTCGTACGCTCGTCTGCGAACCTCCCGGTCGGGGTTGAAGCCCAGGGCGCGCACCACGCTCATGGGCAGCTCCTGCGTCTTCCCCTCCAGCTCCACCGGCACCAGCAGTTGCGAGCTCACGTTACCATGCAGCTTGCCCCAGGCCACTCCCCCGCTCAGGTTAAGTTCCGCCGCCAACTCCTCCTCCGCGGGCGACATCAAGTGCTCCGCCCGCCGCTTCGTCTGCCTCAGCGCGAACGCGTGCTCCTTCGCCACGGGGGAGCGCTCAATCAGCGCCTCCACGTCCAGAGATCCAATCCAGGCCGTAAACCGCGTGCCCAACTGCGACAGCCGCACCGTCTGCCGCTGAAACTCGCTGAACTTCGCCTGCGCCAGGTTGTTCCGGGAGTCGGTGGACACAAAGCTGCTGATATACGACCCCAGCGTCCGGGTCTCGTCCAGCACGGCGTTATACTGCTCGATAACCCTCTCCACCGCGCTCACGGTGCCCTCGTCAAGCGCCCCAGGCTCACCACGCCCCACGCCAACACTATCGAACAGCGCGGCCAGGCCGTTTATGCCCTCGACAGCCCGGCTGAAGCCCGCCGCAAACTCCGGCGAGTCGAGGCCGGGGTAGATAACAGCCATATCCCAATGGGGCAATGCGCTTGCGGTTGTTACCATTCTCATCTCTCCTGTCTATGAGTGGTTGTAGGGTTCTCCCTGCCGAGAAATCATTACGAAATCCGTAGGGGCAGGCCCCCGTTGCCTGCCCTGTTCGTCTACCCTCAGGCTTTGACAGTTTACGAACCGGGCAGGCAACGGGGGCCTGCCCCTACGATTGCGTCTTCTTTACTGCCGGAGGCAAGACCTCCATTTCCTGAATAAGCCCGACAAGCGCGTCCGCCACCGCTGAGGGCTCCGCCAGCATGTGGAAGTGGCCGCCCACGAGTTGCCGGTAGGCCCACCCCGCTTCTCGGGCCTCGGAGGCGGGCGCATCGTACGTGCGGCTGAACTGCAAATAGCCAGAGGGCGCGTCGGGCCAACCGTTGAAAACCGGGATAGGTTCTTCATACACGGCCAGGGGCAGGGGCCGAAGCTCGCCCACGAAACGCCGGCGTGTCTCCGTGTCCGGTATCATCTCCCGCAGGTCCTCCTCGCTCCACGTGGGCAGCAGACCGTCCTCCGCAGCCGCTCGGAACTCTGCCGCCTCCTCGACGCCGAAGAAATCGAGCCGGCTCATGCCATCCCTGGGGATGCCCGCGTCCACGAAGATATAGGCTGCCACAGGCCGCCCGCTCATCGCCCAAACCGCGGGCAGAAGCATCCCAGCGCCGCTGTGGGCCGCCAGCACCAATGGCTCATCCCCAGGCACCTCCCGCAGAGCCTCCACCACCGCACCCGCGTGCCCCCTCCAATAGGGCGAACTCAGCTCGCGGGAGTCGGGCAGGGCCGGAGCTATCGCCCCAAATCCCCGCTTCCGAAGCTCCACCACGACGGGGGCCCACGTATACGGCCCCACCAGCGGGCTGTGGACAAGAACGAACGTAGTCATACCAGGGCTCAGCCCGCGCAGGCGGGCTTTGTAATTGTAGCCCGCGGATTTATCCGCCGGGCACTCCGGGCGCGATAACCCCGCGCAGCCTCTCCATTGCCGAGGCCACTCCGTCAGGCGCCCCATACACGGCCGAGCCCGCCACCAGGATGTTGGCCCCGGCCTCCACAACTAACGCCGCCGTGCTCTCGTGTATGCCGCCGTCCACCTCGATGTCGCACTCCCCCAGGCCGCGCTCGTCCAGCATCTTGCGTAGGCGGCTCACTTTGGGCAGCATGGAGTGGATGAACTCCTGCCCACCGAACCCCGGATTCACCGTCATCACCAGCACCATCTTCACGTACTCGAGGATCTCTTCAATGGCGGCCAGCGGCGTGGCGGGGTTGATAGCCACTCCGGCCTTCTTCCCCTCGCCGTGTATCTGCTGCACAGTGCGGTGCAGGTGAGGGCACGTCTCCACGTGCACAATAATAAAGTCGGCCCCCGCCTCCGCGAACTCCGGAATATACAGTTCGGGCCGCTCGATCATCAGGTGCGCCTCCAGCGGCAGCGAGGTATGCGGTCGAAGCGCCTCCACCACCAGCGGTCCCACCGTGATATTGGGCACAAAGTGCCCGTCCATCACGTCGATCTGTATCCGGTCGGCCCCCGCCGCATCCGCCTCGCGCACCTCCTCCCCCAGCCGCGCGAAATCGGCCGAGAGGATTGAGGGAGAGATTTGGGTTTTCCTCATACCTCCCTGTACTTCCTCTGCAACTGCATCGCCGCGGCTCTGTCTGCGAACCAGATCACGTCCCCCTTGGCTTCGTGGAGGAGTTGCGAGGGGTATTCTTCGGGGTTCCGCTCCCCTTCCAGCACCTCCCTGAGGGCCGGGGCTTTGCTCTCGCCAGTCACCAGGAAGATCACCTCTCGCGCGCTCTGCAGCACCGGCGGCGTCAGGGTAATCCTCTGCGCCGAGAGCTTCTCCACGTAGTTAGCGACCACCAGCCGCTTCCGCTCATGCAAGGCTGGCGTGTGGGGGAAGAGCGACGCGCAGTGCCCGTCATCGCCCATACCCAGGAATACTAGATCGAAGGCCGGGGTCTCGCCCTCTTTGACCCGGAACTCCTCACGCAACGTGGCCTCATAACGCTCGGCGGCCTCCTCCGGCGTCAGCCCTTCCGTCGGTATCGGGAAGATGCCCGCGGGCTCACGTGCGATCTTCTTGAACAACTCGTCACGGGCCATCTTGTAGTTGCTTTCCCTATGGTTGTGCGGCACCCAGCGCTCGTCGCCGAAGAAGAACTGAATATTACCCCACGGGATCTCGCCCTGAAAGGTGTCCGAGGCCAGCAACCCGTAGAGGAGTCTCGGCGTCGAGCCTCCGGAGAGGGCCACCCTGTAGAACCGGCCCTCCGAGGCGGCCTGCTGGCTGCGCTGCGTAAACAACTCCGCGGCATCCGCCGCCACCGCGGGCGGGCTCTCCGCGATGCGCACGTCAAGCGGTTTTGGGTTTTGGGTTTTAGGCTTTGAATTTACCATAGGGAGTCAATGCTACTGGCCGGGGTTGGGGTTCTGGGGCTTGTTGGGCCTGGGGCTGGGAGAACGGGCGGCCCCCGCGCTGACCGGCTCGCCCGTCGACAGCTTGCGCGGGCCTTCCCCTTCCCTCTTGCCGGTGCCCCGGATGAAGATGCCCGCCACCTCCAGCGCTTCCTCGTATATCTTGTCGTGGCTGAAGACCTCTAGCTCTTTATCGAGCAGCATATCTACAGTGGGCTCCTCCATGTGCACGCTGCGCCGGGTGGGTTGCGTGCCCGCGATCTCCACGTTGATAGAGGCGTGCTCGTACTGGTACTCGGGCTCGTGCTCGTGCTCGCCCTCTCCCCCGCCCGACATGCACACCTCGAAGCTCGCCTCCGCGGGGCCATTCGGGTCCTGGCCCGCCACCTCTAGTTTGACCGACAGCAGATCCCCCGGCACCGCACCCGCCCGGTTGCCCGGCCTGATCAGAATGGTCACCGGGTCACCCCCACAGAGTAGCGACAGTCGGGCCGCCGACGGGCTGTTGCCGTCGGCCCGCAGCATCTCGTACACCGGCTCCACGGGCTGCCATCCGAGCCTGCTCGCCAACCAGCCCGCGAGCAGCAACGCCTGCGCCCGGTTTACCGGCGTACGCCCCGTGGCTGCCGAAATTGTGGGACATGAAAACTCTATGTCCACGCTCCTGATACGGTCGAGGTAGGGGCGCGTCCCTGCCCCATCGAAGAATTGCGCCACCATCTCACGCCACATGGTCAGGCGCTCCCAGTTCACATCGGTGCACGCTATCTTCGGCCAGTCGTTCCTCAACCTGGAGGCCATCTTCGCAAGATCGCCCTCTGCGTTCTCGAACGTAGCCGAGTCGACGATTAGCCGGTCGAGCGACTCGCCAAGCTGCCTGAAAAGGTAATCATCGAGCGGCGACCCCTTCGGCCACCAGAGGAACACAGGTAGCTCGGCCAGGATGAGCGGTATGACGGCGGCGGGCACCTGGCGTACCGTGTTCGCCCCCGAGGCCACCCATATTTGCTCGCAGCACACCTGCCGGCCACCGGCGGGCGGCACCTGGCAGTGGATCGACACCCACGCCTGCACCGGCAGGTTGTCCTCGTTGGGGTCGGTCAGCATCGTGATCACCCGCGCAGGGTGCGAGCCGGTGATAGCGTCGATGACCAGGGTGTAGTTGTTCGCCGCGGTCTGCGAATCGGCCCGCACCAGCAGGTTCAGCACCTGGGCCATAGTCACCGCGGCGATGCCCCCCTTGGCCTGGGCCGCCTCCGCCACGTCGCGCCACAGCTCGGTGAGCTGCGAGTCTACGTAGTCGATGGACACCGGCACCGGTGTGCCCGTATCCAGCGACGGCCCCTCCGCCGATGGGTTCTTGGTTATCAATCTCGATTCCGTAGCATCCATAAGGGATTCCCTTCGGGTTATGAAAGTAAAGGATGAGAGTTGGGGGGACACCCCCAAGCCCCCGGCAGGGAGCCCCCTGCACCCCTTTTTGCTTACAGCCGCCGCCACGAGCGGCCATCGCGCTCGATCAAGTCGTCGGACGCGGTGGGTCCCCAGCTACCCGCTGGGTAGTTGGGGAAGACCGGCGGCGGCAGTTGCTTCCATGTGTCCAGGATGGCAGTCGCCAGCCGCCACATCATTTCCACCTCGTCACGCCTGGTGAATAGCGTCGAGTCGCCCAGTATGCAGTCGAGGATCAGGCGCTCGTAGGCTTCGGCGGCCTCGATGCCGAACGACGTGCCGTACTGGAAGGTCATATCGACCGAACGCAAGCGGATCGATGGGCCGGGCACCTTCGATTGGAAGTCGATGGAGATCCCCTCGTCCGGCTGGATGTGCAGCACCAGCACGTTGGGCTGCAACTCGTCGGCGGCGGTGTGCTGGAAGAGGGCCAGCGGGGCGGGTTTGAATTGTATGGCGATCTCGGTGCGCCGCTTGGGCAATCGCTTGCCATGCCGCAGGTAGAAGGGCACGCCCGACCACCGCCAGTTGTCCACGAACAGGCGTGTCGCCACGAACGTCTCGGTGTTGGAGTTAGGGGGTACGCCCTCTTCCTGCCTGTAGCCGGGCACCGCCTTGCCGAAGATAGCCCCCGGCCCGTACTGGCCCCTGACCACGTTTTGCTGCACCTCGACCGGCGTGAAGGGCTTGATGGCCCGCAGCACCTTCGATTTCTCGTCGCGCACCGCCTGGGCATCAAAGGCCGCCGGCGGCTCCATCGCCACCAACGCCAGCAACTGCATCATGTGGTTCTGCAACATGTCGCGCAAGGCACCGGCGGTATCGTAGTAGGAGGCCCGGTCTTCCACCCCCAGGCTCTCCGCCACCGTTATTTGCACGTGGTCGATGTAGCGCCGGCTCCAGATCGGCTCCCATATGCCGTTGGCGAACCGGAACACCAGGATGTTCTGCACCGTTTCCTTACCGAGGTAGTGGTCGATGCGGTAGATTTGCTCCTCGGTGAAGGCCTCGCTCAACTGGCGGTTCAACTCCACCGCACTCGACAGGTCGTGCCCGAAAGGCTTCTCGATGATGATGCGCCGCCAGGAGGTATCGGTGCTGGCGGCCGCGGCCCCCTTGCTGAAGGCCTCACCCACGGCGGGGTAGGTGCGCCGCGGGTTGGCCAGTCCGGCCCTGCCCAGGTTAGCCACTATGTGCGAGTAGAAGTCCGGGGGCGTAGAGAGGTAGTAGACCCGGTTGCCCGCGGTGCCCCGCTGCTCGTCGATCTCTTTCAATTTGCCCGCCAGGGCTCTGTAGCCCGTGGGGTCGTCGAAGTTCGATTGCACGTAGAAGATGCCCTGGGCGAACGACTCCCAGATAGCGGGCCGCTGCGACGGCTTGTTGCGGGCGTACTTCTCCAGCGACTTCTTCACCTCTTCCCGCAGGCTCTCATCCGTGTACGGGCGGCGGGCGAAGCCCACCACCGAGAACCCGCCCGGCAGCCGGTGCCCCACGTACAGGTTGTACAACGCGGGCAGCAGCTTGCGGTGCGCCAGGTCCCCGGTGATCCCGAAGATTACCACCACCGCCGGATCCGCCGTCCGCTCCAGGGTCATCCCCTCGCGCAACGGGTTGGCGATTACAGGAGTTTCGAGTAACGCTACCATAGCTTATTTTGTCTTTCCATCGCCGCCCCTGTAGATATCCTGGGCGGCGCCCTGGACGTCTTTGACGGCGCGGCTGGCGTCCTGGTGCTGGTCGGCGTCCCGCTCGGCGGCTTCGGCGCGGGCCATGACGGCCTCGGCGGCATGGTCGCTGGTGACATTCACCGGCGTGGCCGATATGCTCGGGGTCTGCGGGGCTACCGACTTCATCGACTCGGCTGCCACCTGCGACTCAATGGCGTCGCTGATGCGCACGGCGTGGCCGCCGAACTGGTTGCGCAGGGCCGCGATCACCTGGGCCGAGTAAGACTCGTCCTGGCGTGAAACGAAGCGGGCCATGAGCGACAGGGTGATGATGGGGGCCGGCACCGACTGGGCGATGGCCTCCAGTACGGTCCAGCGCCCCTCGCCGGAGTCTTCGACGTAGCCCCGGATACGCTCCAGCCCGTTCCCCTCTTCCTCGAAGGCCCGCTCGGCCAGTTCCAGGAGCCAGGAGCGCACCACGCTGCCGTGGTTCCACACCTGCGACAGCCGGTGGAAATCGACCGGGTAATCGCTGTTCTTGATTATCTCGAAGCCCTCGCCGTACGCCTGCAGCATGCCGTACTCGATGCCGTTATGCACCATCTTGGTGAAGTGCCCGGCGCCGTGCATGCCGAAGTAGTCGTAGCCGTCCTCGCCGGGGGCCAGGGTGGCGAACAGGGGCCGCAAGTGCTCGAATACGTCCCGCTCGCCGCCGATCATCATGCAGTAGCCGTTAGCCAGCCCCCAGATGCCTCCGGAGGTGCCCACGTCCATGAAGTGGATGCCGAACTCTTCGAGCATCTTGGAGCGAGCTATGGAGTCGCGGAAGTTGGAGTTACCGCCGTCGATGATGATGTCATCCTTCTTGAGAAGGGGGATCAACTGCTTTATCTGCTGTGTGGTGGGGTCGCCCGCGGGCACCATGATCCACACCGCCTTGGGCGTCTCCTTCAGATTATTCACCAGCTCCTCAATGGAGAAAGTGGCCACGGCCCCATGCCCCGCGGCCTCGCGGGTCTTATCGGGCGAGCGGTTGTAGGCTACGATCCGGTGCCCCCCGCGCAGCAGCCGCTCTACCATGTTGGCGCCCATGCGCCCCAATCCAATAAAACCAAGTTCCACGTTCTTCTCCTTTTCTGGGTGCTAGGACTGTTATGTATTGCGTATTACGTATTGCGTATTGCTTGCCTATCAAGTTTGGGTGGAAGAACTCACTACCCTTCTTCCTCTACACAATACGTAATACGCAATTGGGCTCTATGCCAGGTTTGCGACCGCCGCTTTGATCGCCTCTCGGGCGTGCTCGATGCCCTGCGACAGGTCTCCCTTGACGTGCAGCCGGATGGCCCGGCGGCCATGCTTTTGCAGCGATTGCAGGTCGCCCATCGACTGGGCGCGTATGAGGGTGCCGAAGCTGAAGGGCTGGCCGGGGATCGGTAGGTCCTTCCTGGGGTCGCTGGTGATCTGTATATACACCCCCTTGTTCGGGCCGCCCTTGTGCAACTGCCCGGTCGAGTGAAGGAAGCGCGGGCCGTACCCGAAGGTCGTAGCGACCCGGCAGCTATCGCGGATCGCGCGGCGGGCGTCCAGCAACAACTCTTCCTGCTCGCCCGTGCTCGGGATGTAGGCCAGGATAGATACATAGTCGCCCGCGCCGACCGTGCCGAAGAAGGCCCGGAGGGCGGTTTGCAGCGTCCCCTCCGACCCAGCCCGCGCCAGGGCCTCGCCGTCGCCATACAGCGCCAGCCCGTCCGACTCGATGAGGGGGGCCTGCTCGGGCAGCTTGCCCTCCTTCTGGAAGACGTCCAGCAGCCGCTTGGTGTTGTCCTTGCTCTCCTGGACGTTGGGCTCGTCGAACGGGTCGATGCCCACTACCATGCCCGCGATAGCCACGGCCAGCTCCCAGCTGAAGAACTCGGCCCCCAGGTCGTCCTTGGTCTTGATGTTCAGGCGCACCACCGGTTGGCCCGATTCCTCGAGCTTGCCCAGGTCGTGCTCCTGCTGCTTGTCGATGGAGCCCTCCAAGCGCAGGTAGACGAAGAGGCGGTCCCGCCCGTAGGCCGAAGGACGACCGATAGGCTCGCCCGTGATGGGCACGATGCCTTTGCCCTCCTTGCCCGTGCTCTCGGCTATCAACTGCTCCGCCCACAAGCCGAAGCTGTCCAGCGCGGGAGAGGTTGTGATGGTCACCTTGTCGCGCCCCGCACGGTATGCCTCGCCCATGACCGCCCCCAGCCATGCGCCGGGGTTCTCGGCGGCAGGGATGCCGGGGGCCGAGGCCTCGACCATCGTCTCCGAGCAATCGAGCAGGCGCTCTATATCCACGCCCATCAGCGCGGCCGGCACAATACCGAAGTAAGAGAGGGCCGAGTAGCGCCCCCCTATGTCGGCCATGTTCAGGAAGGTCCGGCGGAAGCCCTCTTTCTGCGCCAGCGCCTCCAGCGACGAGCCGGGGTCGGTAATGGCCACGAAGTTCTCGCCCGCTTTGTCGCCTTTGGCCGCGTCCACCTTCTCGCGGAAGTAGCGGTAGAAGCTGATCGTCTCGGTGGTGCCGCCCGACTTGGTGGACACGACGAAGAGGCTCTTCGCCGGGTCGATGCGCCGCTCGATGGCTGCGATAGTGTCGGGGTGGGTGGAGTCGAGCATGAAGAAGCGCGGGAAGCCCTCCGCACCGCCAAACACCTGGTGTATCACCTCGGGAGCCAGGGACGAGCCCCCCATGCCGAGGAGCACCACGCTGGTGTATCCCTGGTCGCGCACCTCGGAGGCAAACTGCTTCATATCCCCGGCGGCGTGCAGCATCTTGGAGGCCACGTCGAGCCAGCCCAGGCGGTTCTTGATGGTCTTCTGGGCGTCCGGGTCGTTGGGCTTCCAGACGGTGGCGTCTTTCTCCCAGATCCGGGAGATTATCTTGTCGGCGTCGAAACGGCGCAGGCGGTCATCCACCTGCGCCTGCGACCCCCCCAGGCTGGCACTGTACCTCTCCGCGGAGCCCGACATGATGGCGTCACGCTTGTCAGCGATGACCTTCGCCAGGTCGTTGAAGCTCTTGGTGAACGACTCCACACCCTCCACGGTCAGCTCGTCGGTAATCTGGTCGAGCGAGATCCCCAGGCTCTCCAAATCGGCCAACTGTTGGCGGGTCTTGTCCATGTCCTGGTCCACCGTGCGGGCCACCTTGCCGTGATCTTTGAATGCGGCGATGGTCTGCTGCGGCATGGTGTTCACCGTATCGGGGCCTATAAGCTCCTCGACGTACATCACGTCATTGTACTCGGGGTTCTTGGTGGAGGTGGAGGCCCAGAGGGGACGCTGCACCCTCGCGCCCTTCTCCTTCAGCTTCTGGAACCGCTCCTGACCGAACACCTGCAGGAACTCCTGGTAGGCCATCTTGCTGTTGTTGATGGCCGCCGTGCCTAGCAGGCTCTTGATATGCTCCTGCTTCTTCGGGTCCTGCTCGTTCTTCAGCAGGTCCTGCAGGGCTTTGTCGGCCTTCGTATCCACCCGGCTGACGAAGAAGGAAGCCACCGATGCAATCTTGTCTATTGGCTTGCCCTCCTCCACCCTGCGCTCAAAGGCCCGAAGGTAAGCCTCCATCACCTTCTTGTACACCTCCACGGCGAATATGAGAGTGATGTTGATGTTGAGGCCGCTGTACAGCAGTTCCTCGATGGCCGGGATGCCCTCCTCGGTGGCGGGCACCTTGACGAAGATGTTGGGGCGTTTGATGGCGTCCCAGAACTCCCGCGCCTCCTTGATGGTCCCCTGGGTGTCGTGCGCCAGGCCGGGCGCTACCTCAATGGAAATGTAGCCGTCCAGGCCGTTCGTCCGGTCGTAGACCGGGCGGAAGACATCCGAGGCGTTAGTTATGTCCTCCACCAGGAGCATCTTGTAAATATCGTCGGGGCTCTTGCCCTGCTGGACCAGCTCGGCTATCGCCGAATCGTAGTCGGCAGAGCCCGAAATAGCCTTCTCGAAGATGGTCGGGTTGGCGGTGACGCCCACCACGCCATCCTCGTCTATCATCCGCTGGAGTTCACCCGAGGTGATCAAGCCCCTGCGAATGTTATCAAGCCACACACTCTGGCCGAAATCCGCCAGCCTCTGCAATGGGTTCTTTTCCATCGTTTACTCCCTTCAATGATAACTACGAATTGCGAATTAGAAATTACGAATTGGCGTGAGGGTGATTCGTAATTTGTAATTCGTAATTGAGGCCAAGCGGCGACTCGTCGTAATGCGCCAGCAAATCGGCGGGGTCGTCGTAGATAGCGATAGCCCCTTTCAGGTCGGGGTCATTCCAGCCTCCGCAACGCAGGGCGATCGTGCCTACGCCCAGTTTCCGGGCCGCCTCGAGGTCGTAGGGCGTATCGCCCAACATCACGACTTCCTGGGCGGGGAGGCCGATCTTCCGCAGCGCGCCGCCGACTATGTCGGGGTCGGGTTTGGAGTTCTTGGCGTCGGCGGAGGTGGTCTTCTCCTCGATAAGGCCTTCTATGCCCGCTATCCTGAGCAGGGGCTGGAGCATATCCTCCTCGGCGGAGGTAGCGATCACCAGTTTCAAGCCGCGGTCGCGCATGTGCCGCACCAACTCGGCGGAGCCCGGAAAGGGCTTCAGCCTGGGCATATACTCGGACTCGAATATCTCCGACCAGGCCTTGCTGATCGACTGGCCCTCAGGGCTGTCCTTCTTCACCCCGGCCACCCTGGGCAGCAGATTATCCGCGCCCATCCCTATTAAGGGTCGTACCTGCTCGAACGACACATCATGCCCGCTCCGCTTCAGGGCCTCCACCCAGGCGCGAGCATGGGCATCGTTGCTGTCCACCAGCGTGCCATCGATATCGAGAAGAACGCCGCGTACTGTGCTCACGTCTGCTTCTCCGCCGGCGTCTCCATTGACGTCTGGGTGGGCATGACTTTCTCCAGCTCGCGTTCGTGGAGGGCGTCGTCGTACTTATCCCAATTGGCCATAGCGCCGCGCCAGGTGCGCTCGGGGGGCAGGGGCTCTCGGCGGCCAAGGAGGGCCAGGGCATGCTGCACTACGTTGTCCACCGTGAAGCCGAACTTCTCGAAGATTATCTCGGCGGGAGCCGAGGCCCCGAACGTTTCCACGGCGATTATGTCGCCCTCGTCGCCCACCCACCGGAGCCAGCCCATAGGGGAGGCGGCCTCTATCGCTATGCGCTTCTTGACGCCGGGGGGCAGCACCTGGTCGCGGTATGATTGGTCCTGCTCCTCGAAAAGCTCCCAGCAGGGCATAGACACCACGCGCGTCTTTACCCCTTGCTCTTGCAGCTTGGGCCGGGCCTCTAGCGCCAGCGGCACCTCGGCGCCCGTAGCGATCAATATGATATCGGGCGCACCGCCGTCGGCCTCGGCCAGCACGTAGGCGCCCCGCAGCACACCCTCAGCGGAAGCCACCTGGGAGCGGTCGAATATGGGCAGTTTCTGCCGGCTCAATATGAGGTTCGTGGGGCCGTCGCGCCTCTCCAGGGCGATCTGCCAGGCGTAGCGCGTCTCGTTGGCGTCGGCCGGGCGCACCGCCCAGAGGTTGGGCACAGCCCGCATGCCCGAGAGCATCTCCACGGGCTGGTGCGTGGGTCCGTCCTCGCCCAGGCCAACGCTGTCATGGGTGTAGACCATCATCAGCGGGTTGCGCATGATGGCGGCGAGCCGCAGCGGCGGGCGCATGTAGTCGTAGAAGATGAGGAAGGTCGAGCCGAAGGCGATCAACCCCTTGTGGAGGGCGATCCCCTGCAGTATCGAGCCCATCCCGTGCTCGCGGATGCCGTAGTGGACATTGCGCCCCGCAAAGTTGTTGCCGCTCACGTCGCCCCCCTCCTTGATGTAAGCGTCGGTGGAAGGATAAAGGTCGGCCGCGCCGCTGATGAGGTTGGGCACCTTCTTGGCGATGGCGTTGATAACCTGCCCGGAGGCCGAGCGGGTGGCCATGGGGCCTTTCTCAGTCGCGAAGGTGGGGAGCGCATCCTCCCAGCCGTCCGGCAGGCCGCCCGACAGGAAGAACTTAAACTCGGCGGCCGCATCGGGGAACTCGCTCTCGTACTTTGCCAGCAGGTCTTCCCACTTGCGCTGGGCTTCCTCCCCACGCAGTATGGCCTGCCGGCCGTGCTGCAGAGCCTCGTCGGGCACGTAGAAAGGCTCCTCCCACGGCCAGCCCAGGTTCTTCTTGGTCAGCTTCACCTCCTCGGCGCCCAGGGGCGAGCCGTGGGCCTCCGAGGTGTCATGCTTGTTGGGCGAGCCGTAAGCGATCACAGTCTTGACGACAATGAGCGAGGGCTTATCCTTCACGTCCTGGGCCGCCTTGATGGCCCCGTGCAGGCTGTTGAGGTCGTTCACGTCCGCGACGTGCTGTACGTGCCACCCATAAGCCTCAAAACGCTTGCCCACATCCTCGCTGAAGGCCAAATCCGTGTGGCCGTCGATAGTGATAGTGTTGTCGTCGTAGAAATATATCAGCTTGCCCAGCTTGAGGAAGCCCGCTATGGAGGCCGCCTCCGAGGCCACGCCCTCCATGAGGTCGCCGTCACTGCACAGGGCGTAGGTGTAGTGGTCCACGATGTTGAAGCCGGGCTTATTGAACCGGGTGGCGAGCCACCGCTCGGCGAAAGCCATGCCCACGCCGTTGCCGAAACCCTGGCCGAGGGGGCCGGTGGTGGTCTCCACGCCGGGCGTATCGCCGTGCTCCGGGTGGCCAGGGGTCTTGGAGCCCCACTGCCGGAAGCACTTGAGGTCCTCCAGGCTCACGTCATAGCCGGTGAGGTACAGCGTCGAATAGAGGAGCATCGAGGCGTGGCCTGCGGAGAGGATGAACCGGTCACGGTCGGGCCAATCGGGGTCGCGTGGGTTGTGGCGCATGGTTTCGGTGTACAGCAGGTAGGCGAGGGGGGCGTTAGCCATCGGGGTGCCGGGGTGGCCCGAGTTGGCCTGCTGCACGCCGTCCATAGACAGAGTGCGTATCGTGTTGATGGACAGTTGGTCCATATCCATGCCGTAGTAATCGGCTTTATTATTTGTCGGGCTCACTATGCTTCTCCTGTTTTTCCAGGATTGGGGATGAGGGTAGAGGCTGCCATTCGGTATTCAATCACAGCACTAGCCGTGCCACAGGCGAAAACGACTCGTAAAACGAGATGGCGGTACATGTACCTGGTTCAGGTTTCACGATCCAACGCCGCCCACATCTCTTACGTTTTACGTTTTATGCTTTACGTACCCCTCCTGTGCGAAGAATTGGTGCCACATTGTACAACTTTCGCGCCATTATTTCGACCCTGAAATGCTACCTGTAAAGCAAAAGTACCAGCGAGCATAGCTCACATTGCGTATTGACATTACCCCAAAGAAGGATTTACACTCTAAAGGCTGTTCGCCACCTGAGCGCATTGCGTGTTGTGTCCTGAGCGCATTGTGTGTTGTGTATTGCATAAAGGTGGTCAACGAGCCAGTGCGCTAATCAATCTTAGGGAGAAAGCATGAGACATCCCTAACGCATTTCGTTCCTAACGTATTACGTTTTACGTTTTACGCACACGTCTCAGCGGGACAAGGAGATTGTCATTGCCTTTACGTTCTACCCGGTCTCTGCCCGTCGCCCGTTCTGCCCGCCCGCGCTCTCCCATACGCATGGGGCTATTGGCCGCAATCGGGTTGGCACAATTGATTTTGCTCAACCAGGCCAGCGGCGACCACAGTCGGGCGTTGGCCCAGGAAGCCCCAGGGCAAAAACAGCCCGCGACCGCCGCGTCGCAGCAGGAGCCCCAGGCCCCCTGCCCGTTCAGCTTTGTCGATGTGGGGTCTGGCGATTACTTCTACAATGCGGTGGGGTATATGTTCTGCCGTGGTGTCGTCGAAGGTTACAGCGACGACACATTCAGGCCGTACAACGCCACCACACGCGGCCAGCTAAGCAAGATGGTCGTGCTGGCCGAGGCGTTCCCCATCGACACGAGTGGTGGACCGCACTTCAGCGACGTACCCCCCGGCAGCGCCTTCTACAGCTACGTAGAAACGGCCTACCACCGCAGTATCATCTCCGGCTACTCCGACGGCAGCTTCAGACCCAACACCAACGTGGGCAGGGGGCAACTGGCCAAGATGCTGATAACAGCCCAGGGCTGGCCCCTGGCAAACCCCAGCAGCGCCCGGTTCAGCGATGCGCCCGTGGGCAGCGCTTACTTCAAGTATGTGGAGACAGCGGTATCGAGGAACGTAATGTCGGGCTACGGAGACGGCACCTTCCGAGTGGGGGCGCCGGCCACCCGCGGGCAGATAGCCAAAGTGCTCTACCTCACTACCTTCGGCACGCAGTTGACCGCGCTGGAGCAGGCAACGGTGGACATGATCAACTCGCGTCGAGCCGCCATGGGCCTGGGCGGGCTGAGGCTGAACCCCTCGCTGACGGTAGCGAGCCGTGAGCACTCGAATGACATAGGCCCGGCTGGAGTATGCCAGCACAACGGCACCGACGGCAGCAGTCCCTGGGACCGCATCGCGCAGGCGGGCTACACGGGAGATGCCATGGGCGAGGTGGTGGGCTGCGGCTACAACTCGGCCCAGGGCGTGGTAGACGCCTGGTGGGCCAGCTCCGGCCACTACGCCATCCTGACCGACCCCAACGCCAACAGCATAGGCTGCGGCTGGTGGGTCAACTCCACCGGCTACGGCTGGCAGACCTGCGACACGGGCAACGGCCCCTAAAGGTCGAATAGCACTCTCACTCTGCGCCAGGTCTGCCTGGGAGGTAGGGCTCCACTTGCTCTTTGAAAATGGCGTAGTTATGAAAGTTGGCAAGCTCATCTAGGGTTGAGCCAATACCACGTGGATCATCTGTGGTGGCCAGACGTGATGCCTCTTGAAAGTAAGGAAGAGGGTCGATACCGGCACGTGCCGCCGCCAACCAGAGAGCGGCTAAGGCCATCAGGATATCGCGATAATCATCTCGCCCGTTCAGTAGCACCGCCGCTGCAAGACCTTTGCGCAGTTGTTCCGCATCATCCGGAGTCTTGATAAGCGGGATTCTGTCTCTTATCGATCCAAAGTCCAATGACCGCGCAACTGGACTGTCCAGAAGCCTAGACTGCTCATCAGGATCTGATCGCAAGAATAACTCACAAAGGGCATCTGTTGCGTACACTGACGACGGTTCCCCCGGTAGGAATAGGTACGGCAATCTCCTCCGTTGTTCATCGCTAGCCTGCGCGTACAAGGCCCTAAATGCTGCGCCTTTCACCTCACTCGGGTAGGGGTGCGTCTTGACAAGTTGGAAATCCCGGACATCGATAACCCGGTCGGGCATGGCCTTGAATTCCGCAAGACGCCTGAGAAAAGTTGATTCGTCCATCTACCCTTCGAGTGGATAATATACAAACCCGAGCACGCCGGGGCCAGTGTGGGTGG
>JBJMMB010000452.1:0-11592 GCA_045805005.1 Chloroflexia bacterium
CACGGACGTGCAAGGTGTATCGCCCAATCGGACCTTTATCGTTGAGTGGCGTACCGTGTACTTCGGTACTACCACCGGCGCCAATTACGAATTGCTACTCCATGAGGGTCCTAACGGTACCTTCGAAGTGCGATACGGGGCTATGAACGGGACCGGCACGAGCGCCACCGTAGGGGTGCAGAGGGGCACCGGTGGGAGCCAGGTCACCCAATATGAGTGTAATACGGGAGGCATCAGCGACACGCAACAGCTGGCCTTCCACCCGTTCGGGTGCGGCTCTGACACACCCACCTTTACGAATACGCCAACCCCGACAAATACTCGCACTTTCACACCTACTCTCTCGCCCACCGTCACACCCTTCTGTACGCCTTCCGGCTACAGCTTCACGACCAGCACTGGGGCGAGCATCACGCCGGGCGTAACCGACATCGGCAACCACACCGACGACGGCACGACCGCTATCACCCTGCCATTCGCATTCAACTTCTATGGTGGGCCCGTGACCGTTGCGAACGCGAGCTCGAACGGCACACTCCAGTTCGTGAGCAACAACGCCGATTACATCAACGTCTGTCTGCCTGACACCGCCTTCAACCACACCATCTTCCCCCATTGGGACGACCAGCGCACCGACACGAACGCCAACTGCCCCGGTGGCGGTACCGGCTGCGGTATCTTCACCGACGTGCAGGGATCGGTCGGTAGCCGGGTGTTCATCATCGAGTGGCGTGCCGTCTACTTCAGTTCGGGAGCGTTCCTGAATTACGAAGTACTGCTGCACGAGGGAGCGGCTGGGAGCTTTGAAGTAGTGTACGGGACGCTACCCGATGGAGGGCTCAGTGCCACCGTAGGCACCCAGGCCGACACCGGAAGCCTGGTCACACAGGTAGAGTGCAACACGGGCGGCCTAACAGCGGGCGAGAGGATCGCGTTCACCTACGCGGTAGGCAACTGCCCGACAAACACGCCAACCAATACGCCGACAGTCACGCCCACGTCCACGCCAACCAATACGCCGATTTGCGCGGGCGACTGGACCGCACAGACCGTCTTACCTACCAACATTATGGATAACGCGGTCGCCTCGCAGGGCGGGTTCGTCTACAGCTTTGGCGGTTATGACGGCACAGCTGTTGTCGCCAACGCTTACAAGTACGACCCAGGCACCAGCACCTGGTCAGCAATAACGGCGCTGCCCGCCGTTCGCCAGGCTTCCAGGGCAGTCAGCGACGGCACCTACATCTACATTGTCGGCGGCTGGGACGGCGCCGGTGCGGCAACGACAAGCGTGTACCGCTATGACCCGGTCGGCAATAGTTACCTAACAATGGCCTCAGCCACCCAGGGCGCGTCCGCGCCAGGACTGGCCTACCAGGTAGTCGGCGGTCTTGGGAAGATCTACAAGATCGGCGGCTGCGCAGACAATAATTGCACTCTCACCGCCGTGTCCGAGGTGTACGACATCACAGCTAACACCTGGAGCCCGATCGCCGCGTATCCTACAACGATCGCGTGGGGTATGGCTACCGGGATCACGAGCGGCGTGAATGCCGGCAAGGTCCTGGCCGCCGGAGGGACGGACACTGCTACGACCGCCTCCAGCAAGACTTACGTCTACGACCCAGGGACCAACACCTGGAGCGATGCGGCTGCACCTGACCTGCCCGACAACACGCGGTGGGCGGCGGCTTCCGATACGGTGAAGACCAGGTGGGTACTCGCAGGCGGTGTGCTGGCGAACTTCACTATCGTCACCAACTCGGCTATCGCCTACGATCCGGCCACCAACTCCTGGAGCCTTATGGACCCGATGCTGACACCGCGCTACCGCATGACCGGCGGCACGGTTGGCTCGGCGCCTGGTTCGGCGGCGTTCTACGCGGTTGGCGGTAGCAGCGGCGGGTTCGCGCCTACCAATAACAACCAGCGGTTCCTCGACATCTGCCAACCTACCTACACGCCCACGCCCGCTGCCGGAAATCTGGTGGTCCATGTGACCTGGCAGGGTATCGCCCAGCCTAACTCACGCAACACCACCGAGACCGTCACCACTACCCTGCGCCTGACGGGTGGTGGTCCGGCCACCGAGTACACCGGCTACACCACAGATGCCAACGGCTTCTACACCATAGCAGTAG
Source organism: Chloroflexia bacterium (assembly GCA_045805005.1). Lineage (GTDB taxonomy): Bacteria > Chloroflexota > Chloroflexia > QHBQ01 > JADMIH01 > JADMIH01. The sequence goes on from JBJMMB010000452.1 coordinate 2,142, forward strand.
GGACGCTGCCAAACGGCACCTACAGCATCAGGGTGAAGGGTCCGAGAAACCTGGCTAACGGCACAGGAGTGTGCACCGACACCGTCACCCTCACCGGAGCACCTGTTACCGCTCACGAATCGGGACTGATGAGAGCAGGCGATGCGGTAAGTGTGGGCGGCACCAACTTCAACGTGGTGAACTCTACCGACTTCACAACGCTGAAGGCCACGTTCGGTAAGTCGTTTGGACAGCCCGGTTACGACAACAGGGCGGACTTCGACAACAATGACGTGGTGAACTCCACCGACTTCACTCTGCTCAAGGGTAACTTTGGGCAGGCGGGGTGCGGCCCAGCCGTAGATCCGGGAGGGAGTCCTTCTGGGGGCGACCCAGCGGCTCCCGCACCAGGAAACGGAGAGAAGAACAAGTAGCGCGTAGCAGCGGGCGATAACCCGGCCACCAGGCAGCACCTACGCCGGTGGCCGGGTCATCCCCACCAATGGAGCAATAAAGCCAGGCTGCAAGAGCACCGTCCGAACGGTGTTCTTGCAGCCTGGCTTTTCTGAGCAACCTCAGAAATCTCATTGACAAAATAGTCAACCGTCCTGTATTATTAGTGAACTCAAGGCTGTGAGAAGACCAGGGTCTCTCGCTCGTATGCGTAACGGTGTATTCGTACCGGCATTACTGGCATGCCGGCACGAGACGTTGGAGGGGACGTATCGCTCCAGGGAATTACAGCCGGCATGCCTTGCCCCAACATCGCGGGGTAGCGTAGCGATTGGCAGCGAGTGCTTCAAACATCTCAGATGTGGCCGCCGGTCAGCTGGCCGAGAATTGACCGCGCGGTATTTCCGCGTGTCCGCAAGACCTATCCTGGGCTAACTTCTAAATGCCCAGGCAACATAACCGGCAAAGGTTACCCGAAGAGGGGGCGCTTGAGCGTTGCCTTTGGCATTCCACGATAGGGGACAACGTATAGTGCTGCCGCCGCAAATGGCGAGCATGGGCCTGAAAGGAGGGGTCAATAGCTTCAAACCGCGATCTACGGCTAATGAGCAGTAAGTCAGGGAAGTCGAGGTAGGTCACTCATGGTTCGGCGCACTAAACCTGCGCAGATCCTATTTGTATTTCTGTTGGGAGGAAGGAAACCACATGACAGGTTATAAGCAACGCATGAACGCCCGCTGGTGGTTCGCGATAGCCATCGTGGCGGCCTTTGTGTGTATCGGCTTGGCGGCGGGCAGCACTCTGGCGGCCGCGCCCACAGGGGGCGCGCAGGCCGGCAAGCCGGCCGCTGCTCAGCCTAAGGGTGGCAGCAACGTCGCGCCGTCAGTGCCGCTCTCTTGCACCAACGTTTATGCTATATCAACTTCAACGGGAGCCGCTATCGTGCCCGGCACGACTGACATCGGCAACCACACTGACGACGGAGTAACCAGCATCGCGCTGCCGTTCCCGTTCACTTTCTATGGCACCACCTTCAACAGTGCCAATGCCAGCTCCAACGGCAACCTGCAATTTACGACCTCAAATAACCAGTGGACGAATGCATGTCTGCCGCCCTCCGGATATGCGAGCTTCACCGATGTAATCCTGGGCTACTGGGACGACATGCGGACCGATGCGGTGGGGGACGGTATCTTCACCTCGGTAAGTGGCGCGACGCCCAACCGGATATTCAACATTGAGTGGCGCGCGCACACCTTCACGGGTTCGGCTATCACCAACTATGAAATCCGGCTGTACGAGGCCGAAGGAGGCAACGCGGGCAGCCAGTTCGACATCGTGTACGGTACGGTAGCCCAGGGAGGAAGCAGCGCTACGATAGGCGTGCAGCGAGGGACAGGCGCGGGTGGTACATTCACCCAGTACGCCTGCAACACAGCCGGCAGCGTCAGCTCAGGGCTGCAGCTGCACTTCGAGCAGAACTGCACCGGCCCTACTTTCACCCCAACGAATACCCCTACTATCACCCCAACACCCAGCCCCACCGCGTGCGTCGACTACACTATCACCACGAGCACTGATGTCACCACCACCGCGAGCAGCCTCATTCCCGGCTCGCAAACGGACGATGGTGTGTCGGCTGTCACCTTCCCGTTCCCCATAACGTTCTACGGGAACACGTTCACGGCGGGCACGGTGAGCAGCAACGGTAACTTACAATTCTCCAGCAGCAGTACCAGCTTAGCCAACGCCTGCTTGCCCAGTGCCACGCTCAACAACACGATAATGGGCTACTGGGACGACCTGCTGACCAACCAAAACCTGAGCACCGACGGCATCTACACAGATGTCACGGGCATCGTGGGGAGCCGCATCTACACACTCCGCTGGGTTGGGTGCATGTACAGCAGCGGCGTGTGCCTGGCGAATAGCAACCTTGACTTCAATATGGTCTTCCGCGAGAACTCGCCGACCATCTCGATAATCTACGGCAACCTGGGTAGCGCTGCTACCGGGTCCGGAGCCACGGTAGGTGTGCAGTTCCAGGCCGGAACCAGGTACACCCAGTTCTCCTGTAATACGGCATCGCTGACGTCGGGCCTGCGCCTGGACTTCGTGGCTGGCCCGTGCTTGCCCACTAATACCCCCACAATCACGAGTACACCCACCGTCAGCAATACGCCCACTAACACAGGGACACCAACTCTCTCGCCAACGCTGACCGTGTCGCCCACGCCTAACGGCTGCGGCCCCGGCTCGTTCTACTTCGAGGCCGAGCCCAACAACGTCATTACTGACGCCATGAGGCTGGGTGACGTGCATAACGCGCAAATCCTGGGTAGCATTAACCCCGTTGGTGACCTTGACTACTACAGGTTCAGCGCTAATGCGGGCGACAAGGTGTGGGCATACATGTACACCCAGGGGGCCTCAACCAGCACAGACAGCCAACTGTACGTGCTCAACTCGGCCGGCAATACCGTCCAGTTTGACGACGATGGCGGGTCCCAAGCATCGCTGTCTTCGGCCATAGCCGGTGCTGTGATCACCCAGACAGGCAACTATTACCTTGAGGCCAAGCAGTTCACCAACAGTTCCACCGTTATTCAGTACAACTTGTACCTGGATGTGCGGCCGGGAGCGGCCAACGTCACCGAGAGCGAGCCGAATGACACGGTTGCGCAGGCCAACCCCATCAACATAGGGGACATCGTGGCGGGCTCGATTCCGATCACCACGGATCTTGACGTCTTCGCCTTCTCGGTCACGGCAGGCGATAAGCTGGTGGTCCAGGTGGACGGTGACCCTGAGCGAGACGGGGTACAGTTCGATCCGAACTTCGACATACTCGACTCGGCAGGCAATGTGCTCGACTCGGTCGACAGCAGCAGCGTGTTCGGCACGCCGGCCGGCCTGGTATCGGAGAGTGCGGTATATACGACGACCGTGTTCTCGACAACCGGAATCTATAATGTAAGGGTGAAGTCGGACACGGCACCGGCAGGCGGCTCCAGCACGGGCACGTATAACCTGCACATCTACTCCTCGCCCAAGCTGCCTTGCGGGGATACGCCGACGCCCATTCCCACCAATACGCCCACCCTGACGCGCACTTTCACGTCAACGCCCACGGTTGGATCTCCTACCAATACTCCAACTATTACCCCCACCCGCACGAACACACCGACAATAACTAACACTCCAACAATTACCAATACACCCGCGCCAACCAACACTCCGGTCTGCCAGGTCTCCGGGACCTCAACCGACGTGCCCAAAGCTATACCCGACTGTACAGGTTCCCCCTGCACTCCCTCCGCGGTTACCTCCACTCTGACAATAGGCGGAATCGGGACGATCTCCGATGTGGACGCGGTGAGCGTTGCGATCAATCACACGTATATCGGTGACCTGATTATCACACTGATCTCCCCCAACAACACATCGGTAGTGCTGTTCAACCGCTATTGCGACACCGACGCCAATCTCAACCTGACGTTCGATGATAGCGCGGCAAACCCGGTCGGTTCGAATTGCGCCGAGCCGTACGTGGGAACCGTCCGGCCGACCAGTCCGCTGTCTGCATTCGTTGGGGAAAATGGCAGCGGTACCTGGCAATTGGTGGTGAGCGACAACGCCGCCATCGATACGGGTACTCTTAATGGGTGGGGTCTGCACATTCTGAGTGGGGCTCCGTGCCCGACAAACACGCCTACGGTTACACCCACGCCTGGCCTGGCGAACCTGGTGGTACACGTGACGTGGCAGGGTATCCCCCAGCCTAACTCGCGCAACACCACCGAAACGGTCACCATGACCCTGCGCTCGGGCGCTGGTACCGCCACCGAGTATGCGGGCATGACCACCGACGCGAGTGGGTTCTTCACCGTCAATGTAGCATCGCTGCCAAGCGGGACCTACAACATCAGGGTGAAGGGCCCCAGGAACCTATCCAACGGCACAGGCACGTGCAGCGATACCGTTGCCCTCACCGGGGCAGCACAAACCAACTACGAAGCCGGCTCGATGCGAGCAGGTGATGCGAACAGCACGGGCAACACCAACTTCAACGTGGTGAACTCTACGGACTTCACGACGCTGAAGGCCACGTTCGGCAAGTCGTTTGGACAACCTGGCTACGACGGCAGGGCGGACTTCGACAACAATGACGTGGTGAACTCCACCGACTTCACTCTGCTGAAGGGCAACTTCGGGCAAGCGGGTTGCAGTTCCATAAGCCCAGAAGGCAGTCCTTCCGGGGTCGACCCGGCTGCTCCTGTCCCTGGGGCCGGAGAGAAACAAGGTGGGACCAGTGACGGCACCAGTGACGGCACCAGTGATGGCACGAGTGACGCCACTAACAAGTAGCAACTAGCAGCAGCCCGAAGCACAGCTAACCGCTGTGCTTCGGGCCAACCAAGAGAAGTCTTAGTGAGAAGGGAGACCTAGCCGGGTCTCCCTTCCGATTGAGCAAAAGTATGAAACACCCAAGTTTCGTGCGGGAACGCCGTCGGCCGTTGTTGAGCGCTGCCAGGGTTGAAGTTGAGGCCGACTCTGCTACGCGGGTGCGCAGCGGTGTCGCAATAGCCTTCGGTATAGTTTGCTTTCTCGCTTGCGTCGTTGGCGCCTTACAGGTGCCCGTCGCCCCAACCTGGGCTACCTCTCAATCGAGAGCCGCCGTAGGGGTGCGGCCATCCGGCTTTGACACCATCGCCAGAGCTGAGCAATGCGGGTACACGTCCTTCTTCAGCCCGGACGTGCCCCAGGTAATTTGCGATCTATGCACGGTCACCGCGACGGTGCAAGTGACAGTGAGCGGGGCTATAGGTGACATAAACGTCGTGGGCATCAATATCTCGCACACTCACGATAGCGACCTGACGATCAAGCTGGTATCCCCGGCAGGTACGGTGGTTACCCTGATCGGCCGCGTTTGCCTGACTTCCCAGGGCTTCTCTGACATATCGCTTGACGACGCGGCGGAGTTCGAGATCGGGTATTCCTGCCCACCCGTGCCAGGAGGAACATACCGGCCCGGGGGAGTAGGCGCTGGCACCCTGGCGACCTTCAATGGCGAAGCAAGTGCGGGCACGTGGTCGCTGGTTATCTCAGATGCGGCCCTCCGCGACGTGGGATCGCTGAACGCCTGGGGCTTGCAGATCCTCACGACCGATTGCCTCACTGCCACGCCGACACCGACATACACGCAGACGACCACGCCCACCCGCACACCAACGCCAACCGCGACTGTGCCGTGCGCCACTGTCCGCGCGGGGAACATATCGCAGACCGATCCTACTTTTACGCGACCCGCCGAGTTCTTCCAGGGGGGTATGTGCTTCCCGGACACCGGTGGAGTGCACTACGACTATTACGAGTTTCAGCTTGCCGCGCCGGCAGGAGTGGTGGCCAGCCTTTGCCCCTCGGACGGGGGCTCAGCAGCCTATGACTCTTTCCTGGTGATATACCAGGCTGCGGACGGCTCGCGGCGTAACCCGTTCCAGCCCTCCGCTTGCCTGGAGGCTGTGACGGCCAATGACGACTCCTGCGGCCAGCAGTCGAGAGTGTCGGCCAACCTCGTGGCGGGCTACTTCTACGTGGTCGTGACCCAGTTCGGTACTTCCGATCTTGGCTCGTACAACCTCGCCGTCCTGGGGCCAATGAATTGCCCAACCGGCAGCCCGACTAGCACTGCAACCGCAACTCCCTCATCCACTCCTAGCGCCACCCCAACTCGAACCATTACCCCTACGCAAACGACTACACCGCCACGCACTGCGACTGCTACCGTGGCCCCTGACAACGCGGTCCTGGTAGTGCATGTTACGTGGCAGGGTATCACGCAGCCGAGCTCACGCAACACTACTGAGACTGTAACCGCTACTCTGCGGCTACTCCCGAACGGTCTAGCAACCGAGTACGCGGGCTATACAACGGACGCAGGCGGCTTCTTCACGCTGCCGGTCGCGGCCTTGCCCGCAGGGACGTACCTCATCAGGGTGAAAGGCTCCAGAAATCTCTCTAATGGCGACGGGGCTTGTGGCGACGCCGTCACCCTGGCAGGGGCCCCCGTAACGAGTTACGATGCGGGCCCCATGAGGGCCGGAGATGCCATGAACGTGGGTGTGACTAACTTCAACGTGGTGAACTCTATCGACTTCACAGTACTGAAAGCTACCTTCGGCAAATCATACAGCCAACCGGGCTACGATGCCAGGGCGGACTTCGACAACAATGACGTGGTGAACTCGACCGACTTCACTCTGCTGAAGGGCAACTTTGGGCAATCGGGGTGCGGGCCGGGGGTTTGAGTGGGTGGGGCGCGAAAAGCGGGTCCCGGGGAGTTGACAAAATAGTCAAGTTCCCGGTATGATGCTTATGTCGTTGGTGCAAAGACGTCCGGCTAATGGGCCTCAACACCGGGTGGTCTATTTCCGCCGGCGTTAGCTGCACGCGTCTATCGAAGGGAACTAAAACGTCCTACCCAGGTCGCCGCAGCAACACGGAGCGCTAAGGCGACCTACGATCACAGAAGGTGGGTTCCACATGCAACTCACGAAGACAGGCGTTTCGGCGGGGAGGTGGGCCGCGCTTGCGGTGCTGGCGGGTCTGGTGTGCGTTGGAGTGGCCGCCAGCATCGCCTCCGCTGCGGTCTCAGATCTGCCAGCGGGCGCCCACTCGCATTCGAGGCTGGCGGGCGTGGGTTCTAGCTCGGCAGTGGCCAGAAGTCAGTCTCTTGTGAACCGATTAGTCCCCTCCCCGCCACTTACCTGCACCAACGACTATGTCTTTTCGACAAGCGCCGGGGCCTCTATCGACCCCGGAACTAACCTCGTGCCAGGCTCCCAGACCGACGACGGCGTAGCCACGGTGGCTTTGCCCTTCACCTACTATCACTACGGCACCGGATTCAGCAGTGTGAAGGTAAGCACCAACGGTAACCTGCAGTTCACCAGCGCCGCCAGCGCACGAAACAACTCCTGCCTCCCTACAGCTTCCCTGAACAATACGATCCTGGCCCATTGGGACGACCTGGACTCGAGCACAACCTGTGGGGCAGGTTGCGGCATCTACACGTCCACGGTTGGCTCGCCCGGCAATCGCATATTCAATATCGAGTGGCGAACCAGCCTGTTCGGTATAGCCGGAACCGTCAACTTCGAAGCGCGCCTATTTGAAGCTGCAAGCGGGCCCAATGGGGAGAGCCAGTTTGAACTGGTATACGGCGCGGTGCAGGACAACGGCCTCCAGGCCACCATCGGCGTGCAGAAGAACACCGGCTCCCAGTCCACGACCTTCTCCTGCAATACTGCCAGCCTCAGCCCAGGCTTGAAGATTACCGCCGTGCAGAGCCTATGCGGTGGAGCTACTTCTACTCCTACGGGTACCTCCACCAGCACAGCAACTTCTACCCCAACTTCTACCCCCACGTTTACTCCCGTCGCCACGAATACCCCGGCATGTGAAGTTACTAATGCCTCCTCGGACGTGCCCAAGCTCCTACCCGACATTACGACTACTACATCGACCCTCACCGTGCCGGGCACGATTGGGACGTTGTCCGATGTGGAGATCGTGGGGCTGGTGCTGACGCACACATACGACAGCGATCTGAGCATAAGATTGGTTTCGCCAATGGGCACGAGTATGATCGTGGTGGGGAACATTTGCGGAAGCAGCGATGATATGAACTTTAGCCTGGATGACGCCGCGACGACTGTGGTCGGTTCGGTGTGCCCACCCACTACCGGGGATACGTTCAGACCAGGAGGCGCGGGCGCGGGCACCCTATCTGCCTTCAACGGTGAGAATGGGAGCGGCACCTGGTCGCTGGTGGTCACCGATCAGGCTCCGGGCGACTCCGGCAACCTGCTTGCCTGGGGCTTGCGCCTCAAAAGCGCCGCCCCATGTCCATTTGTCACCCTCACGCCTACCCGTACCTTCACCCCGAGCCTAACCCCTACAATGACGCTTACGCCAACGAGGACACATACGAGCACTCCCAGCTCTACACCCACCAATACACCGACCACCACCCCAACCAGCACTCGAACCTTCACACAAACTTCAACGCCGACCAACACTCCCACGGTAGTGCCGGCCCTGGTGGTACACCTGACCTGGCAGGGCATCGCCCAGCCGAGTTCCCGCAACACGACTGAGACTGTTACGGCTACTTTACGCCTGGTCAGTGGAGGGCCTGCCTACGAGTACACAGGTTATACCACCGATGCCAATGGCGTGTTCACACTACCGGTGGGTTCGGTACCTGCCGGGACCTACGTCATCCGGGTGAAGGGCCCGCGCAACCTTTCCAACGGAACGGGGTCGGGAGGGTGTGTTGACACGGTGTCGTTAACAGGGGCGGGGGTGACCAATTTTGAGGCGGGCACCATGAAGGCAGGTGACGCCGCCAATGCAGGGGGCAGCAACTTCAACGTGGTGAACGTCACCGACTTCTCCGTGCTGAAGGTTACTTTCGGCAAGGCCTACGGCGACGTGGGTTACGACGCCAGGGGCGACTTCGACAACAACGATGTGGTGAACTCGACCGACTTCAGCCTGCTGAAGGGCAACTTCGGCTCGTCAGGCTGCGGGTCGGGAGTCGGGCCTTGATGATGGTCATATTCAGCTCCGCCTCCACGCACCCGCGCACCCACACGCCTTTAGCTTCTTGACTCTTCAGCCGGACCTCGGGGAGCTTAGCAAGAAAGTGAGTGAGAGTTGGTTAGGTACGAGGAAATAAGCAGGATCGGTGCTGATGCAGATTGCTGAAAATCAGTAACGAGAATGGTCCCTCTAGGAACTTTACACAGTGCAAAGCAGCAAGAAACCCCGCGGTCGGGCGGGGTTTCTTGCTGTAGGAGGGAGCATGAATGATGGCTGTCTTAAGGGGCAGTCGCCTACTGGCCGTTTGGTCGAGCTGCCAACACGATGGTGACTTCCTTCTCGGTGGTGGCGCCCGGGGCAAGCACACTTACCTTAATGCTGTCCCCGACCTTGTGCTTTGCCAGGATCG
>JBJMMB010000453.1:0-18939 GCA_045805005.1 Chloroflexia bacterium
CCGGCCCGTTAGTAACGCGCGTTACTAACGGGCCGGCAGGAGGCAATCAGTAGAAGGAGGTGGTAAATATCGGCTCTTGTAACGCCGGGAAGTTCCCGAACACAGATGCGTCTCTCCCCTCACCAGTGAGGAATACCGGTTTTGTTTCCAAAGGAGGAACATTACAGCAATGAAAGCAACCAGCCAATTAACTCTACGGGTACTGCCCTTGATGGTAGTTCTCGCCATGCTGCTCTCGGCGTGCGGCGGGGCCACCGACACACCGACCCCCGCCACGGGCTCCACAGGCTCTGAACCTACCGCTACCACCGCTTCCAGCTCAGGGACCGAGCCTACCGCCACCACGGCCTCCAGTTCAGGAACCGAGGCCACCGCCACCACCGCACCCTCCGGCTCGTCCGGCGCCCCCGTCACCATCAGCTATCTGGTCGATGACAGCCAGACCACCAAGGACATAACAGCAGCGCTCACCGATGCTTACACGGCCAAGCACCCGAACGTCAAGTTCACTATCGAGACTCGGCCAGGCGGCACTGACGGCGACAACCTGGTCAAGACGCGTCTTGCCACCGGCGATATGGACGACATCTTCTTCTACAACTCCGGCTCGCTCCTGCAGGCCCTCCACCCCGCTGACACCCTCGTCGACCTCTCCGATCAGCCTTATATCGCCAATATCCTGGACGTATTCACACCCACCGTTTCGCAGAACGGTAAGATTTTTGGCGTCCCGACCGGCACGATAATGGGCGGCGGAGTGTTGTACAACAAGAAGGTCTTCGCCGCAAATGGTATCAGCGTGCCGAAGACCTGGGCCGAGTTCGAAGCAAACAACGACAAGCTCAAAGCAGCCGGTGTGCCGCCGGTCTTGCAGACCTATGGCGACACCTGGACTTCGCAGTTGTTCGTACTCGCCGACTACTATAACGTCGCGCAGGCCAACCCGAACTTTGCCGCCGACTACACCGCCAACAAGATCAAGTTCGCTTCCGACCCTGCGGCGAGCGAAGGGTTCGCCTATCTGGAGGAAGGCAACAAGAAGGGTTGGTATCCCAAGGACTACGCGACCACGAAATTCGAGCCAGGCCTGAAGTTGCTGGCGGACGGCAAGGTCGCACAGTACCCGCAGCTATCCTTCACACTCTCCACCATCGCGGCGAACTCGCCCAATGAGGTGAATGACATAGGCTTCTTCGGGCTGCCCGGCAAGGACGCCTCCAAGGCCGGCTCCACTGTCTGGATGCCCGCGGGGACCTATATCCCCAAGACGAGCAAGCATATTGCCGAGGCCAAAGATTTTCTGGGCTTCATCGCCTCGCTGGAGGGCGTGGACGCAGTGACCGCCAAGGTCTCGCCGGCAGGCCCGTACGCCATCAAAGGCTCGAAGCTCCCCGATAATGTACTGCCCGCCGTGAAGGACATTGCGGCCTACATTGACTCCGGCAAGTCTACCCCTGCGCTCGAATTCTTCTCTCCGTTGAAGGGACCCAACCTCGAGCAGATCTGCGTTGCCGTCGGGTCGGGCCAGATGCCGGCTGCCACGGGCGCAGATAACTACGACAAAGACGTTCAGAAGCAGGCCCAGCAACTCGGTCTGCCGGGCTGGTAGGCAATTTTAGATTTCGGACTTTAGATTTTGGCATGGGATTATTCAATCCAAAATCTAAAGTCCGAAATCTAAAATCTGAAATGGATAACAGGGAGGTGTTATGAGCAGTCAGAGTCCCGCCCGGGCCCGCGCAGTCCCAGGTGTTACCAGCAGTCCAACGAAGGCCAGCACGGTCCTGCGCTCATATCCGTACTGGTTTTATCTCCCCGGAGCGTTGATCTTCGGCATCTTCTTCGTGATACCGACCTTACTCGCCTTTTACTTCAGCCTCACCCGCTGGTCGCTCTTCGATGCAACCTTCATTGGACTGAATAACTACGTTCAGTTCCTCGGCGATCCCCAGCTCACGTCGGGTCTTATCCACACCATCATCTACGCCGTCATCACGAGCGGCCTCAAAGTGGTCATTTCCCTGCCGCTCGCGGTGCTTCTCTTTTCGAGCATCAAGCTCAAGGCGCTGGTACGCGGTATCATCTTCTTCCCGGTGCTCGTCAGTACCGTCGCCGTCGGCATCACCTTCTCCACGCTGATGCAGCCCTCCACCGGCCTGATCAACAACGGCCTCTCGCTCCTCGGGATACAGGGGCCCGACTGGCTGGGCAACCCCACACTGGCGCTCTATTCGGTGGCGATCGTGGATATATGGAAGGGCATCGGCATCGCCACGGTGATATTCCTCGCGGGCATCGCCTCCATCCCGCAGGATTACTTCGACGCCGCCAAGCTTGAAGGCGGCGCATGGGTGAGGTTCCGCCACGTCATATTGCCCCTCTCCCGCAATGCCAGTTTCACGGTCATCCTCCTCTCCTTTATCGGCGGGTTGCGCTCTTTCGAGCTGATCTGGACGATGACCCACGGCGGTCCCGGCTTCGCCTCGGACGTGCTCACGTCGGTGATCTACAAGGAGTACCAGGCGGGGTTCTACGGCTTGTCCACCGCGGGCAACGTGGTGCTTTTCATTCTCGTTACAGTCATCGTCTATCCGCTGATGCGGTTCTTCAATCGAAGGGAGCTCGAGCTATGAGCACTCGCAATATGATGACAGGTAAGCAGACAAGTGCAGATGCGGTGCTTGTATCCGATGCACCCAGAACTATGAGCGTCCGCAAGTTCTTCTCGAACATATGGATAGATGCCGTCACGCTCGCCGTCGTGATAATAGTGTTTATCGTGCCCTTCGTGTTCATCTTCCTGACCGCCGCCAAGACGAGCCCGGAGGCCAGTCTCTTCCAGTTCTCATGGCCCACCCAGTTCCAACTGGTTAAAAACATCCAGGATGTGCTGGCCTATGGGGACGGGCGCATGTTCCGAGCGCTGTTCAACAGCACGATCCTGACGGTGGGCTCGGTTACGCTGATCGTGTTAGTCGCGGCCCTCACCGCGTATGTCATGCAGCGCCGCCGCGGCCGGGTATCGAATATTGCCGGCTCGATAATCCTCGCCGGATTGGTCATCCCCCCTGCCGTCGTGCCCACGATCTTCCTGCTCCAGCGTCTCGGTCTCTACAAGACCATCCTGGGGCTGATCTTCGTGGAAGTGGCTCTGGGCCTTCCCTTCGCGGTGCTCATCTTCCGGGCGTTCATCGGCACCATCCCCGCCGAGCTGGACGAGGCCGCCATTATAGATGGGGCGTCCCCACTGCGCGTCTTCTTCTCGGTCATAATGCCGCTCTTGCGGCCCGCGGTCGTGACGGTGATCATTGTCCAGGCGGTTGCCATCTACAACGACTTTGCCGGACCCCTGTACTTCCTGCCCGGCCAGGACAATGTGACCGCGCAGTTGACCTTATACAGTTTCATGAGCCAGTTCGCATCCAGGTGGAACTTACTCTTCGCCGACGTGCTTATCATCACGGTCCTGCCCCTCATAATGTTCCTCTTCTTCCAGCGGCAGATCGTCGCCGGATTGACCGCCGGAGCCGTGAAGGGATAGCCGCCCCCGGCTGACGCCGAATTACGAATTACAAAATCACGAATTACGAATTGGATGTCGGCGAATTCGTAATTTGTAATTCGTAATTCGCCGGAGGCGGAAGTAATTGGTAATTCGTAATTCCGCGAAGCGGGGGAGGCCCCATCATGTCCGCACCGGTCACATCACAAGACTTCTCCGAGGTCCGCTGGCGGGGCCACTGGATCTGGGTACCGGAAGAGCCGGTCACGCCCGGCAGCCCCATATCCTTTGGCCCACCCGAACCGGGGAGGCAGGCCCACGGCCTCTTCCGTAAAACCGTCCACCTGGAGCGCGTCCCCGAGCGCGCGCCCACCCGCATAACCGCCGACTCGCGCTACGCCCTCTTCGCCAACGGTCAGGAGGTCTTCCGCGGTCCCATCCGCAGCCAGCCCCGCCGGCTCTATTACGACCTCTTTGACCTGGCTCCCTACCTGCGCCCCGGCGAGAACACCCTGGCGGTGTACGTCAAGTACTACGGCACGCCCAGGTCCTACTGGATGCCCGTCGTGCCCAACATGACCCTCGGCAAGACTGGCATCCTGGTCTTCGAGGCGAACCTCGGCGATGCGGGCTGGCTGGTCAGCGACGCCACGTGGAAGGCCCGCAAGGCGGACGCCTGGAGCGAGGACTGGCGCGAGGGCGCGGGCCATGAGGCCGCGGTTAGCGCGGTGCCCATCGAGGTGTTCGACGCTCGCCGCTTCCCAGAGGGCTGGCGTGAGGCCGGGTTCGACGACTGCGACTGGGGCCCGGCCCAGGTCGTGCCCGCCATGCACATCGGCGGCCTCGCCCACACCCAACCCCCGACAGACCCTTACGGGCCGCTTTACCCCCGCCCGATTGCCAAACTGGGTGGCGAGGTGCGCACGCCCACCACTGTCCGCGTCGAGACCTTGCAGGGCCAGGTCGACCCGGCAATCGGCAGCCCCGTCAAGTGCATCGAGGCGGCGGTCCAACTGCCCGTCTCCCGTGGCGCGGAGGGAGAAGCCTTGCCCCTCACCTTCGAGGTGCCCGCGGGCGGTACGGCGCGTCTGACCCTCGATATGGGGCGCATCGTCTCGGGCCTCGTGGGCTTCGAGGTCGAGGCCCCAGCCGGCACGGTGCTCGACCTCTCCTACGTGGAAGAGCCGGTCAGCGGCCCCTCGACCTTCCTCGGCACGCAGGCCGGCACCCGGTACGTGACCCGCGGCGCGCACGACCTCTTCGAGGCGTTCGACTCCAACGGCTTCCGCTATGCGCACATTCTCGCACGCGATGCGCAGGGTCCCGTCACCCTGAAGGGCTTTTGGGTGCGGGAGCAGATTTACCCCTGGCAGGAAGGCGCCGGTTTCACGTGCGACGATGGGGAGCTTAACCGCATCTTCACGGCGGGCGTGCGCACCGTGCAGCTTAACTCCCACGACGCCTTCATCGACTGCCCCACCCGCGAGCAGCGAGCCTGGGTCGGCGACGGGGTTGTCCACCAGATGGTGAGCCTGGCGACCAATCTCGACTGGCGGCTCGCCTGGCACTACCTGACCCTCGGCAACTCCCCCCGCTCCGACGGCATCCTGCCGATGAGCGTGGTCGGCGATATCGAGTCGGGCGGCGGCCTCACCATCCCCGACTGGTCCCTCCACTGGGTGCACGGCGTCTACAACCTCTACCGCTTCGGCGGCGACCGCGACGCCGTCAAGGCTTTCCTCCCCACCATCGAGCGAGTCCTGCGCTGGTATACCCCATACCAGACGGCACAAGGCGCGCTCAAAGATGTAGTCGAATGGGGCCTGGTGGACTGGTCGAGCGTCATGGTCGAGAACACCAGCTCGCTGCTCACCTCTCTGTGGGCACGCGGCTTGCGAGAGTTTGCTGAGATGGCGGGCTGGCTGGAGGAGCAAGGCAGCAGGCGCTGGGCCGAAGCGTTGTACGAGCGGGCCAGGGCGGGCTTCGAGGTCTTTTGGGACGAGGCGCGCGGCTCGTATGTGGACCACATAGTGGATGGCGTGCGGCGCCCGGAGATGAGCCAGTTGGCAGGAGCCCTGGCTATCGTGTCGGGCCTGGCCCCCCAGGAGCGCTGGGGCCGCATTGTCGATACCATTACCGATCCCGACCGGCTGGTGGTGCGCTCCTGGACAGGGGGCAGCCACGGCGAGTATTCGGTGGAGAAGATGGAGAGGCAGTTCCGGGGTATTTACGAGGTCGACTGGGACGCCGAGCGGGAGATTGTGATCGCGGAGCCCTTCATGAGCTATGTCGTGCACGACGCCGTGGCCTTGGCGGGCAAAGCAGACCGGCTCCCCGACATCTACCGGCGCTGGTCGGAGTTCCTGGAGGGCGGGTATGACACCATCGGCGAGTGCTGGGGCTGGGGCACGCACGTGCATGGTTGGAGTTGCACCCCCACCCGCGACATGATTTTCTACAACCTGGGGGTCACCCCTGCCGAGCCCGGCTACGCCACGGCCCGCATCGCCCCCCGCCTTGGCCGCCTGGCCTGGGCCAGGGGCACCGTGCCCACCCCCCACGGGCTGATCTCGGTAGATGTAGAGGACGGCTCGGTTGCTGTGGACTCCCCGGTGCCGGTGGTCCTCGATCTCGAAGGCGCTTCGCCTCGCACTCTCCCGCCGGGGCGGCACCGGTTTTCGCTCTAACAGAAGAAAAGCCACGATACACTTCGTAGGAGGCACTAGTGACACAGGAAGTGAAGCAGCAAGCGTCAACCTCGAGCCCGACCGGTGCCGGAGCCGCCGCGGGCGCAGGCGTAACCATCGCTGAAGTCCGTTTCGAGCATATTCGTGACGCGCTCGGCATTGGCACAGCTCGGCCTCGGCTCTCCTGGGTCGTTCAGACAGAGCGGCCCGGCTGGCTCCAGGCAGCCTACGAGCTCGAAGCCCTTTGCCTGGATGGTACTGTGCGAGGTCGCACGGGACGGGTCGACTCCGACCGGTCGGTGCTCGTCCCCTGGCCTTTCGAGCCTCTCTCCTCCCGCGGACGGCTCAACGTGAGGGTGCGCGTCTGGGGCAGCGATGGCAGCATCTCCACGTGGAGCGCGCTCTATCCCGTCGAGGCCGCCCTTCTCGACCCCGGTGACTGGTCCGCGCGGTTGGCGACCCCCGATTGGGAAGAAGACACGAGCCGCCCACAGCCTTCTCCCATGCTGCGCCGCGAATTCGGCGTCAAGTCAGGATTGCTACAGGCCCGACTTTACATAACGGCTCTTGGCGTCTATGAGGCGCAGATCAACGGGCTGCGGGTTGGCGACCACGTCCTCGACCCTGGCTGGACCAGCTACGACCACCGGCTGCTGTATCAGACCTTCGACGTTACCACCTTGCTCCGCGAGGGCCAAAATGCAATCGGCGCTGTCCTGGGCGACGGGTGGTATCGTGGCCGCCTGGGCTTCAATGGGGGCCGCCGCAATATTTATGGCGACCGGCTCGCGCTCCTCGCCCAGTTGGAGATTACTTATGCGGATGGCACAACCGAGCGCGTAGTGACCGACGAGAGCTGGCGGGCCGCCACCGGGCCAATCCTTTCGAGTGACATCTACGACGGCGAGACCTACGACGCCAGGCTGGAACGGTCCGGCTGGTCCATGCCCGGCTACGACGACAAAGACTGGTCCGGCGTATCCTTGCTCAACAGAGATCTGGGAAGGCTGGTCGCGGCTGCAAGCCCCCCCGTGCGCTGTACCGAGGTGATCGCGCCAACCGCTATTCTGAAGTCGCCCTCTGGCCGTACCCTCGTTGACTTCGGCCAGAACCTGGTGGGCTGGCTCCGCGTCAGGGTGCAAGGAGAGGCAGGGCGTACTATCACCCTCCGCCATGCAGAGGTCCTGGAGAACGGCGAGCTGGGAACCCGACCGCTCAGGGCCGTCGAGGCCACGGACCGCTACACCTTACGCGGTGGTGGCCCGCAAACGTGGGAGCCCCGCTTTACCTTCCACGGCTTCCGCTATGCTGAAATAGAAGGCTGGCCGGGCGAGCCGCGATTGGAGGATCTAAGCGCGATGGTCGTCCACTCGGATCTTGAGCGCACCGGCTGGTTTGAGTGCTCGCACCCGTTGATCAACCGGCTGCACGAGAACGTCGTCTGGGGCATGCGGGGCAACTTCCTCAGCATCCCCACCGACTGCCCCCAGCGCGACGAACGCCTCGGCTGGACCGGCGACATCCAGGTCTTCGCGCCCACGGCATCATTCCTCTACGATGTTCAGGGCTTCCTCCAGTCCTGGCTCGCCGACCTGGAGGCCGAGCAAGAAGACTCGGGGGGTATAGTCCCCATCGTGGTCCCCAACATAATTCCCCGGCTGGACTTCCCCGACCGCGGCAACTTCCCGGCCGCCGCCTGGGGAGACGCCGCGGTGATCGTCCCCTGGGTTCTCTACCAGCGCTACGCCGACGAGGGCATCCTCGAAGCCCAGTTCGACAGCATGCGCTCCTGGGTCGATACTATCGCCCGGCTGGCCGGGGAGGACTACCTGTGGGATGAGGGCTTCCAGTTCGGCGACTGGCTCGACCCCGCCGCGCCCCCCGACCGCCCGGCGGACGCCCTCACAGACCCCCACCTGGTCGCCACCGCCTACTTCGCCTATTCCGCCCAACTGACCGCCGAGGTCGCCCGCGTCCTCGGCCGTCGCGAAGACGAAGCCCACTACCAGGATCTCGCCGCGAAGGTCCGCCAGGCCTTCACCTCGGCCTACATAAAGCCTGACGGCAACATGCTCAGCGACTCCACCACAGCATACGCCCTGGCCCTGCAATTCAACCTGCTGCCCGACGAGGCCGCCCGCCGCCACGCGGGCGAGCGCCTGGCCGCGCTCGTCCGCGACAGCGGGTATCACATCAGCACCGGCTTCGTGGGCACGCCCCTGATCTGCGACGCCCTTTCCTCCGCCGGGGAGTTCGAGGCCGCCTACAACCTGCTGATGCAGCGCGAATGCCCCTCCTGGCTCTACCCCGTCACCATGGGCGCGACCACCATCTGGGAGCGCTGGGACAGCCTCCTCCCCGACGGCTCCATCAACCCCGGCGAGATGACCTCCTTCAACCACTACGCCCTCGGCGCTGTCGCCGACTGGCTGCACCGCACCGTGGGAGGCATAGCCCCCGCCGAGCCCGGCTACCGCCGCCTCGAAGTCCGCCCCGTCCCCGGCGGCGGCCTCACCCACGCCCGCGCCCGGCACAACACGCCCTACGGCCCGGCCGAATGCTCTTGGCGTATTACCGATGGAGAGATCCACCTGGAACTCGAAGTGCCGCCCAACACCGCGGCGGATGTAACCCTCCCAGGCTCCGCCGGTAGCCCCGATCCCATCACCGTAGGGGCCGGCAAGCACTCCTGGTCATACCCCTTCAATCCCTAAAAGGGGTGTAGGGGCCTCCTGCCGGGTGGGTATCCGCTTGCGGCTTGCGGGTGGCAGGTGTTCCCAATGTCTTATAATACAAACTCCCCTCTCCGTGTAAGGGGAGCGGGGGCAGGTGGTGCGGGGCCTCTCCATACCCCTGGGGGCTTGGGGACGTTCCCCAATGTTTAGTCGTCTACCTGGGAGCACATGGATAACCAGAGCAGCATATTACAGGCGCATCGGAGGCACGTATAAGATATTATCCGTAGGGCCGGAAGCGCAGCGGACGACCCCCGTTGCCTGCCCTGGTCGTGTACCACCCAGCCATCGGGCAAACCACCCAAATCTCCGTAGGGGCGCCGCTTGCTGCGCCCTGTTCGTCTACCACCAATGCCAGGGTTAACAAGCGAGGGCAGGCAACGGGGGCCTGCCCCTACAGACATCAGTGCGCCTCGAAAATTGCTTACAAGCTCTTAGCCTGGTGCAAATGGAGAACTCGACCAATATGTCCCTACCCGAACCATACCCCGGCCTCGATGAAATACTCCAGTCGATAGGCGAAGCGGGCCGGCGCCTGAGCGAGATCGAAGCCAGCGAGGGCGCTGCCGGCAACATCTCCGTCTACATAGGCTGGACATGCGAGGTCCGCCGCCTCTTCCCCCTGGGCGAGAGGCTGGAGTTACCACTTCCCGCGCCCTCCCTTGGGGGCAAGGTAGTGCTCGTCACCGGCTCGGGCCGCCGCCTGCGCGACATACACCGGGACCCCGCGGCCAACCTTGGAGCCGTAGTGATCGAAGAAGGCGGGCTCACCGGCACCCTCTACACCTCGCCGCGCCACCTCTTCGAGCGGGTGACGAGCGAGTTCAACTCCCACCTCGCCGTGCACAACGATCAGGTTTCGCAGAGCGGCACCAACTTCCACGCGCTGATCCACGCCCAGCCGCCCCACCTCGTCTACCTGAGCCACATCCCCGAATACCGCGACACGGCCACCATGAACAAGCGCCTCATGCGCTGGGAGCCGGAAACCATAGTCCAGTTGCCGGAGGGCATAGAGGTGCTCCCCTATGTCTTGCCCGGCTCGCCCGCCATGATGGACGCCAACGTCGCGGGCCTGCGCGATCACAACATAACCCTGTGGAGCAAGCACGGCGTCATGGCCCGCTCGGACATGTCGGTCACCCGCGCCGCCGACCGCATCGAATACCTCGAAACCGCGGCCCATTACGAGTACATGGACCTCATGGCCGGAGGCAAAGGCGAGGGCCTCAGCGATGAAGAGCTGCGCGAGGTGGTAAAGGCCTTCAACGTCAATACAACCCTTGTCTAAGCCTCAAACATCTCTAGGTTAGACACTTATCTAACATTCCCCATTTTCCTCATTTCACGCGTGAGAATCCTAAAAATGGTGAAAATGGGGAATTTGCGAAATCATGATTTGCTCAGCAAACCTGATCGCGACGAGCGAAAGGACGGAGAAGAATCAAAATGGAAGTTACCCCCAAGCAGACCCGATCGGCCGGTGACAAAATTGAGAACCTCCTGAGCGAGATGACCCTTGAAGAGAAAGTCTCACTCCTCGCGGGCGCGGATAACTGGCACACCGTAGCCATCGACCGGCTCGGTATCCCCAGCCTGAAAGTCACCGACGGCCCCAACGGCGCGCGAGGAGATGCCTTCGTTGGAGGTGTGACCGCCGCAGCCTTCCCAGCCGGAATCTTGCTTGCCTCCACCTGGAACACAGCCCTCGTCCAGCGGGTCGGCAAGGCCCTCGCCCAGGAGGCCAGGACCAAAGGGGCGCGCGTGCTGCTGGCCCCAACCGTGAACATCCACCGCTCTCCGCTAGGCGGGCGCAACTTCGAAAGCTTCTCCGAGGACCCCTACCTTACCGCTCGCATGGCAGTGGCCTACATCAACGGCGTTCAGAGCGAGGGGGTCGGTGCCACCGTGAAGCATTACATCGCCAACGAGCAGGAGTTCGAGCGCTACTCCATCGACTCCCAGGTAGACGAGCGAACCCTGCGCGAAATCTACCTCCGCCCCTTTCAGGCAGCGGTCCTAGAAGCAAACACCTGGGCCATGATGGCCTCTTACAACCTGGTCAACGGCGTGGCGGCAAGCGAGCACCCTTACTTCCTGCATGACATCCTGCGCGAGGAGTGGGGCTGGGACGGCCTGGTGATCTCCGACTGGATCCTATCGATCAAGAGCACCGCGGCCTCCGTCAACGCCGGGTGTGACCTGGAAATGCCCGGCCCCGCCATCTGGCGCGGCGACAAACTGCTGCGCGCCGTGCAGACCGGCGAAGTAGCCGAAAGCAACCTCGACGAGAGCGTGCGCAGGTTGCTGCTGCTCCTTACGCGAAGCGGCAAGTTTGAGCACCCCGAGGAGGAGCCCGAGCAGGCCGTTGACCGTCCAGAGCACCGCGCCCTGATCCGCGAGGCCGCCGGCGAGGGGATGGTCCTCCTCAAGAACTCCTCTGGCCTGTTGCCCCTGGAACGCGGCAGGCTCGGGTCGGTAGCGATCATCGGCCCGAACGCCAGGGCCGCGCGCATCATGGGTGGTGGCAGCGCGCAGGTCAACGCCCACTACCAGGTGGCGCCCTTTGACGCTCTGGTAGAAAAGATCGGAGATGCAGCCGCCGCCGGCTGTGAGCAGGGCTGCACCATCCATAAGTTGCTGCCGTTGATAGACCCGAGCGACCTGTACGCGGGGACAGAAGGCACGGAACACGGGCTTCGGGTCGAGTACTTCAACGGTGCCATGCCAGCCGGAGACCCGGTCCACGTCACGGCGGCGCCCTCCACGGAGTTCGCGTGGTTCGGACCACTGCCCGAAGGCGTGGACAGATCCCAGTTCGCGGTTCGCGCCGCCGGGCGTTTCATCCCCGACCAGACCGGAGTATACACGTTCGGCATAGCCAGCGCGGGACTGAGTCGCCTCTACCTGGACGGCCGCGAAGTCATCGACAACTGGACAGCTCCGACCCCCGGAGGCAACTACTTTGGCATGGGCACCACCGAGGTGCAATACCAGGTGGAATTGAGCCAGGACCAGGAGTATACGCTCACCCTTGAGTTCGCAGGCGACCCCGCCTTGATGCTGTCCGCGGTGCGGCTAGGATGCCTGCCCCCCATGCCTGCCGACCTTATAGAGCGAGCCGCTGCTCTCGCCGGGCAATCAGACGTGGCGCTGGTATTCGTTGGGTTGAGCAGCGAGTGGGAGAGCGAAGGTTTCGACCGCGCCGATCTGAGGCTGCCGGGCGAGCAGGACGCCCTCATCGAGAAAGTGGCCGCCGTGAACCCCAACACGGTGGTCGTCATCAACGCGGGCTCCGCCGTCGAGATGCCCTGGCTCGACAAAGTGGCCGCCGTCCTGCAAGCCTGGTACCCGGGCCAGGAGGCGGGCAACTCCATAGCCGATGTCTTATTCGGCGATGTGAACCCCTCCGGCAAATTGCCCCAGACCTTCCCGGCGCGGCTGCAGGACACCCCCTCCTACCTGAACTTCCCCGGCGAGAACGGTAGAGTCCTCTACGGCGAGAGACTCTTCGTTGGATACCGCTACTACGACAAACTGGACATCGAGCCCCTTTTCCCCTTCGGGTTCGGCCTCTCCTACACCACCTTCGACTATAGCAACCTTCGCCTGAGCGCCCCCAAACTCGGACCCAACGACACCCTGACCGTTTCAGTCGATATCACAAACACGGGCTCACGCCGCGGCCAGGAGGTGGTCCAACTCTACGTCAGCGACCAGGAGGCCCGGTTGCAGAGACCTGAACGAGAATTGAAAGGGTTCGCAAAAGTGAGCCTGGAGCCCGGCGAGCACAAGACCGTCACCATATCGCTAACCCCTGATGACCTCGCCTACTTCGACGACAGTACGGGCCAATGGGTAGCCGAAGCCGGCGCTTTCACCGTTCACGTAGGCGCCTCCTCGCGAGACATTCGAGCTACTGCTGGTTTCGAACTCACCGAAACCTCCCATTGGCCGACCCAAGCAGGACGCAATGCGCAATGAACAGCGCTTCACGTCTGAAGATTTCGCGGCCTTGTGTTGAGCCTTAGGGCCGGCCCTCAGGACGCTCGATTTACCAACCTCTCGAACCTGACGAACGCCTCGTGCCAGGCCGGCTGGTCCTGTGGCTCGAAGTTCTCTAGCGATACGGAAGCCGCTACCGCCTGCCGCCCGGCCTCTATGCCGGACAATTCGCCCCGAGCAATTGCCTGGACGAGTATATTGCCAAGCGCAGTCGCCTCCACGGGCCCCGCCACAACCAGGCGGTTGCATGCGTTCGCGGTGAACTGGCAGAGCATCCGGTTGAGGCTCCCTCCACCCACGATGCGAATCGTGTCAAGCGGGTGGCCGGCCAGGCTTTCCAGGTCGGCCAACACCTGCCGGTACATGAGGGCCAGGCTTTCGAGGCAGCAGCGGACAAACTCCCCAGGGCTCTCCGGTTGGTCTTGCCCCGTACGCTCACAATAAGCGCGCAGCGCCGCGGGCATATTGCCTGGGCTGAGGAAGGTCTCGGCGCCAGGGTCCACCAGGCTGCGGAAGGGCCGTGCCTGTTCAGCCAGAACCGGCAAGTCCTCCCAGCTATAGGTGTGCCCTTCGCGCTCCCACTGGCGGCGGCACTCCTGCAGCAGCCACAGCCCGGCGATATTCTTGAGCAGCCTGATGGTGCCCGCCACGCTTCCCTCATTCGTGAAGTTGCGGGCGAGAGCCTCAGGGGTGATAACGGGCTCGGGTGTTTCGACGCCCATCAGGCTCCAGGTTCCGCTACTTATGTATGCGCTGTGGCTATCCAGCGCCGGTATCGCGGCCACGGCGCTGGCCGTGTCGTGGCTCCCCACGGCGATAACCGGGACAGTCCCGCGCAACCCGGTCTCCTCAATGATGCCGGGCAGCAGGTCGCCCAGCACAGTGCCGGGCGCTACCACCTCGGGAAGCAAGCGCGTGGGTATTGATAGCTCCTCCAGCAGGTCCGCAGCCCATCGCCGCTGCCGGGCATCGAAGCACTGCGTCGTGGTGGCGTGCGTGTATTCGGCTACTTTACGACC
Source organism: Chloroflexia bacterium (assembly GCA_045805005.1). Taxonomy (GTDB): domain Bacteria; phylum Chloroflexota; class Chloroflexia; order QHBQ01; family JADMIH01; genus JADMIH01. Next base: position 13,949 of record JBJMMB010000453.1, read on the forward strand.
CGACATCCAGTAGTAGAACAGGTTGGGCATCGTGAGCAGCGAAGCGGCAGCCCCCAGTTGCGGGTCCGTGCGCTGCACCATGCTGAAAAGCTGGAACAGGGTGTTGATCTGCATGAACTGGATGCCGGTCTGCTCGAAGATCCTCTCCCGTGGCACGGTCGCGAACACCCGCTCGACCATGCCATCCGTGCGCGAATCGCGGTAGTGATATGGGTTGCCCAGCAGGTGGCCCGCGCTGTCCAGCAAGGCGAAGTCCACGCCCCACGTCGCCAGCCCAATCCCTGCCGGCGCGTCCTCGTACTGAGCAGCGTAGCGGGAGAGGCCCGCCTTGATCTCGGCCCACAACCGCAGCACGTCCCAGTGGAGATGGCCCATAACCCAAACGGGCTCGTTGACAAAGCGGTGAAGCTCTTTCAACTCGAACCGCGCGCCATCCCAGCAGCCGAGCAGTACCCGCCCGCCCGAAGCTCCCAGGTCAACCGCAATGTAGCTGCTGACTCTCTCCATAAGTGCCAACCCATTGCGTATTGCGTAAGGAGAAAGGGTATGGGGTTCTAATCCGGTAGGGGCGAGGCATGCCTCGCCCTCACCTACCCACGCAAAACGCAATACGCACTACCGCTAACTGCCCGTCAATCGCCCTCGCCGGTAGTGTTCGTCCAGCCTGCTGTCGATCCGCTCTACCTGTTCGTTTGTGAGGAAGTTCGGGCCTCCGAGTGCGTAGGTGCCGTGCAGGACCTTGGCCCATTTATCCGCCATTAGCAGGATATTGGACACCTCCATGGGCGTCTGCCCGAGCGCTACGACGCCGTGATTGACCATCAGCATCATCTTTGGTTGGCGGTTATGCTCCGCCACGTAGCGACGCAGTTCCTCGCGTACCGTAAGCCCCAGGATGAGGCCGGGGTCCACGTAAGGTACGACGGCGGGGCGGGGGCCGCAGACCACAATAGCATCGGGGAAGAGATGGCCCAGGAAAGGCTCCGCGCCCATCCGGCTGCACAGGATCTTGTTCACCGACGCCGTGTGTGTGTGCCCGACCCAACGGGCTCCGCCCTCCGAGAGGCAGATCGCGTGCATGAAGACCTCCACCGAGGGCATGCGGTGGCCGGGGTCAACCAGCGAAGCCCGCAATCCGGCGGCGACCTCCTCGTCGCTCATCCCTCCACGGTCGAGCATCTCCAGCGCGGCAGCCATACGCACCTGGCTGAAACCGCCTTCGTCTATAGTGCCCAGGCTGCTGCCCGATGCCTTGATCCAGAACGTCCCATCGCCGTTGCCGGCGCTGGTGTTGCCCTCCCCGAGGATGGCTAACCCGCGGTCTTCGCGTCCCAGATCCCTCGACAACGCGATCAAGTCTCTAAGTGTGGTATACGGTTTCTCCATTTTGGATTCTCTTGATTACTAGGCGCTAAAGTCGCCCGTACAGCGGGCCAAAGGTGGAGCAGGCCCGGTAGTCCGAGCCCTCCGGTTCGGCGGTGCCGAACGCACTCCATGCGCTCGGGCGGAACAACCGCTCCTCAGGCACGTTGTGCATCGACACCGGGATGCGCAGCATCGACGCCAGGGTGATCAGGTCGGCCCCGATATGGCCGTAGCTGATCGCGCCGTGGTTGGCTCCCCAGTTAGCCATCACAGTATACGCGTCGCGGAACGCGCCCTCGCCCGTTACGCTGGGCGCGAACCAGTGCGTAGGCCAGGTGGGGTTGGTGCGCTCGTCCAACGTGTGGTGTACCTCCTGAGGCAGGTCCACGGTCCACCCCTCGGCAAGCTGCAATACGGGGCCGAGGCCCCCCACCAGGTTAATCCGGCTCATCGTCACGGGCATACCGCCCCGGCTGAGGAAGGTCGAGGAGTACCCGCCACCCCGGAAATACTCGGTCATGGCCGGCCCCCAGGTAGTTGCCTGCAGGCATCGTCGCACTTCGTCCTCCCCTATCTCCCAGAAAGGCTTCATGGCAGGCTGGCCATCGCGCTCCATTTGCCCGGTGGCATCGAGTGTGGCCGCGCCGGAGTTGATAAGATGCAGGATGCCTCCCTCGGCCCGCCCCTCCAACTTGTAACCGGTCACACGCTGGACCGACTCGGGGCTCCAGTAGGTGCGAACGTCGGCGAATATCTGCGCCGTGTTGGTCAGCAGGTTGCCGAGCAGCATGGTCGCGCCGTTCAGGCTGTCGTTCTCGGTGGCGAACACGAAGGGAGCGCGGATGCCGTTCCAGTCGAACGACGAGTTGAGGATGGCCTCCATGAAGTCGCCGTTGGGGAAGTGGTCGGTCCACTGCCGCTGGCCCTGGAAGCCGCCCACTATGGCGTTGCGGCCCAGGGCTTCCTCCGCATAGCCGGCTTCATCGAGGCGCGGGTTGCCGACCATCAAGTCGCGGGCGATCAGGGCCATCTTGACGGAGGTAGCCCAGTCCTGCTCCTTCTGCTCGCGGCTGCGAGCCACGTTGGGTGGGTTGCGGTCCTCCCCCTCTTTGCAGTTTTCGCGAGTCCACTTATGAGCCCGAGAATACTCCTGCTCGTCAAAGATCCCCTCATCTATGCGCCGTATGAACTCGCTCATGTCAACGGTCTCGACGCGCATTCCCAGGTAACGCTCGAAGAACGGGTGGTCTACTATGGAGCCCGCGATGCCCATAGACACACCGCCGAGCGAGAGATACGACTTGCCGCGCATGGTAGCCACGGCTAACCCACCACGGGCAAAGCGCAGCAGCTTCTCCTGCACGTCGGGTGGGATAGTCGCGTCCCCGGCGTCCTGCACCTCATGCCCGTAAATGCTGAATGCGGGCAGGCCCTTCTGGTTATGTGCCGCCAGCACGGCGGCCAGGTAAACCGCCCCTGGGCGTTCGGTGCCGTTGAAACCCCAGACCGCCTTGGGGGTCAGCGGGTCCATGTCCATCGTCTCCAAGCCGTAGCACCAACAAGGGGTTACCGTGATCGACAGGCCTACCCCCTCGCGTCGGAACTTGTCGGCCGCCTGGGCCGCCTCGGTCACCCCGCCTATGGTCGTGTCGGCGATCACGCATTCCGCAGGCCGCCCATCCGGGTAGCGCAGGTTCGCGCTCAGCAACTGCGCCGTAGCCCGCGCCAGGCCCATTGTCTGCTCTTCCAGCGACTCGCGCACCCCGCGCCGCCGCCCGTCGATAGTGGGCCGGATGCCGATCCGCGGCCAGTCCCCCACGTACCGCTGAGCAGCGTTGCCCGTTGTTGATACGTCTTTGTTCATAGTCGTCTTCTCCTCCTTGCGAGGGTGCTGAGGGTTAGGTGCTGGGGTTCGCTGGGAGGCCCAGACCCCAGCACCTAGCCCTCAGCACTCGACCTGACCACCCCTATCGTCAATAGCACATTGGCATAAATCCGCTCTTCGCCCGTTGCGACCAGGAGCGCAACGCTCTCGTCCCTGGATGCATTATAGAAATCGAAGCGTTCTAGCCGCTGCAACTCCAAATCTTCCGCGAGGATGTCGCGGAATTCCGCGAAGATCGGCGGCTCCTCCCCCGGAGGCATCATGACAGCAGCGGCTTCGATGGGGATAGCCTCAGCCAGCACCCGCAGCACGTCCGTGACCTTGAGCAGGCCGGGGCTGAGGTTGAGAAATACCAGCCTGGCGCGTGGCCCCACTGCGGTCGCGAACGGGTAATTGCCGTCGGCGATAAGCACCTTGCTGCCGTGGCCCGCCCTGCCGAGGGCCTCCAGTATCTCCGGGTGTATCAGTTTCCCTCGCAGCATCAGGCCACCTCCTTATCAACCACGTAACAATATACCACTAACCCACCACCTCCACTTCCACCTCGGCGAGGATCCGCCGGAAATCGTCCGAGCTGAACGAGCCGGCCCCCACCGTGAGGGCGTTTGCGGTGCCCGCCGCAACTCCATACCGGGCGGCTTCTCGCAGCGAAAGGTCGTGCGTGAGCCCGTACACCATCCCCGCCAGCAAGCAGTCGCCCGAGCCGACGGCGCTCTTGACATCCAGCCTGGGCGGTCGCACGGTGAAGACCTCCCCCTCGCACGCCACAAGCAAGCCATCCGCGCCCAGCGAGACAGCCACAATGGTTTCGCCGGACGCGGGTAGGCTAGCGGCCAATTGAGCCAGCTCACCTCGCTCTTTGGCCTCTCTGCTCGCCAAATCGCTCAATTCCCTGGCGTTCGGCTTGACAAGGAATGGCCCCCGGCCTCGAAGCCCTTTTTCAGCGCTTCTCCGCTGCTGTCGAGGAACACCCGTACCCGTTCAGCACGAGCTATGCCGATCAACTGGCCGTAGAAATCGTCCGGCACGCCGGGTGGCAGACTGCCCGACAGAGTCACCGCCTCACATCTTGCGCCCGGCCCGACCAGGGAGCGGAACACCGCCTTTAGTTCTTCGACCTTGCCGGCCGGAATCGGCTCGCCTCGCTCGTATATTTCCGTGAGGGTGCCGCCCGTCGGATCGAGTATCGATAAGCAGGTGCGCGACTCGGCCTCGACGTATACAAAAGCCGTATCTATGCCCTCCTGCTGTAGACCTTCCTCAATAAAGCGGCCGTTGAAACCGCCCACCCATCCCGAAACCACCGGCAACCCACCGAGTTGCTTGAGCCCCTTGGCGCAATTGGCCCCCTTGCCCCCTGGCAGTGCAAGCACGCTTTCCGGCCTCTGGATCGCGTTCAGGACGAACCCGTTCACAACTACCGTCTTGTCGATTGCTGCGTTTGCGTTGATGCAGAGAATCATGTCTGTGGATAGAAAATAATCTTGAGGTGCGAGAGAGTGTGCTCTCCGATCTTCCTGAAAACTTCGGGCGCCTCGGAGAGTGGGAAGCGGTGCGAGATCATGGCTTCCATATCCAGGTCGCCGTTCCGGACCGCAGCCAGCGTCTCCGTCCATTCCGAGCCTGGGAAGGGCGCGGAATACGACATGAAACAGCCATTGATCGTGAGTTCCTTGCGCATCATCGTCTCGATGAACGACATCTGAAGCGAAGCGTCGAGGGGCTGGTTGCCAGCACATAC
>JBJMMB010000454.1:0-9079 GCA_045805005.1 Chloroflexia bacterium
GCTCGACTTTTGCCTTCTGGCCCTCCAGGGTGCCGGCCACAGGTTGCGCGCCTGGGGCCTCGTGCAGACTCTGGGACAGGGCCGTGAGGCTGCCGTCCAGGGCCCCCAGGTTGGGCTCGCTGCTTCTGAGTTCGGCGATGATGGCAGTATTGTCAATCACCGAGATACCGCCGGAGGGCGGCTCCACGCTCGCGCCCTCGACCTGCTCCAGCGTCGCGGCGGCGCTCTCCAGCTTCTTCTTGAGTGCGTCGCCTTGCAGCGACCCGGCGTCGTGGACCGCGCCCAGGGCCTGGTCTACGGCGGCGCTGTAGGTGGCGTAGGGGATGCGCTTGCCCAGGGCGGGACGTGGGGGAGGAGCGCTGCCCGCGGGCGAGGGCGCGGACTCGGAGTGGCGGAAGATGAAGAACCAGACGAGGAAGACCGTGAGGGCCACTATTACGGCGAGGCCAACCCACCTCCAGCGCGCCGGTATGCCACCGAGCCTTCCAGAGAGCGCGCTCAACCCCGCTTATCCCTCGTTTTGAGCGGGCGGCTCATCTCCACCTTGCCGGGGCGGTTGGCCCTCCGGGGCGGTTGGCGCCTCGGGCTCAAGCGCGTCGGAGGGGCGCTCCAGCCAGCCGGGCGTGGGGTAGGGCTCATCTGGAGGGGGCACCGGGGGCGGCGCGCCGGGTTCCGGTTCGGGTGCGGGCGGCGCGGTAGGCTCCTCGGGGGGAGGAGGGGGCGCGGGCCAGGCGTTCTCGGTGGGGTCGGTGGGGTTGTAGGCGTATGAGCCGGTTGTCGCGCCTACGGAAGGCGTTTCGGGAGGGCTCTGCTCCGTGGGCGCGTAGCCTGTTGCCACCTGGGGCTGGCCTTGAGGATAGCCGGGTGGGTAGCCCGCTGGGGTGCCGTAGGTGGGCTGTTGGTAACCGAGTGGGGGCGGAGCCATAGCGCCGGGGGGAGTTTGGGCGTACCCGGCCTGGGGTTGGCCGTAGCCGTACTGGCCCGGCGCTCCCTGTGGGTAGTATCCGCCCTGGGGTTGCGAGCCATAGCCGGAGCGGGCCATGGCCGACTCGATGTCGAAAGCCTCTTTGCGCACCCTCAGATCGAAATAGTAGAGGGTAATCGCGGTCTGCTCGATGGGCAGGAATATCAAGCTGGCGAGGAGGGTAATGCCGCCGCTGAGGATGCTTGCGGCGGTGGGGTCGAAATTCCTGGCCAGGATGGCCACCAGGGCCACCACCAGAGCGGCGGGGCCTGCGGCTATGACAGCGCTCAGTATTCCCAGGATGATCACCAGACCGAACGTACGCCACCAGTTGTTGAGCACGAGACCCCAACTGCGGCGCAGGGCCTCGCGAGGCCCCAGATTTTCAATGATGACCGCGGGTGCCACCAGGCGAAGGCGGGTGAATACATAGATGGAGAGGAGACTCGCGGGGAGAATCAGGCAAGCAGCCGCGCAGATAGCCGCGCTGGAGCCACCGCTCGCGCTCGGGTTATCGAGGCTGTTAGCGAACCCCAGGAACGAGAGCCCGAAAAGCAGCACGGGCACTCCGAATATCCCTACCCCGATGAGTATTTGCAGGCCGATGACCCCCAGTAGCGGCCCCAGGTGCTTGAGCATCTCTTTGTAAGAGCGGTCAAAGCTTACCGGCTTCTCCAGGTAACTGTCGGCTATCCCCGCGGTGAGCGCCCCCTGGCTGAGGTATTGCAAGAGGCTCCCAATCGCAGTCACCACTATCAGCGCCAGCGCCAGGACAAGGGACGTCACCATTGACTGCGTGAATGCACTGTTGAATGCGCCCGTCGCCGGATCGAAGGACGTGACCGCGCCTCTCGAATTGCCCTGGGAGGAAATGCTGAGCGCCTGACTGATTATCTCCACAGGCACGAACACGACCGCGACGATAGCCACGAACGTGAGGAAGTTGGCCCGATATAGCCTGAACGACTGGTCAAGGATGCCGCCCATATCCCGCGGGCGCAGCCGCGAGATGATCGGGTCCACCGGAGGTGCGCTGGCCGGTCCATAACCCTGGCCGGGAGGGTAGGGTGTGTATGGCGTTTGCATTGGGATATATCTTACCACGGATTGGTGAAACGTGAAACTGACTCGTAAGACGTAAAACGTAAAACGTAATGGTGCTAGGCGTACTTGGTTCAGATTACGGACCCGCTACACCCGCATCCCTTACGTTTTACGTTTTACGAGTCCGTGTCAAGCAGCACGGTTACCGGGCCGTCGTTGAGGAGTTCCACTTTCATGTGGGCTCCGAAGCGGCCTGTTTCGACCTGGAGGCCCTCGGCGCGGAGCAACTGGGCGCACCTGTCAACGAGAGCTTCGGCCATTTCGGGCCGAGCGGCGTCTGTGAAGGAGGGCCGCCTGCCTTTGCGGGTGTCGGCATAGAGGGTGAACTGGGAGACGAGCAGCACCGCCCCGCCGGCGTCGGCCAGGGACAGGTTGAACTTGCCCTCGGGGTCCGAGAAGATGCGCATCCCCGCTATCTTGCCCGCCACGTAGCGCGCGTCCTCTTCCGTGTCGTCCCGCCCCACACCGAGCAGCACCAGAAAGCCGACCCCTATCCGGCCCACCGTCTCGCCCTCCACCACCACGCTCGCGTGCGAAACGCGCTGTATGACAGCTTTCATGGTTAGGGGTCGGGAGTTCGATCCGGCGCTCCTTCCGACCCCCGACCGCCCCCCGCTTCGCTCATACCCCTCGACCCCTGGTACACAAGCACCACGCAGTAGGCGGCCATGCCGTCGCCCGTGCCTGTGAAGCCGAGGCCATCGGTGGTCTTGCCTTTGATGTTGACGGCGTCCTGGGCGATGCCCAGGGCGTTGGCTATGACGGTTTTCATGGCGGGGGTGTGGGGTGACAGGCGCGGCTGCTGGGCTACGATGGTGGCGTCTACGTTGGCGATATGCCAGCCGTCCTGTTTGAGTAGGGCCATAGTCCGGGAGAGCATATCCAGGCTGGAGATGCCCTCCAGGGTTGGGTCGGAGGAGGGGAAGTGGGTGCCTATATCACCCAGGGCCGCCGCGCCGAGGAGAGCGTCGATGAGGGCGTGGAGCAGCACGTCGGCGTCGGAGTGGCCCTCCAATCCTTTATCAAACGGTACCTCTACTCCGCCCAGGATCAGACGTCTCCCCGCGACCAGGCGGTGCACGTCATAGCCGAAGCCCATGCGGAAGGGGAAGTCGTTGGTGGGGTTTGGAGGTTGTGGGGGCTGGGATTGGGACGTCACGGCTGTATCGCTAGACGCGCTCGGCGACGCCCGCTCCCCCACCTTTGAGGATGGCCTCAGCGATCAGGAGGTCGAGCGCGGTGGTGATCTTGATGTTGGTGCGCTCCCCTTCATAGACCTTGACCGGGCGGCCTATCATCTCAACTATGCGGGCGCAATCTGTCGCTTCGTGGTCTTCACCGCTCTGCTCCAGGGCCGCGTATGCGCTTGCCAGGAGCTCCGTGCGGAAGATTTGGGGAGTCTGGGCGATCCAGAGGTTGCTGCGCTCGGGTGTGGCGGTTATCGTGCCGCTACCGTCGACCACTTTGATGGTTTCGGTGGCGAGGAGGGCGGCGATGGCGGCTCCCACCTCGCGCGCGGCCTCCAGGCCCCTGCTGATGAGTCCCGGCGTGACGAGGGGGCGTGCCCCATCATGCACTGCCACCCACTCGGCGGCGATGCCCTGGCGCCCTATCTCAGCCGCGGCGCCCAGCCCCGCCCGGACCGAGTCCTGCCGGCGCTCGCCCCCGGCGACCATGGCGCGTACTTTGTTCCAGCCGTACTCCCCGCTCATTTCTGCGGCGGCCCCCATGTTGTCGGGGTTGAGGACCAGCACGACCGCGCCCACGTCTTCGCATGCCTGGAAGGCAGCCACGGTGCGGGCCAGCACGGGCACGCCCCCGATGGTGCGCAGTTGCTTGTCGGCTCCGCCCATTCGCTGGGATTTGCCTGCGGCGACTATGATTGCTATGAGTTCATTCGGCATTGGCCCTTACCCCCTTACCCCTCTTGGGGAGAGTAGAGAGATGAAACTTTGGGGGACGCCCCCAAAACCCCCGGCAGGGAGCCCCCTGCACCCCTTCCATACGGGGGAGGGTAAGTTGGGCTCCAATTCCCCAGGCCCCCGGCAGGGAGGGCCCTGCACCCCTTTATGGGTGAGAGCCTGGGGACACCCCCGGGCCCCCGGCAGGGGGAACCCTGCACCCCTGACGTGTTAAGACTTGCCATTTTTCATCTGGGCGAAGATCATGCGGCCGGCTACGGTTTGGAGGACGCGGGTGACGGTTACGTCTACGTCGGCGTTCATGTATTTCTTGCCGTTCTCAATAACAATCATCGTGCCATCGTCCAGGTAGGCTATGCCCTGGCCCAGTTCTTTGCCCTCCTGTATGATGTGCACGTTCATATCTTCGCCGGGCAGGACCACCGGTTTGAGGGCGTTGGCGAGCTCGTTGATGTTGAGCACTTTCACGCCCTGTATCTCGGCCACGCGGTTGAGGTTGAAGTCGTTAGTAATCACCGGGCAGTGGTAGGTGCGGGCGATCTTGACGAGTTTGCCGTCCACCTCTGGGATGTCGTCGGCGTCCACCTCGCTGATCTGGATGGGGGCTCCCGACTCTCGCTGGAGGCGGTTGAGCATGTCAAGGCCGCGGCGACCCCTGGCGCGGCGCAGCGGGTCGGGGGAGTCGGCTATATGCTGCAGTTCGTTGAGCACGAAGCGGGGCACGAGCAGGGTGCCGTCAATGAAGCCGGTCTGGGTGATGTCGGCTATCCGCCCGTCGATGATGGCGCTGGTGTCGACCAACACATACTTGTCGAACTGGGTTTTGTCGCTTGCCGAGCCGCCCGCGTCCACTAAGGTGCGCTGAGTGGTGCCGCCGTAGGTCTCGGGGCCATTGCCGCGGACCTGCGCCCTGGCGGCAGCGTTGGCAGCCTGGGTGCGCTCGCGCTCGGAGCGTATAGCCTCCGAAATATCGGGCCTGCGCGACACGGCCGCGTACACGCCGATCCAGGCGAATACCAGGGTAGTGACGATGGGGCCCACCTGACCAAGCCAGCCGGGCAGGTTGCTCAGGGGCCAGGTGAACAGGGCCCCGAACAGCAGCCCGGCGAAGAGCCCTATGGCGGCGGCCAGCAGGTCGAGCGCGTTCATCGCCTTCACCCGTTCGCGCACCTGCCGGATCGGGTAGACGGTCATATACGGGGTGGCGAGCAACCCGAAGAGCGCGCCAACGATCACCAGGGGAAGCACGATCTGGTTGAAGCCGCTATCCAGGGCGTTGGGGTAGAGCTCGCGGACCAGGTAGAGGCCCAGCAGCAGGCCCAGTACGGCGAAGAGCACCATGCCAAGGACCCGGATTGTGACATTAAACGACATAAACGATATCCAAAGATGGCGCCACACATAATAAATATGTGCACCCCCAGGTACACACAGAAACGGGCACGACTTGACAGGACCGGCTGCCCCGAGGGGCCTCCTGTCTGAAATGATAGCACATGGCCCTACGGGTGTCAAAAAAGAATATTTCTTTTTCAAAAGGGGCGTTCAAAGGCCACATGGCCCTTGAACGCCCCTTTTGAAACACGAGAGGCCGGCTGTCCGCCACGCAACAGACAGCCAGCCTGATGGGCCGACGTTAGCGCCTGAATTCTAACCTGGTTTGCCTGGTTTGCCTGGTTTGCCTGGTTTGCCTGGTTTGCCTGGTTTGCCGGTTGTGGGGCGAGCTGTTATCTCGTTTCGACAACCAGCCTGATGGCCGTCCTTTCCTCGTCGGCGATAATTACGTCGATGAAGGAAGGCACCATTACGATGTCAATGCCATTGGGTTGCAAGTAATCGCGAGCGATTGCTACCGCCTTGATGGCCTGGTTGGTTGCGCCCGCACCGATGGCCTGAACGTCGGCGCGGCCATGACTGCGTATAACCCCGGCGATTGCGCCGGCCACGGCGCTGGGTCGCGAATGTGCCGACACCTTGAGCACCTCTGTATCGTCGTGCTCCTTGGCGTCGAACTTCACGCTCGCGGGTAAGTCCATGTCGTTCATGGCATGCATATAGGTTTTGCCTCCAGCAAGAGTGTGCTGCTTGGCGTGGAGCCGCAACGTCATCGTCGCGGAACCGTTGGCTTTGCAACTGGATGGTGTGATGCTCTCTCCTAGTTCTAACTTGCCCCTCTCCCGATTCGGCAAGCATACCCCGTTTGGCCTGGCCCAGAGCCGCCCGGGGACATACGGTTGTCCATGTTCTATTTTCCCAGTGGGTTTCCACCTTCCCCCGTCCCGTGCGCCGGTAGCTTGCATAGGATAACGCCGCCCAGGCCGGAGCCATAAGGCACCGGCCTGATAGGTGTATTACATCACTTGGCGTACTCAACGGCGCGGGTTTCACGCACGACAGTCACCTTGATTTGCCCTGGATACTCCAGGCTTTCCTCGATCCTCTTGGCTACGTCTCGTGCCAGTCTCATCGCCCCCAGATCGTCAACTGACTCGGGCTTGACGAGCATCCGAACCTCGCGCCCCGCCTGGATGGCGAAGCTGCGTTCCACGCCCTCGAAAGAGTTTGCAACAGATTCGAGAGCTTCGAGGCGCTTGATATAGTTCTGCACGCTATCCCTCCGAACACCGGGCCGCCCACCCGAGAGGGCGTCGGCGGCCTGGATGATCCAGGCTTCCACGGTCTCCGGCTCTTCCTCGTTGTGGTGCGAGGCGATGGCGTGTACTATCTTGGGAGATCGGCCCAATCGCTTGGCGATCTCGGCTCCGATAAGGGCGTGAGGGCCTTCTACTTCATGGTCAACGGCTTTGCCGATGTCGTGCAGTAGAGCGGCGGTTTTGGCTACGTTTACGTCAGCCCCGATTTCGGCTGCGATGGCGGCCGCTATGTGCGACGCCTCCACCGCGTGGTGCAACTGGTTCTGGCCGTAGCTGGTGCGGAATGAGAGCCTCCCCAGCAGCTTTATGAGATCAGGGTGCAGTCCCTGAACGTTGGCTGCGAAGGCGGCCTTTTCGCCCTCCTCACGCATGTGGTTCTCCACCTCAGCTTGCGCTTTCGCGACTACCTCTTCTACGCGGGCCGGGTGGATGCGGCCATCGGCGATCAACTTGCTCAAGGCTCTCCGGGCAACCTCACGGCGGACCGGGTCGAAAGCCGATAGGGTTATTGCTTCGGGGGTCTCATCTATGATGAGGTCCACCCCCGTGGCCTGCTCGATGGCGCGAATGTTACGACCTTCGCGTCCAATGATTCGGCCTTTCATTTCGTCGTTGGGCAGCGGCACTATCGAAACGGTGATCTCGGGGACATATTCCGAGGCCGCCCGCGAAGCCGCGATAGACAGGACTTTGCGGATACGGGTATCGGCATCCTCTTTGACTTCGGCTTCGACGTCGCGATACCGGCGGTTGGCGTCAATCCTCACTTCTTCCTCTATCTCCTGAAGAAGCAGGGCTTTAGCCTGGTCGGCGGTGAGGCCCGCGATGCGCTCCAGCTCTTTGCGTTGCTCTTCGCGCATGTTGCCCAACTGAGCCTCCAACTCTTCGAGCTGGCGCTCCTTGGACTGGAGGGCCTTTTCGCGCTTTTCGGTAACTTCGAGCTTGCGGTCGAGGTTTTCCTCTTTCTGCTGTATCCTCCGCTCCTGGCGCTGTACTTCGGTGCGCCGCTCGCGGTACTCGGCCTCGACCTCACCCCGTATCTGGTGCGACTGGTCTTTAGCCTGGAGGACAATCTCTTTGCGCTGGGCTTCGACCTCTCGGAGGGCCACCTGGGCCTTCTCCTCGGCGGTCTTGATCCGCTCGTCCGCCAGTTCTTTCTCCCTGGCGGCTGCTGCCTGTGACGATCGTATCGCGAATCCTGTGATAGCGACCGCGGCGAGCGCGATCACCAGAGACAGGACCCACGGGAACCAATCTGGCATACTTAATACACCTCCCCTATTCAGTTTTTAAGGTACGTCGGTGCGACGTAGTAATGGGTCGCATCCGCGGGCGCGATGTTGAGTCGCCCCCGCAGGAGAGACCTGCCGCCGGTGGGGTCCGGGCGAGTTGTCGAGCTCGTTGCCCGGCCTTTGAGCGTCAGGCCCATGTTCTACTCTCACGGAAGCCGGCTTCTGCCGGCCTCATGATTTGTCTCTTATCATATAACCTAAGAGCCTCTGTGTCAAGTGTCTGAATTCACGAAGGCTCACAAGCTGCTTACATCCAGTGGCTCAGGTCTGCGGACCCCTCCGAAATTCTGTAGGGGCAGGCCCCCGTTGCCTGACCCTACGCGGGAATACTGAGGGCAAGGGCGTATGAAGCAGGCTGTGCTATACTAGGCGCAAAACAGTCTGCCGGGAGGGCGGGGCCATGCGAGCAACGAGGCGGCGAGTGGTGGCAATTGCGGGGCTTGTGCTGGTGGTGCTGTGCGTGGCGGCGGGAGTGGGGGTGGTGGCCCTCGGCTCCAATGGGAGTGGGCAATACGCCGCGAGCATCCCATCTCTCGATAACTATCCTGGCGCTACGGTTCTGGGTGTCGGCACGCCGGCTCCCAAGTCAGGTTCCACAGACACCCACGCGGGGCAGGTGTTGGTGTTATTGGACACAACTGATAGCGACCAACAGGTTTTCGCCTTCTATGACAGCCGTCTCCTAAATGCCGGCTGGATATCAGTGCCATCGATAACCCCCCCATTAGCCCACGCCGCAACGAGAATGTATGAGTATTACAGCGTCCCACAATGGATACCTTCATGGGTGCCCTTTCTGGACAAGAGAATGGTGTCGCTAACCATTACCGTGGACAGCAATGATGGCTCAAGCCCTATCGTTGCTAACGATTCCACAAGCCCCAACCGCGTGTGGATAGTTATGTTTAGCGAACCATCTCGCTAGCTTGTGCCAGGCTTCATTGCTGCGGTGACTGCAACCGCAGGCAACAGTCAGGGCGAAGATTTCGAGCAGGGCGCAGGGTCAAACCAGCACTGCCCGCGCTGGCGCCCCATCACCGTTCTGCAATTTCGAGGGGAGGCAGATAAGCTCATATTCCCCCTCCGGCACCCCCCGCATATCCAGCCCCTCAAGTATCACCACGCCCGCCCCCAAAAGTGCCA
>JBJMMB010000455.1:0-5436 GCA_045805005.1 Chloroflexia bacterium
GCCAATCTACCGGCATAGCGAAGGCCAGGGTAGACTGTTTGGCTTGAAACGCTGTACCCCGCCGCCAGGTTGCCGCTATGGTCAAGCGCCACCGAACCCATCCAGCGGTTATTGGCGTCAGGGGCGAAGGTGCCCTGCTGGTAGAGAGAGGGCGTGAAAGGCGACCCCGAGGGGCTGCGCAGTTCGTACCAGCGGATACCAGTGTTCGGGGCCTGCGAGGTGCCGATGTCTACAGTGTGGTTAGTAACCAGCGCCTGGTGGTCGCCAAAGTTGCGGTATTGCAGGCGATACATCAGACGGTCGCCCAGGCTATCCAGGCCCTGAGCGGTGCCCGGCTGGGAGACGCAGTTGTAGTGACTGCCCGTACACGGCGCGTTTAGATCGGTGACCGGCAAGCGTGCGGCCAGGGTAAAGGTTGAATTGGAGGGGTGGGCCCAGTCAACGTGGAAGTTGTAGAGGTTGAGATTGGGCTGGCCGTTTAGATCTACGTCAGCGAAGACTTCGGGCTCGCCCGATGGGGGCAGCAGACGGCCGTCGAAGTCGGCGGGCAGCAGGCTGCTGAGACCATGCTGGGGCGGGAAGGACTGGAAGGAAGCCTGACGACCGGCAAGCATAGCCGCACGGTCGAGCACCGCGGGCTCGGCTCCCGAGAAGCTGACCTTACCGTACATGTTGAAGCCAACGTAGTAGCCGTCGGGCCAGACACCGAAGTGCGGGTAGTCGTTGAAGAGGGGGTTGTTGATCAGGAAGTCGTAGCGATAGTAGCGCCCTGTGGGGTCGCCGGAAGCGGACACGGCCACGCACTGGTGGTAGCCATCGGCCCCACCGGGGACGGCGAACTGCGAGATGAGCCAGCGGTCGGCAAGGGGGTCATAGAGGGCGATAGGGTCGCCATCATCACGTGTCTCGCACACGCCTCCGAGACCTTTGAAGAGGGTGCTGATATTGGCGGGCCCGTACAGCGAAGCGCCGGTCTTGCTGAAGACCTGGAAGCCCACGTTGACTATTTGCACGTAGTGGTTGGGGCCAACGTCGCCGTTCGTGTCGGGTGGGTAGTAGCCCCAGTAGTTGTAGATCCCCTCGAAGCTGGCGCGCAAACTTGGCATGCCCGGCGAGGACGCATCGCTCATACTGCTTTGCACGACCGGGTCCTGCACCCAGGGCCTGGCGACGGTCTGCCGGAGTTCACCGCGGTCGGGTAGCACGCGGTTGCCGGCGGGACCGGGCCTAACTGCAGGCATGGATGAAAGTGGAGGGGAAGTGTCGTGGCGCAGATCGTGCCCTACCACGGGACCGCCCGGCGCGACTGGCTGTGCATCCTTGGCCGCGGCAGCAGGGGCAGAGGCCATATTGACAGCCGAGAAGGCCCGACTTGCGGGACCCGGCGAAACGCTGCCGGCCTGAAGCTGAGATTTGCCCACGACAATGCCCACCATCAGCAGGCACAGAAGTAAAGCCAGGGCCGCGCTACCCCGAGCGCAGCGAGTGAGACCGTGCATAAGCATAGAGTCCTCCTGGTGAAGTAAGTGAACGACGTGCCCTATGCCCACAGTATATGAGGGTAATCCAACTATAGCACCTTTATACGATGAATAGCAATAGTGCGATCTATTTTTAGGGTAGAGCTGATGCAAAGTCGGAAGTGGTAGGGCGGGCTGTGAGAGGGCGGCAGATCACGGGCGCGCTCTGGTGGCGCTTCCAGTATAATGGCCTGTGGTCCCCAGGACACCTATTTCAGGCCGGAGAGGATGGCAACCAGCGATATGGCACACCGATTGACGATAGAGGAAGTGGCGCGATTCCCGAGGCCGGGAACCGCGGGCCCGAGGAAGGCGAGGTTCAGCCCCGATGGCCGCCGCGTGGTCTACCTGGCCGGATCGGGAGCCGACCTCGTGCAGCGGCTGTGGGCATACGAGATCGAGTCGGGCAAACACGTTGAGTTGGCGGGCGAAGAGGTTGCAGCGTCAGGCAGGGCGACGCACACCTTTTCCCGCGAAGAGGAGCTTCGCCGGGAGCGCAGCCGCACTCGCGAGGTTGGTATCACCGATTATGTGTACGCCACAGATGCGGAGCCGCCTGTGCTGATGATACCCTCGACCGGGGGGCTGATTATCCGGGTGGGCGACGGGCCGTTCGTGCGCTTGCCGGGTAGCGAAGGCAACACCGCCCCGCAACTGAGCCCCGACGGCACCCGCGTCGCCTACGTGCGCGAGGGTGAGTTGCAGGTGCAGGCGACGGCAGGAGGAGAAGTCACGACGGTTACCCAGGGCGCCGGGGAGGGCATCACGAACGGGCTGGCCGAGTTCGTGGCGCAGGAGGAGATGGGGCGGAGCGAGGGCTTCTGGTGGAGCCCCAACGGGCGCTACCTGGCATACGAGCGCGCCGATGCCCGCCCTATCCCCATATATCCAATCGTGCACCAGGGGAAGGATGCCATCGATGTCGAAGAGCACGCCTATCCGTTTGCTGGGGTAGAGAACGCGCGTGTGCAACTCGGGGTGGTTTCGGTCGAGGGCGGAGCGACGACCTGGATGGAGCTGGGAGAGGAGCCTGATTTCTACATAGCGCGGGTGGGCTGGACGCCCGATGGCACGCTTACCGCCCAGGTGCAGTCGCGCGACCAGCAGACGCTGACCCTGGTGCAGTTTGACCGCGAATCAGGAGCAGCTACGCCCGTTATCACCGAGCACATTGAGCCCTGGATCAATCTGAGCGACGATACCCGCTTCCTTAAGTCGGGCGAGATACTGTGGTCGAGCGAGCGGAGCGGCTTCCGCCACCTGTACCTCTACGGGTCCGATGGGCGGGAGGTGCGGCAGGTCACGGGGGGCGAGTGGGCTGTTACGCGGGTGGTGGCGGTGGACGAGGCGAGGCGAGTGGTCTACTTCGAGGGCACCCGCGACGGCCCGCTGGAGCGCCACTTGTACTCCGTGGGTCTGGAAGGTGGGGAGATACGCAAGCTTACCAGCGAACCGGGGTGGCATGAGACCGAGGTGAGCCCCGATTTCCGGCGCTTCGTCGACTCTTGGAGCAGTCTGGAGCGAGCGCCGACGGTGGCCCTGCGGGAGACAGGGGATAGCGAGGATGCCCAGAGCCGGCCTGAGAGGGTGATCTTCGAGCAGGCTGATGTGACACCAGCCGCCCTGGGGTTCCAGGTGCCAGAGCTAATTACTGTGATGACGCGCGACAACGTGGCCCTGGACGCGGTGGTCTATAACCCGCCCGAAATCGAGCCCGGGCGCCGCTACCCGCTGATCGTGTCTGTGTACGGAGGACCGGGCGCGCAGATAGTGGCTAACCTGTGGGGACTCACCGTGGACTTGCGGGCGCAGTACCTGGCGCAGCATGGTTTCGTGGTGTTGAAGGTGGACAACCGTGGCAGCGCGAATCGTGGCCTGGGCTTCGAGGCGCCAATCGCCGGCAATCTGGGCGACATCGAGGTGCGGGATCAGGTCGACGCGGTGCGAGCGCTGGCGCAGCGGCCCCACGTGGACGGGGAGCGGGTGGGCGTCTATGGCTGGAGCTACGGAGGCTACATGACGCTAATGGCGCTGCTGAGGGCTCCGGATGTATTTCGGGTGGGCGTGGCGGGCGCGCCGGTGACGCATTGGGAAGGGTACGATACCCACTATACGGAGCGATACATGGGGCTTCCCCAATCGAACCCGGAGGGTTACCGGCGCAGCGCGGTGTTGGAGCAGGTGGCCGGACTGCGAGGCAAGCTGCTGTTGGTGCACGGCATGGTCGACGAGAACGTGCATTTCCGCCACACGGCGCAACTGCTTCGGGCGTTGGCGGCGGCGCAGAAGCCCTACGACCTGCTGCTGTTTCCGGAGGAGCGCCACATGCCTCGGGACGCCCAGGGGCTGGAATACCAGGAGCGGCGCGTGCTTGGATACTTCGAGGAGCACCTGTAAGGACGCGCGGCTCCCGGTTGCGCGATCAGCGGCACTGCTGATCCGTGTCACAAGTCTCGGTGGAGTCTGAGTTCAGGGTAGAACCGCAGTTGCCGGTATCGCTTCTTATCGACAAGTGCAACCGCATTTCGTGCTCGCTGTGCCTGAAGGCGTAGCACAAATCGCCGCTTACCTCCGTAACCCCCGGCGCGAACTCTAGCGCACCTTGCTGCGAGGCCACCGTCCTGAACGGCGCGTTGCCGTTCCCGGGTTTGGCTTGCAACGCGGCGGTCCACGAAGCAGTAACCTGGCAAACCCCATCGTTCCTTACGCTAGCGGTCCAATGTACCGTGCCATCGGAGTTGCACGTGACGCTCACCTCGGTGATCGAGAGGTCGCAGCCGCCGCAGGGAGTGGCGACCCTTGTCGGAACAATCGTTGACGCAGGCACAGTAGTGGGTGTGTCGGTCGGCGTGTCCGTAGGGATGCGTGTATGGACAGGCGTATGTGTGCGGTGGGGGTTTACTGTGCGTGTAAATGTGGGGGTGTCGGTTGGCCTGGGGATAGGTGTGAAGGTGCTTGTCGGCATCGGAGTGTTAGTCCAGGTGCGGGTGGGCGAATTGGTAGGCGTGCGGGTGCGGGAGTTGGTAGGGGTGTGAGTGCGCGAATTGGTGGGTGTGGTCGTGCCGCTGGGCGTACGGCTCGGTGTGTAAGTAAAGGTGGGAGTATCGGTCGGGACGGCAGTCACCGTGTTGGTGGGCTTCTTAACCGGGGTGTGAGTGTCGGTCGGCTTAGAGGTTGGTGTAGAGGTTGGAGTGAAGGTGTTCTTAGATACCGGTGTGTTTGTGGGCGAATCGGTTGGAGTATCAGAGGGCATATTCGTGGGTGTTTCAGTGGGTGTGTTGGTAGGGGTATCTGTGGCCGTAAGAGTAGCGGTAGGTGTGTCCGTAGGTGTGTTGGTTGGGGTATCTGTGGGAGTGTTGGTAGGAGTGTCCGTCGGCGTGTCGGTATCTGCCGGCGTAGAGGTTGATGTGGGAACATCGGTGGGCGTACCGGTAGGCGTGGGAGTGTCGGTGGGAGAGTTGGTGGGAGTGTCTGTAGGTGTAAGGGTGGGTGTATGAGTGTCGGTTGGGGTGTCGGTTGGGGTGTCTGTCGGAGTGTCCGTAGGCGTATTGGATGGTGTATTGGTGGCAGTATCAGCAAGGGTCGGCGTATCCGTGGGAGTATCAGTTGCCGTTTGAGTAGGTGTTTCCGTCGACGTGGTGGTGGGCGTGAAAGTAGCCGTGCGGGTTGGAGTGTCGGTTGAAGTATCAGTAGGGCTGGTAGTGGGAGTGTTGGATGGAGTGTCCGTCGGCGTGTCGGTCGATGTTGTGGTTGGGCTTGAGGCGGGTGAGTCGGTAGGCGTAGTCGAGGGCGTGCTTGTGACGGTATCGGTGCCGGTGGGCGTCGAAGTAGGCGTGTCGCTGGGCGTCTCAGTGGGTGTGTGTGTTTCTGTCGGCGTGTTGGTCGATGTGTAAGTCTCAGTCGGCGTGTCAGTGGC
>JBJMMB010000456.1:0-15440 GCA_045805005.1 Chloroflexia bacterium
GAAGATCGTCTGCGGCGCGGGAGAGGGGAATTGCGCCCACGAGCCCGTGGTGTTGTGCAAAATCAGCCCGTGCATACTCACCGGCTCAAACTGCCCCACCGCCCACTCCTCGTTATCGGAAGGCACGATCACCCCGAAAAGCTGGCGGTCGACGGGGATGCTCACGGGCGACCACTGTGTGCCGTTCCAATGGACCGTCAGGTTTAGGCCCACCGCCCAGATGTTGCTAGCCGATGACCCGTCCATCCGGTTGAGCGACCCCGGCGCGGTCCACTGCAAGGTCCAGTTGGTGCCATCGTAGTGATAGATGTCGGAGCCGGCGGTCCCCCATGCGATGATGTATCCATTCGTGGCGCTCACCATGTACACGTCCACTAGCGTCTGGGTAGAGCTGATGTCCACCGGCTGCCAGGCGGTGCCGTCATATTTCAGCACGGTACCGTTCTCCCCAACCGCCCAGCCGAGGGCGCTCGACACCATATCCACGTCTCGCAGGTCCTCAGTGGTCACAGGGGGTACGATCACCCACCTTCCCACCGCCGGCATGCCGGGCCCCCCGCCCATGGCAGCCGCCCCGTCCGCCGGTGCGGCACCAAAATAGCTCAGCAACGCCACAATGGCAGCCGCCAACATAAACGCGAATACGGCTAAGCGAGAGACTATACCCACTACAGGAGCCAGGGGCCGCCCGGTCCCGGTCAAAAAGGGTGAGCGCATGCGAAAACTCCTTCCCGGCAAAAAGCGCCGCACCAGGGCGGCATGCGCAACAATTATATGGTTCTGAGAGGGCAACAGTCAACGCCTGGCCGGGGTTTCACAAGCCCTTAGTCTCCGCCGTCCCCATTGCCCTTGTCTCCTCCGTGCTTCTCTCCGCCTTGCTTCTTCTTGTTCTTCGATGGCTGAGGCGGTGCCTGCTGGGCCGGAGCACCGGGCGCCGCGACACCAGGTTCGGTAGGGCTAGGGGCAGCTACGGGCGGGACCGGACCCAGGCTGACCATCACGGTAACCAACCCGCCGGCCTGCACGGTGGAAAGGGCCTCCGGTTCCTGCCCGGCCACACTGTTCGCAGGCACCCCGGCGCTGTACTCCGGGTCGCCCAGGGCCAGGTTCAAGCCCGCCTCTCCCGCGATGTTTCGGGCATCGTCTACCGGTTTGCCTCGCAGGTCGGGCACCGAAACCAGACCCGTGGGCAACGGTGTGCCCGCGGGCCGCCCACCCAGGGCCGTCCCGCCCGATATCCTGGGCAACATGAAGGCCAGTAACGCCAGTGCTGCCAACACTGACAGCGCAACCACCAATGGTCGGACGCCCAATCGCCTCTGCCCGCCCCCGGTGGCCGGAGTTGGGTGCGGAGGCGAAGGCAACGCCCCACCGCCAACTTCGGCCGGCGCATCATAGGGCGTGTCATAAGGGACGGCAGCCCCGGCGGCGATGGGCTCAACCCCATCCGGCTCGGTTCCTCGTACGACCGCCCCGGCGCCGGCTGCCTCTGCTAGAGCAACGGGCAGGCTCGCGGGGGCACCCGGTGCGCCTGGCCCAGTGGCAGCCAGCGGGGGGGCATCGTGCGCGCCCGGCCTGGCGGCGTTATGGGGCTGAGGCGGGGCCGGGGGAGGGGCCACGGCCATTGTGGGCGCGTTGTGGAGCTCAAGCGTGGCACCATCCGCCGCCGGGGCCGGTGCGGGGGCAGCGGGTGGCAGAACGCCGGGCTCGTAGGCAGAGGTGGGCTGCTCTGCTGCTTCCTCGACGCTCGTCAGGTATGCCGCGACCTCATTCGCGGTAGACATGCGCTCGATATTGCCGAGCACGTCAAGCAAGAGGCCATGCACGGGCGCGGACGGCAATGGATCATCACTCGGGCCCGCATGACCGGTTAGCATTAGTCGCAACAGGGCGCCAAGAGCGGAGGCGTCGGTCGAGGGGCGTCTTGAGCTTCCAGGACCGCGTAGCCCTTCAATAAGCGCGATGGCCGCGGTTCCCTCGCCGGTTATCCGCACGGCGTCAGGGGAGAAAGTCCAGTCGGATAGTCCGGCATCGCGGCAGCACTGTAACGCCTCCGCCGTTTCCCTGACGAGGCGGAGCGCCATCGCCACGTCGGGTGGTGCCCCAGGCCGGTACACCTCGCGCGGAGTCTCACCCGCCACTCGCGACATCACCGAGTAGGGGCGCTCCTGCCAGGTGCCCGCGTCGTACACGGCGAGGACCCCGCAGTGGTGGATGGACGAGGCGATCTGCTGGTGCCGCAGGAACCGCCGGGCCGCCGCGTCGCCGCCCGCGTTCAGAATCTGCACCGTGACCGGCCTGTCCAATTGACTATCAACCGCGCCGTAGACCTCGACCGGGCCGTTCGAGCCCGCCCTGGCGAGTAGTTCGTATCTCTGGGCCACCGGTTGTATCGTCTGGGATTGCATAGGCGAAATGTACCTCGTTGGAGGCCGGTGATAGTTAGCGCCGTTGTTCTCGCGCCTTGCGTAGTCGAGTCGCGAGGCTCTCCTCTTCCGGCGGAGCTGTGTCAGGAGATGGTGCCGGAGGCGTCGCGGCAGAGTCTCCGGCCGGTGGCCGTCCGCTACGGCCTGGGAGTTGCAAGTCCTGTGCCTCAACCCTCGCAGCCCCGGTAACTTGTGGTGGTGCGGGAGCCGTGGACCCGGGCCTCGGCACAGGCAACGGCTCCCGTGTGGCTCGCTCGTGGACCCGGGCCTTCGCGCCAAGGAGGGCAGCCATTTCGGCGTTGCCCGCGCCACCGGCTCCGGCCACCGCGGGCTGCGCCGGACGGAGCCTGCCCCGTGCGGCGGCGATGGCCCTCTCTAAGTCTCGCCGGCCAAAGGCCACTCGCCTGATGCCCACGTCGAACGGCAGCAGCAGAATGGCGAGCAGCAGGAGTAACGGCCACAGGTCGGTCCTCTGCCTCACCGGTGGGAGGTCGTGCAGGAATGCAGCCCCCGCCTGCGCGAAGTCGATGGCCCGTCCCCCCGTCACCGAGGCCAACCGGGGCAGCACGTCCTCGGCCGCACCTGAGCCGCGGTACTCAGGCGAATAGGGCACGGCGAATCCCAGGGTCTGTGCGCTTGTGCCCAGGTTCTTACCCGTGGCCGCCACCCGCAAGAGGTATGCGCCCTCCTGCGAGGCCCCGAACTTGCCCTCGTACCGCCCGGCGGCGCTCTGATTCAGCTTTACGGTGCTCGTGGTGAGGTCGGGGGCCACTATCACAGCGTTGGCACTCAGGTCATTAAGGTAGGCGCCGTCGGGGGCTGTGGCGTCCACCGTGATGTGGGCCGTCCCCGCCTCCATCTCGACCTGCGATTGCAGGCTGTTTCCCGCGGTCGCACCCGTGCTCCAGCGGACCGCTTGCGACCAGAACCTGGCGAAGTCCTGCCAGCCCACCCACTCTTTGGCCCACTGCCCCTTGGCGTCGGATGTCCATGCCACCACCCTGCCCAGCCCGTATTGCCACTGGGCGAGCACGGGGTCGCCAGCGTCCGAAACGAGGACTATCTGCCCGCCCGGCTTCGGCGACGTGCCTATGTAGCCGAGCAATTGGGGCATCCCGCCTATGCCCTCGAGTATGGGCGAGGGGGACGTTCGCGCCGGGGTGAATGGGTGCTCTATAAGGTAGGAGCGAGCCGCCAGGTGGCTCTCGTGGGCGAATATCTCCGGGAGGGCATTGCCCTCTTCGGTGTAGTAGTAGCGCCCCTTGCCCTGCTGGGCCAGCGATTGCAGGAAAGAAGTGTCGGCGTCCGCGCCGATGGCTACAGTCGAAAGGGTTATGTCGTTGGCCGCCATCTTCTTCAGCAGGCCCGGGTAGTCGCCACCCTCGGACATCCCGTCCGTCAGCAGCACGATATGCCTGCTCTTGGCTTTGCTATCGGCCAGGGCGTCCACGGCGGGGGCCAGGCCCGAGTAGATGTTCGTACCGCCGCCCAGGGAGATACCGCCGATACGGCCCTTGAACTGCGACGGGTCGCCCAGGGGTTGGAGGGTAACGTCCCAACTCGACTGGCTATCGAAGCTGATCACGCCCACGTAGTCCTTCGCGCTCAACTGTGCCACCGCCCGGTAGGCCGCCTCTTTGGCCAGTTCAAGCTTGGTGATGTTGATGCCGCTCTGAGTGTGAGCCTCGCCCATACTCCCCGATCTATCGATGACCAGCACCATGCCGACGCTCGGGATGTCCAGCTTGGAGGGCAGATTGAGATCCACAGGCAGCATGTCTTCGAGCGTCGTGCGGAAGTACCCGCCTGCGGCGTAGCTCTCGTCCCCTCCTATAACCAGGAGGCCCTTGCCCAAGTCGCGAACGAGCGTTTGAAGGGCCGACATCGAGCTCTGGGAAAGCGAGGTGGCCGGCACGTTGACCAGCACCACCGCCTCGTACCCGGCTAGAGCTTTGACGTCTGCGGGCATGGCGGCGGGCTCGATAAGGTCCGCCTGCACTGAAGGGGCCAGGGCGCTCTTCAGCGCCTCCCCCTCCCCTGGGCCCTTCTGCACGATGAGCACTCTCGGCTTGCCAAGCACCACGGAAAAGGCGCTGTAGCGGTTGTTCTCGGGCCGCGTGTCCGCACCCACCGGGGGAGCCACTTGCAGAGCGTAAGTGTGGAAGCCCGACTGCATAGGCGGCAGGTCCTGAGCAAAGTTGTTGGCGCCGCTCACCAGGCGCAACTGTTGGGTGCTCGCGGGCGCGCCGTCGACGTACAGGGTGAGCGTGGAGGTCGTATCGGTGTTGCTTTGTATGGAGAATTGCAGGGAAGTGCGCTCCCCCTCGCGCACGGTGGCGGGTGCTTTGAGGTAATCGACCCATACCTCGGAACCCGAGGTTGAGGGGAAGTCGAGCACGTCGATGGGCACGGAGTTGGCCGCGGCCAGGCGGGCAGCCCAGTCGGCGTTGCCCGCGTTCTCCTTGCCGTCGGAGAGGAGCACCAGCCTGCGGGCGCTATCAGCCGGGGCCACAGCCAGCCCCAGGCGGATGGCGTCGGCCAGGTTGGTGTAGCCGGGCTGGGGCCGGCTTGCCAGGTCGGGAGGCGACTTATCCGCGGTTACGGGCCGGTCTACGAGGGCGTCTGCCCCGAAGGCCACCACCCCGGCGCTATCGTCCGGCCCCATCTGGTCAATAGCGGCGCGCAGGTACTCGGCTTCCCGTGCCTGCTGGGCCGCGCTTATGCTAGCCGAGCGGTCCACCAGGAACACCACCGACAGCCGGTTGGAAGCCTGCGCAAGCTGCAAGCCTGAAATCGCCAGCACGAGCAGCGCGATGATTGCGATGCGCAGCGCCAGGGAGGACCGCCGCCGGCCCCGCCTCATCAGCAGCCGGCCGCGCAGCGTCAGGTAGACCGCCAGGGGCACAAGCGCCAGCAGTATCAACCCCTCAGGTCGTGTGAGCGACAGGCCGGTCACAGAGTCCATGCTTGATTATAGCAAACGAGCAGGCGGCCAAACACACCCCCTGGGACCATTTGGCTATTGCGTATTACGTATTGCATATTGCGTAGGGGAGGAAGGCCAAAGGGTGCTACCACCTAAACCGAGCACACAGCCATTACGAAATACGCAATACGCAGTACGTTTGGTCTATTGCAACCGGGCTCGCGGGCACCTATAATTCCGGTAGGGGACTGGTAACAACGGCGAAAGTTGAGGTGCGCAATGGCGATGGCGAGAATTAGCGGGTTCCCCTGGCAGAGGGTGCTCGTATGGGCGGTGGTGCTAGGGTTGATCGCGACGCTCTTGAGAGATTGGGGAGCGTGGGACCGTGTCGCGGTAAACGGCGCCTGGCGCGTTCTGATCGTGGCGGCAGCAGGAGTGGTCGGGTGGTTGATGTACCTCTTCTTCGGCCTCTACATCACCATGGCCACGAACGTCATTGAGAGTATGGGCATGTTCAGGTTCAGCGGTGAAACCCCGAAGAAGATCGAAAACGGCTTCATCTTCGTGGTGGCTCTTGTAGGGGCCATCCTGGGCTACGCTCTCATCCGCTGAGTAAGCGCAACACCTCGCGCAAATCGCGCACGTCTACCCCGAACCTGCAAAACCGCACCCCCATGCGTTTGCACTGCCCCGCGTAAATATCGTCAGGGTCGTCGTCCACCAGCAACACGTCTCCGGCATCTAGAGCACGGCCATCGCACCGGGCCATCGCGATCATCTTTTCCAGCATCCGGTCCTTGTTGGTGTGCCATTCCGCCACCATGTAGTCAAAGAGCCGGCCCACCCCGAATGCCTCAAGAGCCCTCCTCACGTTGCCCTCGTGGTTATAGCTCAGCAACCCTGTCAGCGCGCCCCGCGACCTGAGTTCGCTGAGCACGTTGCGGGCTTCGGGGCGCAGCGTGAAGAGAGCGCCATCATCGCGCTCAATTACCAGTGGGTTGTCGTTATTGGGGGTGTAGATGAAGTCCGGCCGGCCCTCATCGTCCGTGGGACTTCGGTCCGAGAGGTTCACACCACTCGCCGGTTCCCAAAGGGTGTGGTCGCCGTCAATCGCGATCAGTTTCATATGCCTGACGCCGGATTGGATCTAACCTATTGCGTTGTGCGTATTGCGTAGAGGAGGGAAGGTAGTGGGTTCCTGGACCCAGGACTGGTACGCGCGCAATACGCTGGCTCTGCTCAGGGCCTTCGACTAGCGGCTACCTGTAGCGGTAGGTGATGCGCCCCTTGGTGAGGTCATAGGGGGATAGCTCTACGAGAACGCGGTCGCCGGCCACGATCTTGATGTAGTGGGTGCGCATCTTGCCCGAGATGTGGCCCAACACCTTGTGGCCATTTTCGAGCTCAACGTTGAATAAGGCATTCGGCAGGGCGTCCATCACCGTGCCGTCCATCGCGATTACGTCGTCGCGAGATCGCCGCGGTCCGACCGGAGTCGCGGCGGCCGCCGGGTTGACTCGCTTCTTTTCTTGTTTCTTTGGATAACTGGGTTTCTTCATCCGGTAAGCAACTTTCCTTTCGTGATTCCGAATTTACTGTTCGAGGCGCGGCAACCGCAACAAAAAGCCGGTGGCGGTTCGCCCCGGCTGCACATCGCACTTCCCGACACCCGACATTTTCAGTGACGCTTGCAATTCTGTAAGCGGACCGAGCGGATGAGACAGTGGACAACGTACACGGTGCTCTCCTCGATAGTGCGCCCGAGGCGCATTGCCAATAATTCAGGATAATTATACACTGTTCAGGCACAAAATACAATGGGACTTTGCAATCAGTGGGAGGACACCGAGCATTGGACAATCCTGTACGCGATCAGCCGGCCGGCGGGCTTGAGGTTTTCGCCGAGGTGAGCCGGATCATAGTAGTCGGGGCGCACGCCGACGATATGGAAACCCTGGCCGGAGGCACCCTGCGCCTGCTCGCCGGCCGCGGCGTCGAGATCTACGAGCTGATCTGCACGCAAGGCGACCTCGGGGCCCATGACGAAACGTACACTCGGCAGTCGCTGGCCGAGGCCCGCAAACAAGAAGCCGCCGGTGGGGCGTCGCTTCTCGGCGTGGGAGAGGTGGTCACGCTGGACTACCACGACGGCGAGCTCGAGCCGACCCTTGAATTGCGAGCCGCCATCGCGGGCTACTACCGCCTCTGGCAGCCCGATGCCCTGCTTACCTTCGACCCCTCCTGGGCGGGGCAAATTCACCCCGACCACCGGGCAGCAGGCCGCGCGGCAGTGGACGCCCTCATGCCCGCCAGGATGCCCCTTTACAGGCCCGAGCAACTGATGGACCGCCGGACGGCAGAGATCAAGCGGGTCTTCTTCTTCTCGCCGGCCTCGCCAAGCATCTTTGTTGACGTAAGCGCGGTGTACGAGCACAAGGTCGCCGCTGCGCTGGCCCACCGGTCGCAGTTCCCCGAAGGCGACAAAAGCCTCGATTGGATGCGCGAGCTGGATAGCCAGGCCGCGAAGCGCTCGGGCGCCGGCATGCAATACGCGGAGCAGTTTGACGAACTGCGCCTCTGGTAGGAGCCCATGCAGCCCGTCGTGACAGACGCCCTCTGGGGGCCGGTCGAACTCGGCAAGCCTGTGCTGGCCGACTTGGTGCGGTCGGCGCCGGTGCAGCGATTGCGCGGGATCAACCAGGCCGGCGCGGGGTTCTACCTCTTCCCCGAGCAGCGCCGCAGCACGCGCTTCGAGCACAGCATAGGCGTCATGGGCCTCCTCTCGCTGCTCGGCGCACCTCTAGAAGAGCGTGTGGCCGGCCTGCTTCACGACGTATCACACACCGCCTTCTCCCACACCGCGGACGTGGTCTTCCCGAACGATGAGCACAACTACCACGAGCGCTTCCACGAGGCGGTAATAATGCAATCCGGGGTCCCCGGTATACTCCAGCGCCACGGCGTGCCCCTGCGGGCCGCGCTGGAGCCCGCCCTGTACCCCTACCTGGAGCAGCCCCTGCCCGACCTCTGCGCCGACCGCGTGGACTACGCATTGCGCGATGCCCTCGCCCTGGGAAAGATCACCCCAGACCAGGCGCTCGAATTTGTAGGGCATATCGTTCGCGGCTCAGCCCCTCTCGTTGTGGACAGCGTCGAGGCAGCACTCCGGTTCGCCTTGCTCTTCGAGGATTTGAACGACGAATTGTGGGCCAACTTGAACGACGCGGGAGCTTACTGGGCGCTCGCGGGAGCGATACGCAGGGCGTTTGACACCGGAGATATGTCGGAACAGGACCTCTTCCTCGATGACGAGCAGGCCATGTCCACCCTCAGGGCTTCCAACGATCCACTCGTACAAGCATACCTGCGCCTCCTCACGCCTGGCACACGCTTCTATCATGCGAATGACCATGGGCCGTATTTCAGCACTCATATGAAGAACAGGAGCATCGACCCTCTTGTTCTCGCACCTGGCACAAGCCGGCAGCCACGCCTCTCGGAAGTCTCCGCGGACTTCGCCGCGCATGTCGCCACCAGGCCGGCGGGGAAGAAGATCACCTACAAGCTCTGGTCGGACAGCATCGATCCGATACTGCGGGCAGAGATCTCGGGGGACTGAGTACTACCGGTCATCGCTGATTGGGCGGCATGGCCGGTAGAATTGTGCCCTGGCCGCTGTAACATTTCACGCTTCGCGGCCACAAACCTTATTGACGCAATCCAACTCATTACGTATAATAGGGGGGCACTGTGCTGGACGCTGGCGTCACACTTAGTAGCAATAAGTGGCGGGAATCGTTCAGTGTTGATCCCGACTTCCTGCTATCTCGTGCATTCACTGCTGAGGAGGCGATCACGAAGTGCCGAAAAAGGTGGAAAGCAACCCAGGTCCCGCGAAGCACAATGGGACAGCGCACGCCGAGGCCGTGGCTACCCGGGCAAGCACGCGAAAGGGCCTGGCGCTCCAAGAGGAAATACACGACTCCCAGATGACAGACTCTACTTCCGGACGTATACTGGTCGCGGACGATGATGCTCCTACCCGCGAGTTACTGCGTACGGTGCTCGAAGACGAAGGGTATCAGGTATCCGAGGCGGGTAGCGGACAGGAGGCCCTGGAGGCCATCAAGGCCGGGGCACACGACCTCGTGCTGCTCGACATGCGCATGCCCGGCATGACCGGGATGGACGTGCTCAAGGAGCTCCGCGACAAGCAGGGCGAGGTACCCGTCATCCTCATGACGGCGCACGGCTCCCCGAACATCGCAATCCAGGCATCGTCCCTGGGCGTTTATGACTATGTTACCAAGCCTTTCGCCCTCGATGAGGTGTTGCATAAGATCAAGAGGTATTTCGAGCGCCTGCGCCTACAGGAAGAGGTGAAAACGCTACGCGCTCAGATCGAGCCCCGCGACCCATCGGAGCGCATCATCGGCAGTTCCCCGCCGATGCATGAGATTTACATGATCGTAGGCCGCTCGGCGCAGACCGAGGCCACTGTGCTCATCACAGGCGAGACAGGCACTGGCAAGGAGCTGGTGGCCCACGTCATCCACTCCAACTCCACCTACCGCCATGGGCCGCTCGTGAAGGTCAATTGCGCGGCCCTGCCGGAGACTTTGCTGGAGAGCGAGCTTTTCGGGCACGAAAAGGGGGCCTTCACCAACGCCCTCACCCAGCGCAAGGGCCGCTTCGAGATGGCCCACAAGGGGAGCATCTTCCTCGACGAGATCGGTGAGATGTCGCTGAGCACCCAGCGCAAGCTGCTCAGGGTGTTGCAGGAGCGTGAGTTCGAGCGCGTTGGAGGTTCCTTGCCTATCAAGGTGGATACGCGTGTTATCGCGGCCACCAACAAGAACCTTGAAACCGAAGTAGATGCCGGGCGCTTCCGCGAGGACCTTTACTATAGGCTCAACGTCATCCGCATCAGCATGCCCCCCCTACGCGAGCGCAAGGAGGACATCCCCCTGCTGGTCGAGCACTTTCTTGATAAGCACCGCTACAACCCAAGCGGCCAGCCTGCCCGCATCTCCGAGGAAGCCATGCAGGCGCTCGTGAAGCATGACTGGCCCGGAAACGTCCGGGAGCTGGAGAACACGGTGCAGCGTGCGGTGGTTATGTCCCAGGGGAGGGTAATCACCACCGAGCACATCCTCATTTCCAGTTTCGTTGACCGGCAGATGGTGGACATCGCCCGGCTGGTCCGCGAAGGTACACCTCTGATCGAAATCCTGGGCCAGATCGAGAAGATGGCCCTCACCGAGGCCATCCAGGTGTCCGAAGGCGACCGGAGCCAGGCCTCCCGCCTTCTCGGCCTCGACCGGCCCGTATTTGCCGAAAAGCTCATAGAGTACGGTCTCGCCTCAGAGCATAAGAGCGAGTCCTAGTCCTAATGCGTATTGCGTAGTCGGCATGCGGTCCTGATAACACCGTTTGCCTACCACCATTACGCATTACGCATCTTGGCATAGTTCTTGCACGCCTGAAATTGTCGCAGGCACGATTTAGTGAAATAAGTATGTTTTGAGTTGGCCTTTCGTTATTCGCCGCATCTGCAACGGGGGACGTGGATAATTACTCGCACCACCTAGCATATTGCAGAGTCCATCTATCTGCTATATAAATTCATTGGGAAGAGCAAGTCTAGCGATGACCCCTGGGATCTGGGAATAGGGATTAGGGGCGCAAACCCTGACCTCCAACACCTGATCCCCAACATTAATATCTAAGGACGGACAAGGTTCACCCATGAGCAAGATTCTGATAGTGGACGATGAACCGACCATCGTGGAGTTGCTCGAAGAGCACCTGCGCAGCGAAGGCTATGAGACCCTGAAGGCTTTCTCAGGTGAGGAAGCGTTGCAGATGCTGGAGGCCGACGTGCCCGACCTGGTGCTGCTCGACCTCATGTTGCCCGGCATGGACGGTTATGAAGTCTGCCGGCTCATGCAGAAGGACGCCCGCCTGAACCACATCCCCGTCATTATGCTCACCGCTCGCAGCGCGGTGCCGAACAAAGTCCTCGGCTACGAGCGCGGCGCCGACGACTACGTTGTCAAACCTTTCGATCCTGACGAGTTGAGCGTGCGCGTGCGCGCCCAACTCCACCACCTCTACCACGACCGGGTTTCCGAGCTGACAGGCCTCCCCGGCCCCGCCCGCGTCGAGCAGGCAATCCAGGAGCGCCTGGCCGACACCTCACGCCCCTGGGCCATCGTTTACGTGGACATAGATAACCTGAGCGTGTACAACGAGACCTACTCCTTCCTCGAAGGCGACGAGTTGTTGAAGCTGGCCGGACGGGCCCTGGATCGCGCCGTCAAGGAGGAGGGTACCAAGGACGACCTGGTGGGCCACTTCGGCGGCGACCAGTTCGCCGTTATCACCGTGCCCGAGCGGGCCCAGGCGATCGCCCGCATGGCCGAGCGCCTGTTCGATGATGAAAGTAAGGAATATTACTCGCCCACCGACCGCGATCAGGGCTACATGGTCAACATCAGCCACCAGGGGATGCTCTCAAGGGCCTCCCTCTGCAAGCTGACTTTCGACACGGTCACCAGCGCGGGCGACTAACAGCAAGCCTCAGAAACAAATAGAGGGCGGAGACCAGTTCTCCGCCCTCTATTTGTTTTAGGATAATTGGCGCTTGTTAGCTCGCCGCGGCGTCGAGGTATCGCGGCACGAATTCCAGTTCGCGCTCTTCCTCCGATTCCAGGATAGATTGCAAGCTCCGCAGGGCCCTGTACTGGAGAGCCCTGATGGCACCCTCTTTCTTGTTCAACATTTCCGCGATCTCAAAATTGCTGTAGCCTTCAACGAACTTGAGGTTGATCACCTGGCGCTGCTCGTCGGTAAGCTGGGCCACCGCCTGGCCGATCTCCTCTGCTTCCACTGCCGCGTGCATGGCGTTTTCGGGGTCCGCCGGCTCCAGGGAAGTGTATAGCAGGTCATTCAGGGGCATTGGGTCGCGGCGCGTCCGGTAGTGGTCCACCACCAGGTTGTGGGCCAGTTTATAAAGCCAGGAAGAAAATGGATAGCCACACCACTTGTAGCGCCCTATGGCTTCCCAGGCTTTCAGGAATACTTGCTCGCAAAGGTCCTCGGCATCGGCCGGATTGCCGACCTTGTAGTAAACGTACTTATATATCTTATCCACGTATGTGGTGTACAGTTCCGCGAATGCCGATTGATCGTGCTGCGATGCACGTTCCACCAATTCAGCCTCGTTAGAAATCATGCTTTATCTCCGTATCTCAGACGTTGCAAAATGCGACGTAAACACCTGAAAGGCAAGAACTGTGCCACCAACGTAACTAACAGGCGGGCTGATCCGTTCCAATAGTTGCGTACCAGGGAACCCACGCGTATAATGGACTCGTGTCACCATCCCTTTTCGCGCCACGCGCCAAGGTAGTGCGTGGCGGATGAAAGCAGGATGGTTCGCTTGTTCAAGCCTGGTAAGCATGCATAATTAGTCCCACGGGTCTAGAGCGGAGGCAATTTTTGGACCAAAGCATGCAGCCACAAATGGTGGCTGAACAGACAGCCAGAGTCTCACCAACACTCATAATGGTGAACCAGTTGCTGGCCCTATCTTCGCAGGAACTGGTGCAGATGGTCCACGCCGAACTCGAGCAGAATCCGGCCCTGGAAAGCACCGAGAACAGCACCTGCCCTTCATGCGGCACGGGCACGACAGGCATCTACTGCCCCAACTGCATGCAACCGGTGCGCCCCGGGGCCCTCCCCGATAACGCTGCCTCAGGCGCTATCACATCCCCTGCAAACAGCACCTACGACGACGGCTACGATCCGGAGGACTACAGGCCACGGGACTTCGCCAGCTACCTGGCGAGCGAAGATGATTACGACCCCCTTACCCTGGTCGCTTCCGAGGCCAGCATGGCCGAGCAGTTGCTGGCCGACCTGCTTATCGCACTGCCCAGGGAGGACCACCCTATTGCCGCGTACCTTGTAGGCAACCTTGACGACCAGGGCTTCCTCGGCTGCACAGTGGAGGCAGCCGCCGAACATTTAAGTGTGAACGAAAAGCGAGTAGAGCGCGTGCTGAGCGTGCTGCAGATCACAGCCCCCGCTGGAGTGGGCGCACGCAATTTGCGCGAGTGCCTGCTCATCCAGTTGGAAGAGCTCCGAGCGGTTGGCGCTCCGGTTGGAGACTACGTCCAGGAAGTGGTTTCGGAGTACCTCACCGAGTTGGGCGAACACAAATTTACCATCATCGCCCAGGCTCTGGGCACTACCTACGACAAAGTGGTGGCGGCCCGTGACTTTATCAAGCAGAACTTGCAGCCGAGGCCCTTACAGGAGCCTCCACAAGGGCACGCCTGGCGCTCGCCTTCGCCAACTCGGTTCGTCATCCCGGATGTAATTATCCGCGAGCGGGATGGCCAGCTTGAGGCTGAGGTGGTCGAGACTTCCCGTTTCAGCCTCCGTATCAACCCCCTCTACCAACGCCTGGCGACCTCGGAGGGCAGAGACGCCGCCGAGTCGGTCGTCGCGATCTCGCAGGTGGAGCGGGAGCACATCAAGCGATATGTCAACCGATCCAAGCTGTTTATCTCAAACATCAAGCAGCGGCGCGAAACTATGCACCGAATCACCACCTGCTTGATCCTCCTGCAAGAAGACTTCATCCGCCACGGCGTGCGCTCCCTGAGGCCGCTCACTCGAGCGCAGGTGGCTCAATATCTCGGCATTCACGAGAGCACGGTGAGCAGGGCCACCGCAAACAAATATGTGATGCTGCCCAGCAAGCACGTAATCCCGTTCAGCGACTTCTTTTCGGCCTCCCTATCGGCCAAGGACGTGATCAAGGAACTTATTCTCAACGAGGCCGCGCCCATGACCGACAAGGACATCGTGTCCCACCTGAGGGATCAGGGCATCCGCGTCGCCCGGCGCACAGTGACCAAGTATCGCAACCAGTTAGGAATTATGCCATCCACCTTCCGGTAGGCGTGCTTCCAGGCTCCTATCCGGCGCTGCGCATTGAGGCTTCACGCGGAACGCCGGCAGTATCTACCCCCTGGCAGTTAGGGCAATAGAAAGTCATCCTCCCCTCGCCGGGTCCCTGCCTCCGAGCCTTTATGGGCGTGCCGCACACTTTGCACGGACGGTTTGTGTGCCGGAACACCCAGTGCCGCTCCGACCAACCTGGGGTAGCCCCACCCTTCTCGGCCGTTATCCTCAGCATGACGTCGTCTGGCACCGTTTGCCCGCTGTTCTTGAGAGCCCTCTGGCCCACGGCAGGTATGGTCCTGGCGAGGCAGTCGACCTGCTCAGCAGTCAGTTCGCCCACTCGCGCCCAGGGGTCGATGGCACACTCGAACAGGATGTCGCTCTTCAGGTAATTGCCAACGCCTGCGGCCACGGTCTGGTCAAGCAGCACCGGCCCGATTTCCTGCTCCAGGTTGTCCTCGCGCAACAGCCGCTCGATGAATAAGTGTCTGTCGAAAAGGGACGAGCAGAGGTCGGGCCCCAACTCGCACAGGGTGGGGATTTGCTGA
The DNA here is from genome assembly GCA_045805005.1 of Chloroflexia bacterium. Taxonomy (GTDB): domain Bacteria; phylum Chloroflexota; class Chloroflexia; order QHBQ01; family JADMIH01; genus JADMIH01. The sequence continues at coordinate 14,880 of JBJMMB010000456.1, forward strand.
AATGGGTCGCCCACGCCGATATTAAACACCTGGACGTTGACCAGTTCGGCCTGGCGAGCGGTGGACACGATCAGCCCACGGGTCATCCGGTCGAACTCGACGTGGTGCTGGAGAGAGTAAGTCTTGATCTTCCCGAACATGAGAAGATGCATGTGGAAGTAAAGCTCTCCGCCAAGCGACCAGATCAGGTTCTTCCCGGCCGCGCTCACGCCCAGAATTTCCCGGCCTTCCACCTCGCCGGGGTGCTCATTGAGCCACGCCTGCGCCTTCTTCAGCCGGGTCTCAACCGAAACGATTGAGCTGCCCGCAAACTCTCCGCGCAGCTTCGCCGCTATCCTGTGTACCTCAGGGCCTTCCGACATGCCTCCAATCTGTGCAATTTCGGTGCCCCGAGCCTTTCCAGGACTGAGGACTGAGGACCGAGGACCGAGGACCGAATGCGTAATGCGTTGGGGCTAGCTCGGTTTATGGAAGCAGGACCAGGTACGTCTACCACCATTACGCATTACGCATTACGCATTACGCATTACGCATTACGCATTACGCATTACGCATTACGCA
>JBJMMB010000457.1:0-3190 GCA_045805005.1 Chloroflexia bacterium
ACTGGTGCAGTAACTGCTCACTAGATACTTGCCAAAGTTGGATTAGCCCCAACTCATCCCCGCTGGCCAGATATTGCCCGTCTGGTGAATAAACGACGGTCCAGACGATTTCCGGATGTCCTTTCAGATCGCTTATGAGCGTGCCAGAATTCGGTTCCCATATGCGTACTGCGTAGTCGCTGTCTCCGGACGTTGCAGCAAGGGTTTGGCCGTTTGGCGAAAATGCTACACTAAGAACATTTGCGTCGCTTCCTCGGAACTCTTGCGCGAGTTGTCCGTCGTCCACATGCCAAATCCGGACAACGCCTTCCTGCGACCCGGCGGCCAATGATCCTCCATCGGGCGAGAAAGAGCAGCCACCCATAGTTCCATCGGCCTCTAATAAGCGGGTTTCTGACAAGGTGGCTACGTCGTAAAGGCGAACGCCGTAATATGATACGACAGCGAGCAATTGCCCATCAGGTGAAAAGGCCACATGGCCGCTCTCACCTCCACTATAGCGACCAGGACCGGTGCTCGGTCCGGCACCAGAAAAAATAGTTGCTAACATTCCAGCCATTCAGACCTTATGATTCTCACGCTAGCTGACGGGCTTATCCGGGAGGGGCTCGGTGGCGAAGAAGTCTTCGTAGAAGCGGGCGGTGTAGGAGTCTAGGAGGGTGCGGACGCGCTCGGGGTCGCGGGAGGTGATGATGAGGCCGGCGTGGTGGAGGCGGTCGAGGCGCCAGGTGATTTCGGGATCCTGGTAGGCGGAGGTGTCGGGGTGCTCCTGGCGGGCGAGTGAGATGATGATGCCGGCGTAGTCGAGGCGGTGGTTGGGAGGGCTGTAAGGGCGGTCGCCGCCCGCGATTTCGAGGCGGGCCCACTCGGCCCAGAGGTTGACGCCGGTGCTGGCCTCAACGAGGTCTACGATGTAGGCCCCGGCGGCTCGGGCGGCAGTCTCAAGGAAGTAGAAGCGGTTGTCGTTGTGGCCCCGGATGAATTCGGTGTGGGTGACGCCACGGACGAAGCCGAGGGCCCCCAGGACCTCGCGGTGCATGGCCTGGAGGGTGCGGGTCTCGGGGCCCCAGCGGGGGAGGGTGCGGGTGGTGAAGATGCCCCCCTCGTGGGCCACGTTGAGCGGGGGCGTGCCGTACTTGTGGGCTTCGGAGAAGACCACCGCTCGCTCCGAGGTGATAGCGTCGACGTGGTAGACGTCGCCGGGGATGAATTGCTCCAGGAGGTAAAAGCACTGCCGGTCGCCCAGCTCATCGAGGGCGGGCCAGAGGTCGTCGGGGCCGTGTATTTTGCGGATGCCGACGGCGGCGGCCTCGGCGCGAGGTTTGAGCACCCAGGGCGGGGAGACGCGCTCGGTGAAGTCGCGCACCTGGTCGTAGTTGAGCACGGCCACGAAGTCGGGCACGGCAATGCCCTTATCGCGGGCCTGGACCCGCATGGCGAGTTTGTCGCGGAAGTAGCGGGCGGTGGTGTCGCCCATGCCCGGGCAGCGCATATGCTCGCGGAGGGTGGCGGCAACCTCCACGTCATAGTCTTCGAGGGCCACGATGCGGTCTATCTGGCGGTCGCGGGCCAGGCGGCTGACGAAGCGGATGACCTCCTGGCGGTCGGCCAGATCGGGCAGAGTGCATAGCTCGTCAATGCTTTCGTGGGGCCAATCCGCCTCGGCCAGGCTGTCCACGGTCAGCAGGATGACGTAGCATGCCTGCCGCTTGCATTCGCGCAGGAACTCCTCACCCTTGAAATAGCTCGCGAGGCACAGCATCGTTGGCGCACGTTGCTCCGGCATAGACACCTCTCCCTCTCTCGCCCCGCCGGGACCAGCAAGGCATCCGAATAAGCGCGGCGGTTATATCCCCGCGTATTATAAGATGTTTTGGGGAAATGTGCTGGGCGTTGCCTGGGTGCTGGGTGCTGGGTGCTGGGTGCTCCTACTAGCGTTCGGTGCGGTCCTGGTAGTCGTGGAGCATGGCGGCTTCGACGGCGGGCATGATGCGGGATAGCTCGTGCTCCAGGGCTTCGCTGTCGGCGGGGGAGATGAGTACTTCGGGGTGGGTTACGGGGCGAGCCTGGAGCAATTGTATGCGGTATGAGGTGGGAGGGTGGGAGGCGTCGAGCCTGGAGTCGAGGCGTCTTTCCACCCTCGCGACGCGCTCTAGCTCGCGTGGGGGAACGTGGTCTACTTTGCGGCGGAGGGCGTCGAATACGCCCTGCTTGCCGCCGTTTTCATAGAAGCGGTCTATGCCGGTCATGAGGGCTCTGCTAATGTGGAGCTTGCGCAGGAGGCCAAGCATGGCCTCGGTACCTCCGGCTCGCGCGGCCATATTATCGGCCAGGTATTCGGCGCGCTGGGAATCGCCGGCCAGCAGAAGGACCAGTGCAGTGGCCATGGCTGCCGGGATGATCGCCACCAGACTTAGTAATGCTATAAAGACAGGGGCAAATGGCACAAAGTATATCAGGTCGCTATGATCCCCTTCTGCCAGGATAAAGCTGTTCCAGGTACGGAGAGAGCGTATCGCGCCCGAAATGAAGAAGCTACGGGAGACGTCGCCGTTCGCGCTGTGGGCAAGTTCGTGAGTGATCAAGGCGACCCGCTCTTGAGGGGTGAGGATTTGGAAGAGGGGCATGCCCAGGTGGAGGATGTTCTTACGGGACCAGCCCGCCCTGAAGAAGGAGGCGTTGAAGTCGATGGAGGTGAAGATGGCGTCGACCGGGCGGGTGCCGAGGTGGGCTGCCAGATCGTCGGCCTGTTTGTAGAGCGTGGGATACTTCTCCCTGGAGAGAAAACCGCGATCGGGTATGGGATAGATGCGAGGTCGCATTATGAACGCCAGAAAGGCGAAGAGGCCGCCCATCGCCAGAAGGCAGGCGTTGCTCCGGTAGTTGTCCAACATCAGCCGTATTCCGAATACGGCAACAGCAACAACAGCCGTGTAGACTACGGTTGCGATTGCGAAGGCGAGCAACTTGCCCGGAGTGAGACCTGGCGCGGATAGGCCGGTGCGAGAGATTTTCGCTAGTTGGCTCTGCGCGACCTCGTCGCTAACTTTGAGGAAGAGCTTCTCCCGGCGGCTCGTGGGTGGAACCCTTTCAAAAGCGAAGAGGTTCCACTCGCAGCGGTCGCACCAGACGGGGTAGCCAGGATCGACGGGGATCTCGCTATGGCACTTTGGGCACTGTTGGGTGACGG
>JBJMMB010000458.1:0-3357 GCA_045805005.1 Chloroflexia bacterium
GGGATATGCTCCGGTGCTGGCGGCGTTGCCCGAGGGGGCCGGACAGGCGGGCGGGAGCGCGTGGCTGCTGATGGTGCTTCTGGGGACGGCCGCCTGCGATACCGGCGCGTATCTGGTGGGCAGCACGATGGGGAGGCATAAATTGATACCACACATCAGCCCTGCGAAGACCTGGGAGGGGCTGGCGGGGGGCGCGCTGGGGGCCGTGGTGGCAGCCGTGGCGCTGTCCGGCCTGCTGCGGCTCGACCTGGGGCGGGCAGTAGTCCTGGGGCTTTTCGTGTGTATCGCCGCTGTGGTGGGCGACCTGTGCGAGTCGCTGATCAAGCGGGCCACGGGGGTGAAGGACAGCGGGAACATCATTCCGGGGCATGGAGGTCTGCTGGATAGGATGGATAGCGTGCTGTTTGTGCTGCTGGCGGTGTATTGGTTTGTTACGATTAATACGTGATGGGGAGATCGATGCGTATTGCGTATTGCGTAAGGGAGGTAGGGTAGCGGGTTCTATTACCCAGAGGTTACCTACCACTGTTAGGGATTACGCATGCTGGGGGTGATAAGCTTGGAGCACAGTGATAAGAAGCTGAGCTATGAGGTGCAGCCGAGTGTCGGTTGGTACCGGGTTACGCATGCGGTCTTTACGGCATTGTTTAGGACGTTCTGGCCTTTGCGGATCGAGGGTAGGGAGCACGTGCCCAGGGAGGGGGCCGCGGTCATAGTGTCCAACCATTTGAGCTTGATCGACCCGTTCGTGGTGGGGTATGGGTCGGACCGGCCAGTCAGCTTCATGGGGAAGCAGGAGCTTTTCAGGGTACCGGTCCTGAGATTCTGGATACGCAAGCTGGGGTCGTTTCCGGTAGACCGGTCGCGGCGGGACCCGGCGGCGTTGCGGACGGCGCTCACGCTGTTGAAGAATGGAGAATTGCTGGGGATGTTCCCGGAGGGGACACGCAGCACGACTGGAGAGATGCTGGAACTGAGGGCGGGCGCGGCCCGCCTGGCGGCGCGGACCAGGGCGCCGATCATCCCGGCGGCGGTGATCAACACCGACCACGCCCTGCCCAAGGGAAAGTTTATCCGCCCGGCTCGGATTGGGGTACGGTTCGGCCCAGCCTTCGAACTGACCGAACTCTACGGGCGCAACGACAAGGGCGATGAAATGGAGCGAGCGCTGGAAATGATACGGGTGCGAATCGACGACCTGCATAGGGATCAGAACCCTGGCTCCTGACCTGCAAATGATGTAGAATTGGCGCATGCTTGCTGATGATTTGTTGCGGGCTGCGTTGGACGAGGCTTTGGGCTCCGGGGGCGAGTATGCGGAGGCCAGGGCTGAGAGCGCGGTTCGGGATGCTGTGCACGTTCGGAATGGGGCGGTTGAGAGGTTAGGGAGCGGCCGGGATAGCGGGTGGGGGATCCACGCGCTGGCGGGGGGCGGTTGGGGGTTCGCTTCGTCTTCGTTGGAGACTTTGGACGAGGTGCGCGAGGTGGCGCGACGGGCCGTGGAGATCGCGAGGGCGGCGGGGACGCGGCGGAGGTCTCGGAGCGACCTATCGCTGATGCCAACCTGGCAGGGCGAGTACGCTTCAGAGTTGGAGCGTGATCCATTTTCGGTGCCCGCGGCCGAGCGAGTGGAGCTGGCGGTCGAGGCATCGAACCGGATTTCGGGGGCCGGAGAGCGGATCAAGGTATCGACCAGCATGGTCGAAGCCCTACGAACCGACAAGCTGTACAGGAACAGCACGGGCGCGCACCTGCGGCAGAGCATTACCTACGTGAGCGCGCGGATCGGGGCGGTGGCAGTTGACGAGAGCGGGTATGCGTACCGGCGCTCGTTCTCGGATATGAGCCAGGGGGGCTGGGAGTTCATCGAGGGGCTCGACGTGCCGGGAGCCGGAACTCGGGTGGGGCTGGAGGCCGCGGAGCTGGTTGTCGCGCCGTGGGCTCCCTCGGGGCCGCGGCAGGTGGTGCTCGGGTCCGATATGGTGGCGCTGATGGTGCACGAATCGTGCGGACACCCGACAGAACTTGACAGGGTGTTGGGGTGGGAGGCGGCCTTCGCGGGCACGTCGTTCCTGATGCCCGATATGCTCGGGTCGTTCCGCTATGGGTCGCCACTGGTGAATATGACTGCGGACTCGTTGCTTCCTGGCGGGTTGGGCACGTTCGGGTGGGACGAGGAGGGGACGCCGGCCCAGCGGACGCCTATCGTGCGCGAGGGGATATTTTCGGGGTATCTTAGCTCGCGGGAGAGCGCGCTGGCTATTGGGCAGCGCTCGAATGGATGCGGGCGGGCCACGTCGTGGGGGCGGATACCGCTCGTGCGTATGGTGAATGTGTCGCTGGAGCCAGGGAGCGGGTCGTTTGAGGAGCTGGTGGGCGGGGTGGACGACGGGCTCTACCTGGAGACGCCGTCTTCGTGGAGCCTGGACGACAAGAGGATGAACTTCCACTTCTCGGCGGAGCTATGCAGGGAGATCAAGGGGGGCAAGCTGGGGGGCTTGCGGAAGGCCGCCTCTTACCAGGGTCGGACGCCGGCGTTCTGGGGCTCTGTGAGGGGAGTGGCGGGCCCGGACGAATGGCGGCTCTGGGGACTGCCCCACTGCGCCAAGGGCGAGCCGCTGCAGTTATGCCCGGTGTCGCACGGGGCCTCGCCCATCCTGGTGGAAGGCCTCAATATGAGCGGGAAGCAGGGGTAGCGAGTTGCATACGAGCCAGGAGATAGATGAGACGCTGGGGCGGTTGGCCGCGGCGCCAGGGAGGTTCGCGGCGGCGCTGTCGAGGCTGGACGATGCCGACTCGGTGATGGGCGCGGGGAAGGAGGAGTGGTCGCCCGCCGAAGTGCTGGCGCACGTACGGGCCTCGCACGCTATCCTGGAGCCGCGCATTATACAAATGCTCGTGCGGGACAATCCCCCGCTGCCCGCGTTCGATGAGCGGCGCTGGGCGGAGGTGGCCCGGTTTGGGGCGGTGCCGGTGACGGCATCGCTGGAGCTAATGGCTTTGCAGCGCAAGGAGCTGGTGCAGGCATTGAAGGCGCTGAGGCCGGAGGATTGGGAGCGCACTGGAGCGCACGAGGTGAACGGGCAGATCACGATTTATGACGTGGCGAAGTACATCGCCGACCACGACGAGGAGCACTGCCGGCAGATCGAAGGGGGCGGAGGTTAGTCGGCAGTCGGCAGTCGGCAGTTGGCTGAGTGCTGACATATGAAGGGGGGGGAATGCTGCTAGGGAAGGCGGAAGCGCTGGCGATACTTGAGGACGCGCTGAAGGGCTCGACGGCGGACCAGACGGAGTTGGTGCTGCTGGCGGACCGGACAGAGGTTACGCGCTACGCCAACTCGGAGATGCACCAGA
>JBJMMB010000459.1:0-3951 GCA_045805005.1 Chloroflexia bacterium
AAACAATAACCCAACACTAACCACTTACCATCTTTGAATACGAACAGGGCAGGCAACGGGGGCCTGCCCCTACAATGGGTGTGGGTACTGGGGAGAGAGGGCGCAGCAAGCGGTGCCCCTACTGCGGGTTGGGCGGTAGGGGACAGGGCGACCACGCAGGGCCGCCCCTACGATGGCTTGGGGTGCTGGGGGACAGGGCAGGCACAATACCTGCCCCTTCAATAGGTTTGGTGGCATTAAGGGGGTGAGTGGTTTTCCACTCACCCCCTTAATGTGCATAACTCGCACTAATACTTTGGTTCCAATTCGCCCAAAATGAGTTATATTAAATGAACGTCGGTAGACTCGCCCCAAATACTAAATATCGCCCAATTCGGGCCGTCCGCTCATACATATCGTGTAAACGCCTCCACTTAGCAACCCATGCCAGACAACGACGTAATTGCGGATATAAAGCACAGGATCGCCATCGAGGATGTCGTGGGCGAGAAGGTGCGCCTGGCGCGAGCGGGGCGAAATCTGAAGGGGCTGTGCCCTTTCCACTCCGAGAAGACCCCCTCTTTCGTGGTCTACCCCAACGACGGCTCGTACCACTGCTTCGGCTGCGGGGCGGGCGGCGACGCCTTCAGTTTCCTCATGAAGACCGATGGCCTCGACTTCCGCGGGGCGCTGGAGACCCTGGCCCGTAGGACGGGCGTTGAACTGAAGCCCCGGGACGAAAGCGACGTCGCCGCCGACCGCGCAAGGGAGCGACTCAAGGAGGCGTGCGCTGCGGCGGCCGCCTACTACCACAACCTCTTTCGCAATAACCCCGCCGCTAACAAGGCTCGCGCCTATGCCGAGAAGCGCGGCCTCACCGCTTCCACCATCGAGACCTTCCAGGTAGGCTTCGCGCCCGACTCCTGGGACGCTCTCGGCAACTACCTCAAGGAGAGGGGTTACACCCCTCAGGAGATGGTCGACGCCGGGCTGGTGGCCGAGCGCGATGAGGGTGGGCACTACGACCGCTTCCGCAACCGCCTCCTCTTCCCCATACGCGATCAGAAGGGAGCCACAGTGGGCTTCGGTGCGCGGGCCCTCGATGAGGGCCAGGTGCCCAAGTACCTCAACTCGCCCCAGTCGGCGGTCTTCGACAAGAGCTCCATACTCTACGGCTTTGATCTCGCCCGCCCCCACATACAGCGGGCCGGGCAAGCGGTGATAGTAGAGGGCTACATGGATGTGGTGGTGGCCCACCAGGCGGGGCAGAGCAACGTGGTGGGCACCATCGGCACCGCCCTCACCGACCGCCACGCCGAGTTGCTGAAGCGCATCGCCCGGCACATTGTCCTCTGCCTCGACCCTGACACGGCGGGTGATATGGCCGCCCTCAAGGGCTCGGAGGTGCTGCAAGAGCACGCTGAGAAGATCGCCATACCGATCCGGGGCGAGCATGGCATGATGGGCGTGGAGCGCCGCTCGCAGATCGAGATCAAGGTCATGCAGCTCCCAAGGGGCACCGACCCGGACGAGCTATTGCTGGCCGACGGCGGCCCCCAGCGCTGGAACGAACTGCGGGACGCCGCCCTGCCCCTGATAGACCATGTGATAGGCGTGGCGGCTTCCAAGTACGACATCAAGACCGCCCGCGGCAAGAGCGACGCCGTGCAGGAGTTGTCCCTGTTCGTACGCGAGCTTGGAGACCCAATCCAGCGCGCCCACTACATACAGCGCATCGCCTCCGTGCTCCGCACTCCCGAAGAGGCGGTGCAGGAGGCCGTAACCCGCGCCCGCCGCGGGGCCGCGGATAAGGGGCGCGCCCAGTCGGAGCGCCAGCGCACTCCAGCCGGTACGGGATCCCCGGCTTCCGAAGCCCGACCGCCGAGCCCTATGTTTGCCGGCCTCCCCGAGGCCCTGGACCCAGCCACTGCCGCGGAGGAACACCTGCTGACTCTCGTGCTCAACTACCCGCAGGTGACGTGGATGGTGGGGGCGCCAGTGCCGGAGGATTTCACCAGGCTAGAGAACCGCCTGATCTACGAGACTCTCACCGCGGCAGCGGTCACCGCCGACAAGTCGGAATTGGACGTCGAAACCGTGCGGACGGCCACGCGGGAGGAACTAGACCCCGCGCTGGGCGGCCACTTCGACCGGCTCCTCAATCGGTCGCAGGAGCCCGAGCTTTACCGGTTCGCCCTCCCTTACGAGCTAGGGGAGCGCATCAAGCGGCTGCGTCAACACAACGACCGGATGCTGCTCCAACAGTGCCAGCAAATGATGCAGGAAGCCCAGGAGACGGGCGACGCCGAGACCATAAACAAGCTCCTCCCCTTCTGGAGCCTGCTCCTCTCCCGCTTCCCGCATTATGACCCTAAACCAAGCACTGTCTTTAGAGATAGTAGGGATTAGGTGTTGGGTGTTGGGTGTTGGGTGCCAGGCAAGCACCCAACACCCAACACCCAGAAAGGAGGCAAACTCACTCAAATACCGTATTGACGCTCTCTCGCAACGGGCTCATAATATGCTGGGCTGTCCAATTGTTTGTGCTAGTTTCGCCGTACCCAGGATAGGAGTTCTAAATGTTCAAGCGGCCTTCCCAACTACGTTGGGACCCTCGCGAACGTATCCAGCATAACCCTCCCGTGCACCGCGCTTATAAGCTCCCGCTCGACGCGGCGCGCATCTTCAAAACGTTGCTTGAGAGTAACGAAAGTCTGGAAGAGTTTTTCGAGAGTTTTGAGGATGGAGAGGAAGGTACGAATATGGCAAACGCCGCTCACCTGTTGGACGATATGACCCCCGTCGCGCCCAGGCAAATCAAGCGCGACAACATCTCGGTGCTCCCCATCGATGATATGTGCATAGACCTGACGCAGCTCAACGTCATGCCTATCGACGAGCAGGTGCTAATCCCAGGGCTGCCCGGCCTTCCCGGTCTGACTACCCTCACAGGCGACCACGACCCAGGAGTGGACATCGAGGTTTCCGATGAGCAGGTCGAAATGGCGCTCGATATGGAGGGGGTGGGCACTGACGACCCGGTGCGCATGTACCTGCGCGAGATCGGGCGCGTGTCGCTGCTTACCGCCGACCACGAGGTTTCCCTCGCCAAGCGGATGGAGCGCGGCGAATGCCTGGGCCACGTCATGGAGCGCCTCGAAGACCGCTACGGCTTCACCCCGCCGCCAGAGGTGATTTGCCTGGAACTGTACGAGTCGCTGGTGCGCATCTGGCCCGTGCTACAGGAGGTCTACTTCGCCCAGTACGGAGAGAAACCTCCCCTCAACAGGCGCAAAGTGCTGGCCAGTATCGCCCCGCCCGAGACCCTCGACCCCTCCGTGCTCCGAAAGATAGCCCTGCGCGAGGCGACCACGCCCGAGGAGATAGTTGACGACATACACAATATCTTGCTGACATCCCTGATGCTCCCCGAGGCGTTGCAGGCCGCCTACGACGAGGGCGAGTGGCCCGACGGCGAGGAGCTTGCGCTCATATTGCTCGATTGCGAGGACGACCTGGAGAAACATTGGCGGGCTATCATGGACGACTCCTGCGAGGCCCGCAAGCACCTTATCGAGGCCAACTTGCGCCTGGTGGTGAGCGTCGCCAAGAAGTACACAGGCCGGGGCATGAGCCTGCTCGATCTTGTGCAGGAGGGGAACATCGGGCTGCTGAAGGCGGTCGAGAAGTTCCGCTACAGCAAGGGCTATAAGTTCTCTACATATGCCACCTGGTGGATTCGCCAGGCCATCACCCGCGCCATCGCCGACCAGGCCCGCACCATCCGCATCCCGGTGCACATGATCGAGACGATGTCCAAGCTGCGCAACGTCTCCAAGAAGCTGCTCCAGGAAATGGGCCGCGAGCCGACCATCGAGGAGACGGCCAAGGCGGCGGGGATTTCCATCGAGGAAACCCGCCGGGTGCTCAAGATCAGCCGGCACCCCATCAGTCTGGATTGTCCGGTCGGCG
>JBJMMB010000460.1:0-26472 GCA_045805005.1 Chloroflexia bacterium
CACCGACCGAGCCGCCGCCAGCATCCTTCTAAACACCCTCCAGGAAGCCCCCGACGCCGAGACCCGCGCCAGCGCCGCCTACGAGCTGGGCAAACTCAAGCCGCCGCAGGCCATACCCGCCCTGGCCCGCGCCCTTGAAGACGACCCCCTCGTCGCCGAAATCGCCCTCAAGGCTCTCTCCACTTTCGCGGAAGCCGAATTACGCCAGGCCGGTCTGCCGGAGGAAGGCATAGCCCGAATCCTGCTTGGCCGCCCGTAAACCGCACCCTCGTAACCCGACCTGACCCGAGTATGCGGCCCGCGAAGCGCCCCAGGGTCGTTGCGCCACCGTCCCTAATCACCCAGCAACCACGCCTCAGCCGCCTCCCTATCCCCAAACAGCCGGAAATCACCCCCTCGGCTCTCCTCGCTAACCATCTCCCGAAACTTACTGCTCTGCGGCGACCCATCCTGAGACACCACAACCGCCACCCGTGTACGGTAATTCCTGAACTTCTGTAGAATAGCCCCCGCCTCTCCTGAGCTCAGGTCGAAGAATCGCTCCGTCAGGTTCTCCGCGTACAGCAGCACCGCTTGTGCCTTGTTCTCGAAGCAGGCACCGATTAGATCCACCACGTCATCCGGAGACTGGATCAGTCCTGTGCCCGGCAGCCCCTCTACGATTTTCTGTTCGCCTTTGGCGACCAAAGTTACGTTCACTTCCGTATCTCCTTGAGATCTACATCAAGGTGGGCACCTCCTGAGTCTCTATGGTAACCCTGTCCTGAAGGCGTTACAGAGTGTAACGCCAAAAAGGAGCGAAATGAAGATGACCACCCAAAGCAGAATCACCACGCCGGGAGGTTCTTTATCGAGCTGTTTCTTCCCTCGTAGCATGGGTAGAAGCCAGTAGATGCTGAGTACAGTCATTTTGAACTGCCTTCTCGCAAACGGAAGCCACAGATGCTTAGCCGCCGTCAAGCCAATGACAAATGTAGCTCAGCTAATACCAATCCGCTCGACCATTGACGATCGTGTGTAACAAGATCAGGCGGGGTGCTCAGTCAACCTCATCAAGGAAGTAGATTTCCGTCGGGCCGGAGTCACCGGGCAATTGCATTGCCTCTGGCAAGGCGCCGGATTTCGCGAACCAACGAGCGTTCTCCAGGGTGTCCCATTTGAATAAGACCACCACCTCATTGGGATCGTCGGCGTTGCGCATTAGTTGCGCACCCAGCGCGCCAGGGGCCAAGCGGGGTCGGGCACGCTCATTGAGCGCACCCATCCACTTGTCAAAGTCCTCAACTCTATGCTTGATAAGTATGAAGGCCATTGTCTTACTCCTATGTCGCCTCAACCGTTTCATTCCGATCACAGGTGTCGACAAAGGCGCTGGTCTAAAACTTCACGTTCGGCGCCGTGTTCATCCACACGAGTGATATTATACAGAGTCAACCCCTGCTTTGTAGAACCCAACGAGGATAAAAGGGCTCACCCAGCACGCGGCTCAAAGGCCCTAAACTTGCGCCGACGGTGAGCCAGGCGCGAAGAGCTTCACAATGCTGTCTTGATTTCCAGCTCACCTATGATATAATGCCCACAATAGCGGCCCTGGCGCCTGTGAGCCCGCGCTATCGCGGGTCAACGCTACTTCCATTAGCTCTTGAGGGGGGTTTACCAATGAAGGTCAGCGAGATCATGATCGACAAGCCGCCCGTTGTCACCCGCCAGGACTCCATCTCCCTGGCCGCGCGCGCCATCGACGAGCTCCACTCCTCGCTCGTCCCCGTGGTCGACACCCATGAGAACCGGCGCGTAGTGGGCGTAATCACCGACAAAGACGTCATGAAGGTCACCGCCTCCGGCCTCAATCCCGCCACCTCCTTCGTAGAGCAGTTCATGGACGGCAGCTATGAGACGGTCTATGTGGATGCTGACGTGGAGACCGCCCTTGACGAGGTCCCGGCCGGTACCCAGGCCCCCGGCGGCGACACCGGCTCCGGGGCCGCTCCCACGGGCACCGGAGGCCTCATGGGCAGGCGCCCCATCGTGGTGGTTGACGACCAGCGCCGGGTCGTGGGGCTCATCACCCGCCCCCACCTGGCTATGGACCTGGCCAAGCTCCAGTCGGGCCAGGTCGTATCAGGCCGCGCCGAAACCATGCAGCTGGTATGGCGCTGCACCGACTGCGGCTACCTCCTCACCCGCACCGAGCAACTCCCCGACGAGTGCCCCGACTGCGCCGCCCCCAAGGAACACTTCGTGCTTGTCACCGAAGATTGAATCTAATTTTGGATTTTGGATTAGAGCCACTTCCAAAATCCAAAATCCAAAATATGCGAACTGCCGGCTTCAAATTTATCGACCTACCAACGGCGGCCGAGCGCCTGGGCATCACCCGCAACGACCTGCTGCGGTTGGTCTCGGACGGCCGCATCCGCCCGTTCAGCGGCAGCGGCCAGCAGAGCGTCTTCCGCGCTACTGATGTCGAGCGCCTGGCGAGCGAGATGGCCGCCGGGCCGGCTCCGGAGACCGCCGCAGCCGAAACCGCACCCGGTGAAGGCCCGGTTACCACGCCTACCACACCCGAGCATGCCGCCACCGTCCGCACCAGGCGCCGCGACGCCATCAAGCTCATTGGCACCCGCCTCAGCATGGACTCCCGCTGGGCCGAGATCACCGACAAGGACATAGCCACCTGGCTGGACGCCCTGGACCCGGTGCAGTTCGAGCGAGTGCGCAAGGTATCCGGCCTGGCTATCGAGCGCCTCCAGCACGTGCTCGCCATGCTCGATGAGCACGAACAGCGCCTGGCGGCCACCAGGAAGGAATAGCCATGGCACACCACTTCACCATCGCCGAAGTTAACGCCATGATCCCGGAGCTTACACCACTACTGCAGGAGCTGCGCTCGCAGGGCAGGCAGCTCGCCGCCGTCCACCAGAGAACCACCCAGGTCAACCAGAAGCTCCGCGGCAACGGGCATCATAACCCCACCGAAGACGCCATGGTGGCCCAGATCACCGAGAGCCTACAGGAAGGCTTGCAGGAGGGCATCACCCGCCTCAACGACATGGGCATTGAGCTCAAGGACCTGGACGAGGGCCTGGTCGATTTCCCCGCCATGCGCGAGGGACGCACCGTCTTCCTCTGCTGGAAGCTCGGCGAGCCCGAAGTAGCCTACTGGCACGAGCTCAACACCGGCTTCGCCAGCCGCCAACCTGTCGATGATCAATTTGCCTAGAGGACGATGGACATAATAGAACCGTATACTTATCCCCTCGTCCATCGTCCATCGTCCATCCTCACCGCCCCCTACCACCCAAACATAGGCTAAGACATGGATGACGCCATCGCCAAAAAAGTGCTCCGAATGTTCACCTACGGGATGTACGTGGTCACCACAGCCTCCGGCGAGGAAGCGGGCGCATTCACAGCCGACTGGGTAACCCAGGTGTCCTTCGAGCCGCGCATCCTGGCGCTATCCGTGGAGCAAGACGCCTTCTCCCTGGGCGTGCTGCGCAAGAGTGGAGTGTTCGCTGTCAATGTGCTGGAGACCGGCCAGCGCGAGCTTGCGGGCCGGTTCGGACGCTCCACGGCCAAAGTTGGCAACAAGCTGGAGGCATATCCCTACACCGAGGGCAGCACCGGCTCACCTCTCCTCGCCGAGGCCCTGGGCGCGGTAGAATGCAGGATAGTGCACGAGCACCCGGCGGGCGACCACATCCTCTTCCTCGGAGAGGTAGTCGACGCCCACCTCAACCGCGAGGGCGAGCCGCTGACCATGAAAGAGACCGGCTTCCGCTACTTCGGCTAGCCACCCGCCCCACTTCCCCGCTGCCTCAGCACCTCATACAGCGCGATTGACCCCGCCACCGCGGCGTTAAGCGATTCCACCTTCCCCACCTGGGGCAGCGCGATAGCCCCATCGCACCGCTCCCGGACCAGTCTGCCCACCCCCTGCCCCTCCGAGCCCACCACCAACCCTACCGGCCCGCGCAAATCCGCGGACGTGTACAGGGTCGCGCCCGGCTCGGCCTGCAGCGCGTACACCCACAACCCCGCTTCTTGCAATCCCTCGATCGCCCTCGGCAGGTTATTAGCCAGGCACACACGTAGGTGCTCCACGGCACCTGCGGAGGCGTTCACCACGGCGGGGGTCACTTCCACCTGCCGCCGGTCGAGCATTACCACCGCTGTCACGCCCACCGCCTCGGCAGAGCGCAGCAGCGTGCCGAAGTTCTGGGGGTCCTGTATCGAGTCGAGCACCAGCACCAGCGCGGCCCCATCCGCCTCCCGGCACAGCGCCGTCACCTCAGCAAGTGACGAGTACTGGAACGGACTGACCTCGGCGGCCACCCCCTGGTGATGGTGCCCGACCCGTGTCAAAGCATCGAGCCGTGCCGCCGGAACCCGCTCCAGCGGCACCCCTGCCGCGCGGGCTGCGCCCTCGATCTCCGCCAGCCTCTTCGCAACCTCGCCGCCCCCCTGCCGCGCGCCGGCGCCCTCTGCTATGACCACCCGGAACACCCTGCGCCGCCCCGCCCTCAGCGTCTCCTCAACCGCGTGCCTCCCATACAACCACTCGGCCAAGGTTATCTCCAAACAAGCACAAAGCAGCAGGCAAATACTGCCTCCTGCCTTCTCACTCGTAGGGGCGCGGCATGCCGCGCCCTCGTTCCTTAATCCTCACCCGAAGGCTTCGGCGCAGGCGCCGTTCCTTTGCTCTCCGAACCCTTGCCCTCCGAACCTTTACTCTCCGAACCTTTACTCTCGGAGCCCTTGCTCTCGGAAGCAGGCGCGCTCTCCTCTTTCGACCCCTCCGTCTTGCTGCCGGCGGACTGCGAAGAACCCTTCTTGCTGTCGGTAACATACCAGCCCGAGCCCTTGAAGATCACCCCAACGGGCTGCAGCACTCGGCGGATCGGCCCACCACCACAGTTGATGCACTCGGTAAGTGGGTCCGCTGTGATCGACTGCATCTTGTCGAACCGCTTCCCACAATTCTTACACTCGTATTCGTAAATCGGCATTGAAACCTCTATGCAACCACGTCAGAATCTTATTTGTGATGATTATAACGTTTCGCCCCGCACCCATACAACCGCTTGACACCTCCCATCCTCACACCTATACTTGGGCCAGCAGGGTGCAAGGCCCTCCCTGCCGGGGGTTTGGGGGTGTCCCCCAACTATCGCCTTCCCCACTACCCAAGGGGTGCAGGGGGCTCCCTGCCGGGGGTTTGGGGGTGTCCCCCAACACCCATATCACTCTCCCCCCTCCCTGGCGTGAGGGGCCGGGAGTTAGCGCACATTCTCCAAAATGGACCCATACATGATCAAAATCGCGGCGGTAGCCGACATCCATGTAGAGGCCGGGGGCGAGGCCGGCATCCGTGCTCGTTTCGCCGGGGTGGCCTCAAAGGCGGACCTCCTGTTGCTCCCCGGCGATCTCACCGCCACGGGCACCGTCGAGCAGGCAATGGCCCTCGCCAGGGGGCTCTCCTCACTTGGCCTACCCATAGCTGCCGTGCTCGGCAACCACGACTTCGACAACCGGGCGGCCCCGGAGATCGTCACCCTGCTCGAAAAGAGCGGAGTGCGCGTGCTGGACGGCGAAACAGCCCAATTCTCGATAAGAGGCCTGGCCATCAGCGTGATCGGCCTCCGGGGCTTCCAGGGCGGCTTCGGCGAACTAGCCATAAATATCCACTCGCTGGAGCCCGAGGTGGAGGCATGGGTTGCGACCACGCAGCGCCAGGTCGACAGCCTGGAGAGGTGCCTTCGCGAGAGCCGTGATGACTACCGGGTGGTCATGCTACACTATTCGCCCGTGCACGACACCGTCGTGGGCCAGGAACCCGAGGCCATACCCTGGTACGGTTCCAGCCGCCTCTGCGAGCCCATCGACCGGTGGGGAGCCGGCCTGGTCGTGCACGGCCACTCCCACCACGGCACCCGCCGGGGCGCTACGCCCGCCGGCATACCCGTCTACAACGTTGCGGCTCCCCTCCTCGACGCGCCCTACGAGATTATCGAGGCCCGAGCATGAAAGCCGCCCGGCTCTGGTGGTTCCTCCCGCTCCTCCTGTGCCTCCAGGCCCTGGCGGGCTGCGGCGCAGGCAGCGCCTCCAATCCGTCCGTCAAAGAAGTTGAGCTAAAGACCTTGCCCGAAACGCGGCCATACCGGCAGGAGATCGCCCCCGCCGGGGCCGCGACACGCTGGATAGAGCCCGGCGCGGCAGGCTCCACCTGGCACGACTCGCCCGAAGCGCGCAAGGCCGTCGAGGCAGCCATAACCTCCGCGGCAGCGCGACTCGCAAGCGTTGACTACGCCTCTCTATCGGTCCCCGACTTCGTCACCCAAACCCGGTCGTTGAAGCTCGTCCCCGCCCTCTTCACTGGCAAAGACCCCGAGGTGGACGCCTATGCAGAAGGGAGCGCGGTAGACAAGGCGCCTGCCGGCTGGGCCCTCTACCGCTGGCGGGGGCCGGAGCTCCCACAGCGCCCCGACCGTCTTCAGGTGTACCGCTGGATACACGTATACGTCCTCTACAGCTACGACCTCAAGGCCGTTACCCGCCTGCTCACCACCATCTATGGCGAGGCTATCGAATAGCCACCTAGATTTCAATCTCACTTGCGTTGGTCATTTTCTCAAGCGCCACAACCACTCCCCTCTGTACCAGGGCCAGCACGAACGGGTTGGCCTCTGGCGGGGAGGCGACCATCGAGCGCGCCGCCGAGACCGCGGCTTGCGCCTCGCGGCGCTGCCCCGACAGGTAGAGCCACTGCGACATCGAGCGTAGCCGCTCCGCGTACACCTTGCGCAGGCCCGCGCTGAAATCGCCACGCGCCAGCTTGATGAAGGTAGGCAAGGCTGCGTGCCAGTTCGTGCCCGCCCCTTTCTCCGGCAAACCCACGTCCAGCGCCAGCATCTCCTGCGCCGCCAGGTAGACCGCCCCGCTCTCCAGGTACCAGCCTCCGAAGACCGGGTTGTCCAGCAGCCGGTGGTCATCTTCCATCATGCCGCCGCCCGTCACCTCAAGCTCAGACATAGCCTCGTACGCCTCGGCCTCCTCCAGCTTGCCCCAGCCCGACCTCCACACTGTGTCGAAGAACAACTGGTACTCCACCGGCAGCGGGGTCTTCGTCTCCCAGTTCCTGGCGACGGCGTCTCGCAGCACGCCCAGACCGTACGCGAAAGGCACTTCCAGGCCGGCCATCAGGGCCGCGTTGGGTGCGCCCTCGGTCACCTGGGTCGCGAACGGGGGGTGCAACGTACCAACGGGGGCCGCGGGGGGAAATAACGCGCCGCCGTCGCTGATCGCGCCCAGGGCATCCATCAGGCCGGTGCTATCCCGGAGCAGCAGTCCCACGATTGCCGTCTCGCCCGGCCTGGGCCGGGGCACCTTGAACCAGAGCATGCGCTTGCCCTGGCCGTCGATGGCGCTCAGAATGGCCCGCCCCTTCGGGTCGTGCCCCGCTGGCGCGCCCAATCCGTGGCCGCTCAATTGCAGCTTGCGCAGGTGCCTCGACAGGCTGCGCGCGGTCTCCTTTGGAAGATTAGGCGCTAGCGCCACCAGCGATCGGCTGGCCGCCGGCTCGTTTCGCGAGGCCAGGGCCTCGATTGCCCCCTGCATCAGGTCCGGGTCGGGCTGCAAAGCCAACAGCCTCAGAGCCGCCACCGCCCCCTCCCCCGGCACATCGGCCAGGGTGGCGAGCACCGAGTAGAGCACCTCCACCGGCTGTCCTAGCAGCGAGCGGAAGTACTCGTGCAGCATCTCCGAGTGCTCCTCGTACTCCTTGAGGCTGCCGATGAGTGAGCTGACCGCTGCCTGGGCCGGGTTGCGCAGGCTGGCGATGAAATCTTCGCCCGGCGGCACCCCCAGGTACTGGTTGAGCACGATCATCGCGCCCATGCGCCGGTTGTCGCTGTTGCGCCGGTCCATTGCCACGCGCAACAGGGTCTTTATCGCCTCCTTGCGCGACGGGAACGCCACGATCAGGTTGGCAAGCTCGGCCAAACGCTGGGGACGTGAGGAGTCGAGGCGCCGGGCGGCGGCCGCCAGAATCGGGCTGCCCGCCCTCATCGCCTCCGCCAGCCGCCTTTCGTGACCAGGCGCTCCGGCACCCGCACGCAGCAGGTCATCAAGCAGCTTCTCCGCCTCGTACCTGCCCTGCAGATCTATCAGATTGCCCTTAGATTTCTCCCCGGCCTCGTCGCCCTCACCTGGCACATGCTTCCCCAGTCAGAATGAAACGTGAAACGTGAAACGTGAGGCTTTCACGTTTCACGTTTCACGTTTCACGCAGTATCGATTGTCCCCTATCTTACCCCTAATTATACAGGTGTGTCCAGTTGAACCACATGGGGAGTTGAGCCAGCACCCAGACCATGAGCACTATAACGACGAGGGCAAACAGGTCGGCCATCCAGCCGAAGCCGAAGTGGAAGCCCCTCTTGGGGAGGGTGAGCCCGACGCCCGTCCAGGATAGCGAGTTCTCGGTCGCATCGGCACGGGCCATCTTGATGCCCTGCATGTTGATGAGGCCCAATTCCATCTTGTTAATCGTACCGCTGCAGTACGG
Organism: Chloroflexia bacterium; assembly: GCA_045805005.1. Taxonomy (GTDB): domain Bacteria; phylum Chloroflexota; class Chloroflexia; order QHBQ01; family JADMIH01; genus JADMIH01. The sequence goes on from JBJMMB010000460.1 coordinate 8,570, forward strand.
GCAGTTCTCATTGACGCCCGCCCTCGCATCGCTGGTGTCGATCAGTTCGTGGCAGTGGGGACAGTGCACGAAGAAGGCGTACGTGCACTCGGGGCAGTTGAGGGTAGTCTCGGGCACATGCTGCCTGCAGTTCGGGCACGGGATGGTGGGCACCGGCGCGCTCTGCACGGGCTCTGGGCTGAAGTCGTACCCCGGCGCATCCGGAATCGAGTTATCGGACAGGTGCGGGTTGGATTGCGGGTGGTTCGCATTCTCCAGGTACCAGGGCTGGCCTTGTGGAACTTCCCTGTTATGGTGCTCCCCCGGAAGCTCCGAAGGCAGCGGCAGATCGCCACCCGTATACGGACCCATTGCCGCCAGGTCGAATGCCGTGCCCGGACCAAACGGGCCCGATTCGAGAGGGTTCGCGCCCTGCTGGGCAGCCGCGAACGGGTCCTGGAACGAATCGTTGCTGTGCGCCTCCATGCCGTTGAACGGGCCGTGGAAAGGCGTGTTGTTCGGGTCAAACGCCGGTTGAGGCGTGGTCTCAGCGTATTGCCCCGTGCTCAGACCGCCCGGTGTCATTTCTGCCCACCCCTCGGCGGCGGAGGGCGTCGGAGGGAGCTGCCCGGGGAAGCTGTTAGCGCCATCGGGCTCGCCGATGCCCAGCCAGTCGTTCAACTCCTGAGGAGGCGCGGCCTGCGGGGTGGCGGCCTGCGGCCCTGAGAAGAACTCAGCCATGCCCGTCATCTCCGGCCGGTGATTGGCCTCGGCCGCGGCAACAGCAGCAAGAGGGTCGAACGTGGGCACTGAGGCCTCCGGCTCCAGCGTGGCGACCGCGGCTCCGGCCATAGCCGGCTCATCGGTAAGATGAGGGCTGTTGGGATCGAGGGGGCCGCTCTTGCGGGCCACCTCGAGCACCCATCCGGGCACGGCATTGCTCATGTCAGGCGGCATCCCCTGGGCGGGCGGCCCGCCTGTGTACGCCGGTGGCTCCGCATGAGGCGACGGCTGGAAAGGCGCAACGTCGAAAGGCAGTGCCTCAACCTGGGGAACAACCGGGACCTGGGGAGCCCCTGTAGCTACGGCCTCAGCATGCACTACGGGCTGAGCCGGCTCCACGCTGTAATTTACGTTACCGGCCGCTTGCTCGGTGCGTGGCTCGATCACATTCGACTGCACTGAGGACGTGACCACCGCGCCTGGCGCTTCCCAGGGAGGCAGTTCGCCCGAAGCGGGATCCGGCAGGGAGAAGTCGGACAGGCCGGGAGGAGCCTCGGTAGCCATCGAAGCGAAGGGTCCGGCATCGAAGTGCACGGACTGGTCGAGCTGGGGGTCGGTGATGCGCTCAGGCTCGGTCGCCTCAACGGCGTAGATCGCTTCGGCGGGCATGGCATCTTTCGCGCGACCCATAACCTGCGACGCCTCGGGCATCCCCTCCGCCAGGCTCGACGTGTCGAACTCCCGCGCGCCCGTCGCCCGGCCGTTAGACGCCTCGGCTGCCGGCTCAGCTTCCAGGGCCGGGAGCCGAGGCTCGATACCGGTCTTGGCCGCGACCGCCTTCAAGCCCTTGCGGGCCTGGGCGTTCTTAGGGTTGATAATCAGCGCGTTTTCGAGGCAGGTCTGCTGCTCCTGGGGATCTGTAACCACCCCACTCAGCCAGACCCACGCCTGCTCGTGGTGCGGGTCGCTCTCCAGCAACTGCGTTAGCAGCGCCCGCGCCAGGGCCTTATCGCCCCTCTTGGCCGCGGCCTGCCCATCGCGCATCAGCCTCTCGTTCTCGGCATCCCGATTATTCACAACCATGAACTCCCCTCCCCCGCTCACGCGGGTTGCATGTTGGGCCCTCCCCGACGGCCTTTCGCCGCCTGGGAACCGGCCTCGAACTAAACACTCACGCAGGACCGGCTAAGGTTACTCCGCGAGGCGTATTCTGCGGGGGTGCACCCTGCTTTTCTCCGCCTGTAGGATCGCCTTGATCGTCTGGACGGTCTCGTCCAGCCTGTTGCTATGGTTCACCACCAGATAGTCAAAGTGAGTCAGCTCATGCATCTCTTGCCGGGCCACTTCAAGCCGCCTGGCAAGCTCCTGGGGGTCCTCGGTCTTCCTGTAATAGAGTCTCCTGGCTTGTTCTTCCATGCTTGGAGGCGCGAGAAAGATGAACACCGCCTCCGGCTCAAGCTCGCGCAGCTTGCGAGCGCCCTGCACGTCGGGCTTTATTATCACATCCTGGCCATGCCTCAAAGGCTCGACCACCTGCTTGCGCGGGATGCCGTACCGGTTGCCGTATATCTCGGCGTTCTCTAGCAACTCGTGATTCTTTAGCATCTCATCGTATTCTTCGTTAGCCACAAAATAGTAGTGCTTGCCGTGGATCTCCCCCGGCCGCTGCCTGCGAGTAGTCACCGTCACGACATAGTGGAACGGCACCCCCGCGGCCTCCAGGGCCTCCAGCGTAACGTCCTTCCCTACCCCTGATGGTCCCGTAAGCACCACCAGCAGGGGTGGCCAGGGCCGCCTGATGTACTCCTCGATCTCCGGCGACGTGCCAGTCCTCGCCGCTATCCCGGCCAGGTCCTCCTCAGACAAAGCCATCGTCTGCACGTCTTCGAAAACCGTAGCGGCCTCCAAATTGGCCATATCCATTCCACCCATCTCAGGCCCGTATTCCCCCGACAAAGCATCCTCCATCCTGCTCCTCAACCAACCACTATTTCCTATTGCGTACTCCGTATTGTGTATTGTATGCCTGCAAGAGCTTGGGTAGCAAAACCCACCACCCTACCACCATTACGTTTTACGTTTTACCCCCGCCCTCCTTTGCCTTTTGAGCCTCCGTCTTTCATAATACCCCGTACTCAATTCGTAATTCGTAATTCCCGAAGGGGAAGTAATTCGTAATTCGTAATTCGTAATCCGGAGTCCCCATGCCATTCGATGCGCTCACAATTGGAGCCGTACGCCGGGAGATTGAGCAGAAAGCGGTGGGAGGAAGAGTGCAGGGTGTGCTTGCCGCGGCGCCGCTCACTATTGGGCTGGAAGTCTACAGGTCCGGTGTGGGCCGCACCTTCCTGCTCCTGTCCGCGCACCCCCAATTGGCAAGGGTGCACTTCACTCCAACCGCCCCCAGCAGAGATCCGCTCCAACAACCTCCACTTCTGCTGCTGCTCAGAAAATACGTCAGGGGAGGCCTCATATCCGGTCTCTCTCAGCCCCCCTTTGAGCGTGTTCTCATGCTCAGTATAGCCAAAAGATTAGGACCTGGCAAGCGCCAAGAGTACCATTCAGACCCGTACTTTATGGATAGCCCCACGGAGCAAGACGACGAAGAGGAAGACCTCGACGCCCCCCTCACCACCGTGGACCTCGTCATCGAGATCATGGGCCGCCTCAGCAACATAGTCCTCGTTGAGGAGGACGGCACGGTCATGGACAGCATCAAGCGCATACCCTCGAGCATCAACCGCTACCGCGTCATCCTCCCCCACCACCCCTACGTCCCCCCACCACCCCAGGACAAGCGCGACCCCCTATCCGCCGGCGTCAGCGCCCTCTCCCTCGAACTCCAAACCCTCACCGGCCTTGACCCCACCGCCCCCGCCTGGAAGGCCCTGGTTAGCGGCTTCGCGGCCGTCAGCCCTACCCTGGCCCGAGAAGTCGTTTTCAGAGCCCTGGGCGACGCCCAAACTCCCGCTGCCGAAATCGCCGTGAACCCGACCCACCTGGAAAAGGTTCAGCGCGAGCTCCGCGCCCTCCTCAACCTCGACCATACCGCCGCCTTTACCCCCACGGTAGCCTGGCAGCCCCTCCCCGAAGGCCGCAAAGCCCTCGACTTCGCCCCTTACACTCTCGAGCACCTCGCGGCTAAAGGCGCAAACCTCGAAACCTGTGCCACCATATCCGAGGCGGCCTCCCGCTACTACACCGCGCTTGAGAGCCTCTCAGGCCACAGCGCGCTCGTGGCGCAGGCGCGGGCCGATCTTGCCGACCTGCGCAGCCGCGACGAGCGCCGGGTCGCCGCCCTCCGTGGGCAACTTACGCGCGCCGAGGCGGCCGAACAACTGCGCCGCAAAGGCGAGTTCCTCCTCGCCTACATGCACACCCTCACCCCCGGCCAGACCACGCTCAGCATCCCCGACGAAAACCTGACAATCGAGCTCGACCCCGACCTCACCCCCGTCGCGAACGCCCAGGCATTCTTCAAGGAATATCACAAAGCCCGCTCCGCCCAGGCAGGCCTGCCCGCCCTTCTTGAGCGGGCCGAAATGCAGGTCCGCTACCTCGATGAGTTGGAAACCAGCCTCGACCTCGCCTCCGGCTACGACGAAATCCGTGCAGTGCAATCAGAGATCAAGCAAGCCCGCTCTCCCTCCGGGCCCGAGCGCCCGACCGAGGCCAGCGCCCAACCCAATAAGCAGCAGCGCAAACCACGCGGAAACCAGGAGAAGCTACCCCAGCCCCTCAGGCTAAAAACTCACAGCGGTCTCCAAATGCTGGTAGGCCGCACCGCCCGCCAGAACGACGCCGCCACCTTCCGCCTCGCCAGCCCCGACGACCTCTGGTTCCACGCCCGAGGCGTCCCTGGCTCCCACGTCATCCTCCGCACCGCCGGAGCAGCCGAGCCCACCGAAGACGACATCCGCGAAGCCGCCTCCCAGGCCGCCGCCCGCAGCCGAGCCCGCGAAGAGGCCCAGGTAGACGTCATCTACACCCCCAAACGCAACGTCCGCAAAGTCCCCAACTCACCCCCCGGCTTCGTCACCGTCCGCCACGAGCAAGTAGTCAGGGTCGCCCCCGCGAAGGCCTCCTAAGATTTCCTAACAAGACTAGGTGCGAACCTTGTGTTCGCCCTCTGGCTTTTGTGCCTGGGTGAGACGGCGAACACAAGGTTCGCCCCATACGCATAAAGCTGAGAGATGGCAAGCAGGATCTAGAGCCAATGACGCCCGTAGGGGCAGGCCCCCGTTGCCTGCCCTGTGCGTGCACTACCAATGCCGGGGTCGGGAAACCGGTCACGCAGCACGGGCTCCCCTCTGGGTCAGGCCCCCGCTCCTACAGCTTGCGGCTTTGCGACAGCCCTCTTGACCCTTCCCCATCAGGTTGTCGGTAATACCCTGTAGGAGTATAATCGGGTTGCTATGGGCGGGTACAGCCGGTATGGTGTTGTCGAAGCATGGGTATCGCTGCCTGGAGGCATACGGTACTCCTCTTTCATAATTGGAGCGGACCCACGATGGTAGGAATTGTTCTCGTCTCGCACAGCCAAAAGCTAGCCGAAGGCCTGAAGGATCTGGTCGCGCAACTATCCGGCGGCGCTGTGCCTGTCGCTGCCGCGGGCGGCGGCCCCCAGGGTGGGCTCGGCACCTCCGCCGAGCTGATCAGGGACGCTATTCTCTCGGTTGCCGGACCGGATGGGGTGCTCGTCCTGGTCGACCTGGGCAGTGCGGTCTTGAGCACTGAAACGGCTATCGAGATGCTCGACCCGGCGCCATGCGAGGTGCGGATCAGCGATGCGCCCCTTGTCGAGGGCGCGATTGTAAGTGTTATTCAGTCAAGTTTAGGCGATGGGTTGGCTGCCATCTTGGAAGCAGCCGAGGGGGCCCGCCACATGCCCAAGAACGTGTGAATTTTGGTTTTCAGATTTTGGGATAGAAGCAAATCCAAAATCCAAAATTGGAGAACCCCGTTGTGGTGAGTCAAGCTGTCATAACCATCACAGATCCTGTTGGTCTACACGCGCGCCCCGCTGCGGTGCTTGTGCAGGCAGCGGGCCGGTACAAATCAAAGGTACGGCTCGAGTTCGGGAATAAGCAAGCCGATGCGCGTAGTATCGTCCAACTCCTGGGTCTGGGGGTACGGCAAGGCAGCTCCGTAACTGTTGTCGCGGAAGGCACCGATTCTGAGGAAGCGCTGGCTGCTGTGCTTTCGGTGCTCGCGGGCGAGAAGTCTCAATTTTGAATTCTAAATTTTGGATTTTGAATTGCCGCGAATCTAATTCAAAATTCAAAACTCAAGATTCAAAATTCCCATAGGAGGTAGCTCAGGTGAAAAAGCTCATCAACAATGTAGACGACATAGTCAAAGAGTCGCTCCAGGGTATGGAAATAGCCCATGGAGACCTCATACGCGTCGATTATGATTACAGCATCGTCATACGCAAGGACGCTCCGCGCCAGGGTAAAGTGGGGGTCATAAGCGGCGGTGGCAGCGGCCACGAGCCCATGCATGGCGGCTACGTGGGACGCGGCATGTTGGATGCTGCCTGCCCCGGAGCCGTGTTCACCTCGCCCGTTCCCGACCAGATGCTGGCAGCCACCAAAGCTGTCAGCGGCGGCGCCGGCGTGCTGCATATGGTGAAGAACTACACCGGCGACGTGCTGAACTTCGAGATGGCGGCAGAGCTGGCCCAGGCAGAGAGCATCGAAGTTGAAAGCGTAGTGATCAACGACGACGTAGCCGTGCAGGACAGCCTCTACACAACGGGCCGCCGCGGGGTGGGCACCACCGTCCTGGCCGAAAAGATCACCGGTGCTCGGGCCGAAGAGGGCGCCTCCCTCAAACAGGTAGCCGATATTTGCCGCCAGGTGAACGAACAGGGACGCAGCATGGGCATGGCCCTCACCTCGGCCACTGTGCCCGCGGCGGGCAAGCCCACCTTTGACCTCGCAGACGATGAGATGGAAATCGGCATCGGCATACACGGCGAGCCCGGCCGCCGGCGGGCCAAGCTCGCACCCTCCGCGGATATCACCGAGATGCTGACCACTCCCATCATCAGCGACCTCGGCCTCAAGCAAGGTGACAGCGTGATCGCCATGGTCAACGGTATGGGCGGCACCCCCCTCATAGAGCTCTACGTCGTTTTCAACGACCTCGCCAAGATCCTCCAGGGCGCGGGAGTCAAAATCGCACGCAATCTGATCGGCAATTACATCACCTCCCTCGAAATGGCCGGCTGCTCGATTACCCTTGTGCGCGCCAACGACGAGTTCTTGCGCCTGTGGGACGCACCCGTGCAGACGCCCGCGCTGCGATGGGGCGTCTGATGGAATTAACCTCCGACCTGCTGGTGGTCTGCTTGCGGAACGTAGCTGCCGTATTGCACGAAAAGCGCCAATACCTCACAGATCTCGATTCGCCCATAGGCGACGCCGACCACGGCACCAACATGGACCGCGGGCTCATGGCGGTAGCAGCTAAGTTGGACACTGCCGCCGGGCAGAGTCCCGATGCCCTGCTCAAGCTGGTTGCCAGCACGTTGATATCCACAGTGGGCGGCGCAGCCGGACCGTTGTACGGCACAGCGTTCCTGAGGGCGGGCACCGCATTGGCGGGCAAGTCTGCGCTGACCCTTGACGACTGCCTCGCCGGGTTCAACGCGGCAGTGCAGGGTATTCGGGACCGCGGCAAAGCCACCACGGGTGAGAAGACGATGCTGGACGCCCTGGTCCCGGCGCAGGAAGAGTTGGCGGCTGCCGTGCAAGAGGGCATTGGTATGCCCGAGGCTTTCGCGCGGGCCGCTTCGGCAGCCGAAGCAGGGGCCGAAGCTACCATTCCAATGCTCGCCACCAAAGGCCGGGCAAGCTACCTAGGTGACCGCAGCATCGGCCACCAGGACCCCGGAGCAACCTCGTCCGCCCTGATGCTGCGAGCAGTGGCCGATACCCTCGCGGCAGACGATGGACGATAGACGACAGACGATGGACGATGAGGGTGAGGATGGCGGTTCGCCACCTTCATCGTCCATCGTCCATGGTCCATCGTCTACCGAAGGCCTCGTCTTGCAAGGTGTGCCTGCCGCCCCTGGCCGGGCGCTGGGGCCCGCCTTGAGATACGAGATGCGCCCGGCCACGGTCTCGGGCGAACGAATCAACGACGATCACGCCGCGATAGCCACGGAGCAGGCGCGCGTGCGCGCTTCCCTGGAAGCTGCTCAAGGCGACATCCTGGCGCTTGCCGAGGAAGTGCGCTCCAGCATTGGACCTGAGGAGGCAGCCATTTTCGATGCCCAGGCCGCGATGGCCGCCGACCCGACCGTGAGCGAGCGTGCGGCAGAGCTGGTCGCGACCGAGCTAATGAGCGCGGACTCTGCCATTGTCGCCTCTGCCGAGGAGCAAGCAGCCATCCTGGCCGCCCTTGACGACCCCTATCTGCGCGAGCGTGCCGCCGACCTGCGCGACGTTGGCGCGCGTGCAGCTCTACTCGCGAGGGGCGAATCTACTCAGTTCGACCTCAGCCGGCTCGCGGAAAGCGCCATCGTACTCGCCGAAGACCTGGCCCCCACCGAGACTGCCCGGCTCGATAGGCAACATGTGCTCGGGCTGGCTTTGTCGCATGGAGGCCCCACCTCTCACGTGGCGATACTTGCGAGGGCCCTCGGAGTGCCATTGGTGTGTGGGCTCGGTACCCTTCCAAATGTTGAAGGCGCCACTGCTTTGCTCGACGGCGACCACGGGCAACTGGTCCTCAATCCGAGCGCGGAGCGCCTTTCCGAGTATGAAACCTGGAAGGTTGCCCGGCAGCAGTCCATTGCCAGGCAGAGCGCCCTCCGCGACTTGCCGGCGGTAACCACCGACGGCAAGGGGATAAGGTTAGCGGCTAACGCGGGCTCGGTGGCCGACGCGGTTGAAGCCGTACAATACGGCGCCGAGGGGATAGGGCTGCTGCGCACCGAGTTCCTCTTCCTCGATCACGACCCCGGCGAGAACGAACAGTTCGATGCCTACAACCGCATATTCGAAAGTATGCCCGGTCGCGAAGTCGTGGTGCGCACCATGGACCTGGGCGGCGACAAGCCTCCTCCTTACCTTGACTTTGGCTCAGAGGCCAACCCTTTCCTGGGCTGGCGGGGCTTGAGGGTCGCCCTGGATAGGCCCGATATGCTGCGCGGCCAGGTGAGGGCGCTCCTCCGGGCGGGCGCGGGCAGAACGGTCCATCTCATGTTCCCCATGGTATCAACCCTCGATGAGTTCCGGCGGGCGCGCGCCGAAGTGAGCAACGTCAGTCAAGAGCTTGCCGCCCAGAGCATCCCCGCTGCCGCCCAAATCATGCTGGGCATCATGGTAGAAGTCCCTTCGTCTGCCCTCATGGCGGATGCCTTCGCCACAGAGGTCGACTTCTTCAGCATAGGCACCAACGACCTCACCCAGTACACGATGGCCGCCGACCGTGGGGCGGCACGGGTGGCCCACCTGTATAGCCCCATACAGCCTGCCGTGCTGCGCCTCATTGCCCGCACCGTGCAAGCCGCCCACGCCGCGGGACGATGGGTGGGTATATGCGGCGAAGCGGGCGGGAACCCGGCCTGGGCTCCTCTCTGGTTGGGCCTGGGACTTGACGAGTTGAGCATGGCCCCGTCTGCCATCCCGGCCGTCAAGGAAGCGGTCCGTGCCGCGACTTACGCCGCCGCCCGAGCGCTGGCAGTGGAAGCCCTACGACAGAGCACTCTGCAAGACGTGGAGGCCCTTCTGGCAAACGGGGCGTGATTGACACCAGGAGCTATTTACAACAAAGGTGAGGAATATGGCAACCGCAATAAAGAAGAACTTCGATTCCCCCGAGAACGTACTCACAATACCCAATGGCAATGTCGATATCGTGAAGCTGGGCGAGCTGACAGCTGTGAGATCGACCTTCAACCCGGGGTGGAAATGGTCGGAAAGCGTAAAGCCTTCAGCGCACACCGATAGCTGCCAGATACACCATATTGGCTATCAGGTTGCCGGCCGGCTCCACGTCATACTGAACGACAGGTCAGAGATCGAATACGGACCTGGGGATGTTTACGACATCCCTCCTGGTCATGACGCCTGGGTTCTGGGCAGTGAGGCCGTAGTCATGGTAGACTTCCGAGTCGCTGAGACTCAAACGACGCCCCAGAAATGAGCGCAAACGGCACCGCTTGACAGGCACGAGCTAACCATGTATAATCGCCGGACACAGAGCGGAGATTTGGAGAGCTCGTGGCATGTGCTTCAGGGTGCCTGCCAGGAGCTTTTTTCATTCCTTCCATACGCATCGCGCATTACGCATTAGATCGATGACCGAGCGAGCCCACATCCAAAGCCGTCTCAGCAGAAATCGCATCGTGCCCGCGGTACGCGATCTGACGCGCCTGCGACGAGCTCTATCCGCCGGTCCATCTGTCGTAATCGTCTTCTCCCCTTCCATCGATATGGTCGTCGAGATGGCTGGGCAGGCCCAGCAGGCGGGAGTTCTCTTGCTCGTCCACGCCGACATGATGGAAGGCATTGCCAGCGATGCCGCGGGGCTGCGCTTCCTCGCCCGGAGCGGCGTCGGCGGCGTGGCTACAACCCGCGCGCAGACCATGACAATGGCCCACCAGGCAGGTCTCGTGGTCACGTTCCGTGCCTTTCTCATCGACTCCGCAGCCCTTGAGACCGTTGCCAGGATCGTGGAGCGCAACCACCCTGACGTCGTAGAGGCTCTGCCCGCGCCCGTCCTTTCCCACCTGCCGTCGCACTACATAGATGACCTCGGTGTGCCCATCCTGGCCGGCGGGCTGGTGCGCACTAAGGCAGACGTTGACGCCGCCATTGCTGCCGGCGCTACCGCGATCTCGACATCCACCGAGGCGCTGTGGGGTGCGAGCAGGTTACCGGTCAGCACCGGCTAGCTAGTGAGAACCAGACAATGGAAGAACTGTCGTATCGCGAGCGCACGACGGCGCTGCAAGAGATGGCAAGCTCAGGAGTCGACATCCTCGTCATAGGTGGTGGCATCACCGGCGCGGGCATAGCGCTTGAAGGCGCCGCCCACGGCTTCAAGACGGGCCTGGTCGAGAAAGCCGACTTCGCCAGCGGCACCAGCAGTAAGTCAACCAAGCTCGTGCACGGCGGCATCCGCTACCTCCCCCAGTTTGACTTCGCCCTTGTGCGTGAGGCGCTGGTCGAGCGCGGCCTCTTGACACGCAACGCGCCGTTCCTTGTGCAGCCAATCGGCTTCGTGCTCCCCCTTTACAAAGGCGCCAAACGGCCGCTTGGAACCCCTATATCGCCCCCTGGCGGCATAGGCATGAGCTACGTCCTCCTCTCCGGATTGATGATGTACGACATGCTGGCCGGGAGGTTGGGCGTCGGGCGGCACCGGCGTCTGGGGCCGCAACGTGCCTTGCGAATGGTGCCCTGCCTCAAGCAAGAGGGCCTCGCGGACGCCTTTATCTACTACGATGCCCAGACCGACGACACCCGGCTTACCTCAACCGTCGTCCGTACCGCGGCCTCGAAAGGCGCGCTGCTAGCGAATTACGCGGAGGTCACAGGCTTCGTGCAGGCGGGCAGCCGGATCGTAGGTGCCCACGTTCGCGACGTGTTGAGCGGGGAGACACTAACCATAAACGCGGGCGCGGTAGTGAACGCCGCCGGGGTGTTCGCGGGCCGGGTCGAGTCCATGGGTGGCAACGACTCGCAGGTGAAAATCGAGCCCGCGAAAGGTATCCACCTGACGGTGCCCAGGAGCGTGCTCAAGATCGGCAAAGACGCGGTGGTGCTCCCCGAGACCGACGACGGGCGAATCCTCTTCATCGTGCCCTGGGGCCCCCGCGTGACAATCGGCACGACCGACACGCCGGGCGGCGACATCGATCATCCGGTCGCCGGTGACGAGGATGTCGACTACCTTCTGCGCCACGTGAATCGTTACATGAGCTGCCGGCTCACCAGGGCCGACATAATCAGCACATGGGCGGGCTACCGCCCCCTCGTTAGCTCCCGGAAACCTGGTGTCTCGTCCTCCAAATTGTCGCGAAGTCACGTCGTGCTCGACGGCCCTGGAGGCATGGTAACCGTGGTGGGTGGCAAACTGACCACGTACCGCCGCATGGGGCAAGACGCCATCGATCACCTGGCCAACCGCCTCGGCAAGCGAGTCTCGCACCTCACCGAGCGCCTGCCCCTGGTGGGGTCGGAGGCTTGGGAGCAGGCGGCAAAGCAGGTCCAGGCCGCCGCGCCTGCATACGGCTGGCAGGCCGGTACGGTGCGCCGCCTCGGCACCTACGGCTCCAGTGCCCTCACCATACTACAATTGGCTGAAGAAGACCCGGCCCTGGCGCACCTGGTGGTGGCCGATCTTCCTTATGTCATGGCGGAAGTGGTTTTCGCGTGCAGGTACGAGATGGCTATCCAACTCGATGACGTGCTCGAGCGCCGCTTGCACATCAGGTTCGAGGACTGGGACCACGGACTCGGCGTCGCGCCGGACGTGGCAGCGGTCATGGCAGGGGAACTGGGGTGGACCCCTGCCGAGGAGTCTGCTCAGGTCGCCCGCTACAAGCAGATCGTCCAGCAGGACGAGCCGGAACGATCTGGCAACGACGGTGATACAGGTGCCCACCCGAAAAACGCTGAGCATGAGGCTTTACCTCACGCATAACCGAAGGAGGTGATGCTCATATGATGCCGGACCACCCCTGATGGAAAGGTCCACTCACCTGGCCCCATACCGGCCCTGGGCGGTTGCGATAGCTTCGGCGCTTTGTCTCTCTCAAGCTGCCTGCCCATCCACCACTACGGATTCTACCGGTTCCACCGGTAACTTAATCTACACCGAAAGGAGTCCAAGCATATGACTTCCCGTTTCCTGGGAGAATTGGTGGGCACGTTCATCCTCATTTTGTTGGGCGATGGCGTAGTCGCGGCAGTCTTGCTCAACAAGTCAAAGGCCCAAAACGCCGGCTGGATCGTGATTACTGCGGGCTGGGCGTTTGCGGTGCTGTGCGGCGTCTTCGCGGCTAAGGCCTTCGGCAGCCCGGATGCCCATCTGAACCCAGCGGTCACTCTAGGCTTTGCCGTCCAGAGCGGTAACTACGACCACCTCATCGAGTATATCCCCGCCCAGATGATCGGCGCGTTCCTCGGTGCAGTGTTCGTCTACATCGCCTACCTGGTCCATTGGGCCGAGACGGATAACGCCGATCTCAAGCTCGCCGTCTTCTCCACCGGCCCGGCCATTCGCAACAATGTAGCCAACGTAATCACAGAGATCATCGGCACCTTCGTCCTGGTGTTCATAGTCGGCTGCATATTCGCCAGCACCCAACTCGGCGCCGCGAACAACGCGAACGTGACGGCGGTCTCTACCGGCTTCGGCCCCTATCTGGTGGCCTGTTTGGTCTGGGGCATCGGCCTCTCACTCGGCGGTCCCACCGGCTATGCGATCAATCCCGCCCGCGACCTCGGGCCGCGCATCGCCCACTTTGTGCTTCCCATCCCTGGTAAGCGCGATTCGGATTGGAGCTATTCCTGGATTCCCGTCGTGGGCCCACTCGTGGGCGGCGCGATTGCCGGGCTGGTACTACTTGCAATCAAGTGAGCTAACGCCGGCCCAGCCTCGCGCTTCGCAATTTTGAATTTTGAAAAGGAGCCACCGCAATGGCAGACAACAAGTACATCCTGGCCCTGGACCAGGGTACCACCAGCTCGCGGGCCATCATCTTTGACCACAGCGGCAAGATCGTGGGCCAAAGCAGCCAGGAGTTCGAGCAGATATATCCACGGCCTGGCTGGGTAGAACATAACCCGGAAGACATCTGGAACACCCAGTTGAACGTCGCCAAGAAGGTGATGCAGGAGTCGAACATGCAGGCTGCGAGCTTCGCCGCCATAGGCATCACCAATCAGCGCGAGACCACAGTTGTATGGGACCGTAACACCGGCAAGCCCATCCACAACGCCATTGTCTGGCAGGACCGCCGCACGGCGGGCTACTGCGACGAGCTGAAGGCCAAAGGTTGGACCGACAAGATACGCAGCAAGTCGGGCCTCGTGATAGACGCCTACTTCAGCGGCACCAAAGTAAAATGGCTGCTGGACAACGTCGATGGGGCTCGCGACAAAGCCGCGCGGGGCGAGTTGCTTTTCGGCAACATCGACACCTTCTTGATCTGGCGGCTAACCGAAGGCAAGGTGCACGTCACCGACTACTCAAACGCCAGCCGCACGATGCTCTTCAACATCCACGATCTCACCTGGGACGAGGAGGTGCTGAGGGAGTTCAACATCCCAATGTCCATGCTCCCCAAGCCCATGCCCAGCAGTCAGGTCTACGGGAACGCTTCGGCTTCCATACTGGGCGGGGAGATCCCCATAGCAGGCGATGCGGGCGATCAGCAGGCGGCTACTTTCGGCCAGGCATGCTTCGAGCCCGGCCTCGCCAAGAACACCTACGGCACCGGCTGCTTCATGCTCATGAACACGGGCGAAACCCCTGTGCCGAGCAAAAACAACCTGTTGACCACGATAGGCTGGGGCCTTGGGGGCAAAGTCACCTACTGCCTGGAGGGCGCCGTCTTCATCGGTGGCGCTGCGGTGCAGTGGCTGCGCGATAGCCTGCGCATCATAACCAACGCCGCCGAATCCGAGGCTCTTGCCACGTCCGTCCAAAGCTCGGGCGGGGTGTATGTGGTGCCGGCTTTCGTCGGTCTGGGCGCGCCCTACTGGGACCAGTATGCCAGGGGGGCTGTCCTTGGCCTTACTCGCGGCAGCGGCAGGGCTGAAATCGTCCGCGCCACACTCGAATCGGTCGCATACCAGAGCCGCGAGCTCCTCGAGGCCATGGTTGCCGATAGCGGAGTAAACCTGAAGGAGCTGCGCGTAGACGGCGGTATGGTCGCCAATAACTTCTTAATGCAGTTCCAGGCAGACATTCTCAACGTGCCCGTCGAGCGTCCCGTCGTGGCCGAGACTACGGCTCTAGGCGCCGCCTACCTGGCCGGGCTGGCCGTCGGCTACTGGAAAGACACCGGCGAGGTTACTCAGAACTGGGCGCTAGACCGCAAGTTCACGCCAAACATGGACGAGGCCGCCCGCTCGAAACTCTACCAGGGCTGGAAGAAGGCAGTCGAACGCGCCCTCAAGTGGGAGGAGCCCGAAGGATAGTAGTATAATAATTGCACGACTGCGTCAAGGTCGTGCAAGCAGAGGGTTAGCCAACCCGCCAATCGACGCGAAGAATCTCGTCATTGGGCGCTGTGCCCTGGACGAGATTCTTCGCTACGCACTTCCGAAAACCGGCGTGCGCAGCCCTCCCTACCGGGGCTCGAGAGCCTCCCAACGGGTGCAAGGCTCTCCCTGCCTGGGGCTTGGGGGTGTCCCCCAAGTAGATATTATTCTCCCCCTCTCCCCTTGTGGGAGAGGGGAAAGACCCCATCTCATGGCATACCTTCTGCTGGAAGGAGCAACCAAACAACGGTGCGACTCCCGCAGCACCAATACCCTCGACCAACCGGTCACAAACAGAGCCAATGGCGGCGGAGGTGAACGAAATGCAGTGGCTGGAGTTGATCCTACTCATAATTGGATCTTACCTCATGGGCTCGATACCCAGCGGCCTGGTTATCGGCCTGAGCCGGGGACAAGACCTGCGAGAACATGGTAGCGGCAAAACGGGAGCCACCAATACCCTGCGGGTTATAGGGCGGCGCGCCGCGGCCGCGGTTTTCGTCCTCGACCTGGCGAAGGGTGCCATACCCGTCCTCGTAGCGCGGGCGCTTCCCTGGCCCAACGACGCCTGGGTTGGCATGGCGATGGGTTGCGCTGCGATAGCTGCAGTCGTCGGTCACATCTGGTCAATTTGGATCCGGCTCTTCACGGGTAAGTGGGGCGGCGGACGAGGTGTGGCTACGGTATTTGGAGCCATGCTAATGGTATATCCGCTGGCGGCCGTTCTAGGGCTGGTGGCGGGAATTGGGGTTATAGCGGTCTCACGCTATGTGTCGCTTGGCTCCATCATCGGCGTGAGCGTCGGGATTCTGATGCTGCTGTTGTTTGTCCTGCTTCAGCAAATACCTCTCGGGTTCCTCCCATTGGGTCTTGCCACCGGGCTGCTTGTGGTCGCCGGGCACCACGATAACATACAGCGGCTTCTCAAAGGCACGGAACGCAAAATCGGCGGGCACGTAGAAACGTGAACCCCTTTAACTTCCGGTACGCAAATTGCCAATATGCTTTGGTGACTCTAACCGGCTCCGACGTACTGAGCCGAACACAATAGGCATTACCCGAACACAGGAGGCACAGAATGGCCGACCCTAACATTCCAGTGGGATCGCTGGTAATCTCCACGAACCGCAACGACTACTTCGTCATCCCGCGCGAAGCGCTCGACCAGTTCCGCGCCACCCCCGAACAACGAGAGCTAATCGACGAAGAAGCTCGCGCGCAGGTACCAGGCACCTTCGCACCTCTAGAGGCCAGTGAGGCAGCCGCTCAGCCCAACTTCGCCAGTGAACCCGAAGCCACCGCCCTGGCCTGGTTCCACACCGAGTAACGGGCTAACGGGCCGAAAACCAACCCACCATACTAACCCGGTCAGGCACCCCGATTACCTGGAGCGCCTATGGTAGTGCGAACCAAAATATGTAGGGGCGAACCTTGTGTTCGCCCTTTTGAACGCACCACTAGGGCCGGAGTATGCTGCTTTGCTCCTCTCCAGCCATACGCGCAATCGTGTAATTGTCTGAAAGAAACGGGACCAAAGTACTATATGTACCTTTGGAACATTCGTGCTATAATCTCTCAAACCCTACCAACACCAAGGCCAACCAATACCACGAGGGAGTGTATCCCGCCCGCCCGCCACCACCTCGGGTCAGCTCCCTGCGCAACGCCCCACAGCCCTAGCAGCACCTTACCAACCAAATAGCCACACTACCCCCGCGAGCCACGCCAGCTCCTTCCCAGGAACACTCTCAAGGGAAAGCCCCACACCCACCCAGCCAGCCCGCGCAGGCGGGCTTCGTAAATGTAGCCCGCAGATTTATCTGCCGGGCGCACCCCTGGGTCAACTGCAGGCCAACTGCAGACAATCTGCCGGACAAACACCCTAGCTACAAACAGTATCAAATGCCAAATTTCCCAAATCCCTTCCCCCACGCACGCTGCATCCCCCAAAATGGTGAAAATGGGAAATTCCCCATCCCGCCATCACCGCTCCCTACTGCTGTAAATTGTATCTACCCGCTCCGAGATTCTCCGCGCTCGGTACTCGGTACTCGTCACGCCTCCCGGTTCCTCCTCACACCCAACCGCGCAAACAAAATGCCCAGTTCGTACAGCACAATAATCGGGATCGCCACGATAGTTTGATTTATGGGGTCGGGTGTGGGCGTAATCACGGCAGCGATAACGAACGCCAGCAGGAAGGCCCAGCGGCGGAACTTCCGGAGGCGCTTCGGGGTAGCCACTCCCAAGAGCGCCAGCACGAACACAATGATGGGTGTCTCAAATGCCAGGCCCACCGCCAGCAGGAAGCGCGTGACGAAGTTGAGGAACTCAGTGATCGTCGGCGTCACCTCGACTCCCTGACCGAAGTTGAGCAAGAAGTTCAACGCGCTGGGCAACACCAGGAAGTAGCAAAAAACCAACCCCATCACGAAGAACAGCGTGACCCCCGGCAGGCTGAGCAGTATCCAGCGCCGCTCGTTCCTGGTCAGGCCCGGGGCCAGGAAGCGAAACAACTGGTACACAAGCAGCGGCATCGAAATCGCGATCCCCGTGATAAATGCCACCTTCAAGTAGGCGACAAAGGTCTCAGTAGGAGACAGCGCGATCAGCTTGTGCGGGTACGCGAGGCGCACGAGAATAGCCACTTCTTGATTGACGAAAAAGAAGCTGAGGGCGGTGGTAACCACAATCACCAGCACCGCCTTGATGAGCCGGTCGCGCAGCTCGCGCAGATGCTCGCGGAGCGGCAGCTCCACGTCGCGGCTGCCATCCGCGCGTATGTGTTCGGGATACTTCGGTGAGGGGCTCCGCCGTCCGCCAGGTAGAAGCCTCCGCCGGTTGCCGGTCGGTGCCGTCGTGCTCATAACAGAGCCATTATAAGGTCGTCACCGGGAATTACGCAAAGGGGTGCGCCGCCTTCCCTGCCGGGGCCTGGGGATTGGAGCCCAACGGTGAAATAAAGAC
>JBJMMB010000461.1:0-3892 GCA_045805005.1 Chloroflexia bacterium
AGGAGGAGGCCACCGACGCCCTCGGCTTCACCGTCAACCGCTTCATCCTGATGAAGCTCCTCGACGAGCTGAGCCTGCCGCCTGGGGCCACCAGCACGAAGGGCCGGCCCGACGATTTCCTGGGCCTGCTTCGCTCGGCCCTGGCCGCCGAGGTGTCGAGGGGTAAGGGCGGTACCTCCGGCTCCAGGGCGCGGCCCGGCATCACCCGCGAGCTTCTGGTAGCGGTCGACGATGTCATCGGCAAGCTGCGGGGCGACATCGAGCGGGCTAGGGAGCACACCGCCGACCTGTTCGCCACCTTCATCACAGTGCTCGACAGCTACAACGACGACTACAATGCCTACGACCTGCGCCAGCGCATCACCGAGCAGGTGCGCCGCCACCCCACCTGGGGGCAGGCCGAGTTTATCTGGGAGAACCTCCTGGGCCGCCTCCGCCAGATCGAGGAGGGCCTCTCCCGCATCAATACCACCCTGGGCGACCTCGATTGGGACACCATGCCCCGCGAGCCCCAGAGCGGGGAGGTCCCCTCCTACGCCGACCTCCTGCTCGAATTGCGCAACCACTACACGAGTGTCAACAAGATACGCACCAACACCAACGCCGCCGTTACCAACCCGGAGGAGGGCTCGGTCTACTGGCTCGAAGCCCGCGTCAAAGGAGGCGACGTGGCCGTTCGCTGCGCCCCCCTGCACGTCGGCCCCCTGCTCGACCGCTACCTCTTCTCCACCAAACGCTCAGTGGTGCTCACCTCGGCCACCCTCTCCACCGAGAACGACTTCTCCTACATCTGCGAGCGTCTCGGCCTCCACTCAGGAGAGGATCTGCAACTCTCCTCACCGTTCGACTACGAGAAGTCGGCCCTCGTATACATGCCCACCGACCTGCCCGAGCCGGGCACTCCGGGCTACCAGCGGCAGCTCGAACAGGCCCTGATCGAGCTTTGCCGCGCCTCTAAAGGCCGGGCCTTGGTCCTCTTCACCTCCCACAGCGCCCTCCGGGCCACCTACAAAGCCATCCAGCGCCCCCTCGAAGACGCGGGCGTGATGGTCCTCGGTCACAACATCGACGGCTCCCGCCGGCAGTTGCTGGAGCGCTTCAAGAACAATCCCAACACCGTGCTCCTAGGTACCTCCTCCTTCTGGGAGGGCATCGACGTGGTGGGCGACGCCCTCTCCGTGCTCGTGATAACCAAGCTCCCCTTCTCCGTGCCCACCGACCCGGTCTTTGCGGCCAGGTCCGAAGGCTTCGAGGACTCCTTCAACCAGTACTCGGTGCCCCAGGCCATCCTCAAATTCAAGCAGGGCTTCGGCCGCCTCATCCGCAGCCAGAGCGACCGTGGCGTGGTCGCCGTGCTCGACCGCCGCCTCTCCTCCAAGCGCTACGGCCAGGCCTTCCTCAACTCCCTACCCCTTTGCACCATCAAGCAGGGCCCCAGCGCCAATCTGCCAGGCGAGGTAGCCGCGTGGCTCGACAATTCCTGATGATTACCCATATGTCTGGCCTGGGACTGAAAGGTACCTGGTTGTCCATTTTCTTCATAACCGGGGAAGGGGCATAGAATCATGAATCGAATCATGAAGCGACTCGTATCAGTTCTTGCTTTACTCGCCGCCCTGGCAGGGGCAGGGGCGGTTGTGGTGGTCGCGCAATCGCCATCGGGGGGCATTCCCGCGCGGGCGGCTGCCGGTGTGACCGTCCGGCAGGGCAACTTCGGCAAGATAACCGCTATCAAGCCGCCTGGCAACCGGCACGATCAGCGCGACCGGCAGCAGAGCGGCGGGCCGGCGGATTTTCGCAACCTCTTCAGGCCGTTGATCTCATTGGTCTTGCCTCTGTTTGGGGTTGACACCCTCCTCGGCCTGGGCAACGAGACGGTCATCGTCTCCAACCCGGCTAACCCGCTCAATTTCCTGGCCGGGGCCAACAATATATCCAGCTTTGCCACCACAGATGGCGGCCTGACCTGGGACATGGGGAACCTCGATGGTGGGGGCGACCCGTCGGCAGCCTTCGATAGCGCCGGGCGGGCCTATTTCGCGGAGCTGGGCAACACCTCCAGTTGCCCGGATAATCCTCTCCTCTACAAATCGACCGATGGCGGCCTGACGTTCGGGGGATCCGTCCAACCCATTACCGACCCGCAGCCCCTGGTACACTTCTTTGACAAGGAGTGGGTTACAGTAGATAACAACGCCACCAGCCCCTTCCTTGGCCGGATCTATTACACGGCCACCAACTTCAACACTGGGGCCGGCTGCAACCTGAACCAGTATATAGACGATCGCGTGCAGTTGGTCTTCTCTACGAACCAGGGGGCCACCTGGAGCTCACCTGTTAACATCAACGATGCCTCGCATAACCAGGACCAGTTCACCAACCCGGTGGCGGCACGGGACGGCACCCTCTACGTTGGCTACCAGTTCCAGAACTGCACCTTCGATTGTACGAGCAGCATACCGATGGCCAACCTGGTCGCTAAGTCGACAAACGGGGGAGTAAGCTTCAGCCCGAGCATCACCATCACGGGCCAGCCGATCACGCCCACCGGCGCTTTCAGCGGTGGTTTCCAGTTCCTCCACGCCGCCAGCACGGTCACTGCTTTTCGGCACAACGACCAGGCGATCATCGGGGTCTCCCCCAGCAATGCCAACCAGGTGTACGCCCTCTGGACCGACGGCCGCTGGGACACCTCCTTCGTTTACCAGGGCATCACCGGCCGCCACGCCGACATTGCCTTCAGTCGTAGCACCGACGCTGGGGCCACCTGGACGCCGGCAATGCGCGTCAACGACGATTCCGAGGGCAACGGCAGGGACCAGTTCTTCCCCTGGATGACGGTCGGCTCGGACGGCACGATACACGCCTCGTGGATGGACCGGCGCGATTCGGCCACAGGCTTCCAGTACCGGGAGTATTACAGCCAGTCAACCGACGGGGGCCTCACATGGTCGGCCAATCAGGCGGTGGCCGACGCCGGGGGCACGCCCAACAGCTTCATAGGTGACTACTCGGGCCTGGCTGTGAACTCGAACAACACCCTCGTGCTCCCACTCTGGACCGATATGCGCGCCGGCCAGCGGGTATACACCGATCGGGGCGTACTAACCTCGGCCGCCACGCCGTCACCCACCTCTACCGCCACCGCCACACCCACGGCCACCTCCACGCCTGCTGGGGTGGTCGTAGGCCACGTCACATGGCAGGGCATCTCACAGCCCAACAGCCACAACGCCGGCATAGCACTCACCCTGACGCTTTGTGTAAACGGACTTCCCCGAACCTTCAGCCAATCCACCGACGCCAGCGGGTTCTTCACCGCGACCACCGGCCTACCGGTAGGCACCTACAATTGGTCGGTCAAGGGAAGTACGAGCCTCGCCAACGCGGGCACGCAAGCACAACTCGGTGGGGACACAACAACTCAGCTGGAGCTGGGAACACTGAGGGCGGGAGATTGCAACAACGACAACCTCGTCAGCGCCGTCGATTTCGCGACCCTGAAGGGGACGTTCGGCAAGTCATTGGGGCAACCAGGCTACGACGGCCGGGCCGACTTCAACCGAGACGACGTAGTAGG
This sequence comes from Chloroflexia bacterium, assembly GCA_045805005.1. Classification (GTDB taxonomy): domain Bacteria; phylum Chloroflexota; class Chloroflexia; order QHBQ01; family JADMIH01; genus JADMIH01. Next base: position 3,581 of record JBJMMB010000461.1, read on the forward strand.
CAGCGCCGACTTCACGCTTCTGAAGGGCAATTTCGGGCAGGGAGGGGCTGCCCTCACCTGCCCCTGACTCCTTGCCGCCGCGTGGGCAGCGGCCCAGGCAAATTCGTTGACACCGCTCCCCCGCCCCTGCTAGAATAGAGATTACCTGGACGGCGGGTAGACTTCGCGGTGTCCTGGCCGGAGCGCACCCTATTCCTCCCTCGCGCTCTGCCCGGCCCGCGCACTTGCCGTCCCTCGGTGCCCTTTGCCCGGCGTGGTAGTGGCGCTATCGCGCGTAAGTATTCATAGGTGTAGGGGCAGGCCCCCGGTGCC
>JBJMMB010000462.1:0-2991 GCA_045805005.1 Chloroflexia bacterium
CATGCACAAGCTGGAGGGGGTGTCAGGTGGCCGCGACATCGGCGTCGTCTTCAACCACCGACAGCCCGGCGGCGTCACGGTCCTTCCCGCTTCGGGCGATGTGGGCGCCCAGTTCACCCCCGCCACCGGTTGGGCTCAGGCAGTGCAGTACCGCGCCCAAACCCTCGGCCAGAGCGAGTACGCCGGTGCGCTGGCCCTGGTCCACGCGGGCGACGGCTCCACCTCCACCAACGGCTTCTGGAGCGCCCTCAACATTGCCGCCCCCAGGCGCTTGCCCCTCATCATGCTCATCGAAGACAACCGCTACGCCTTGTCCGTCCCCTGGCGCTACCAGGCCGCCGCCCCCTCCATCGTCGAGAACCTGCGCAACTTCCAGAACCTTACCATCCAATCCGTTGAAGGCGGCGACATCCCCGCTCTCTACAAAGCCCTCGACAAAGCTATCGGCGCGGCCCGCAAAGGCGACGGGGCCCAACTGGTCCACGTCAAGGTGCCCCGCCTCACCGGCCACAACTGGCAGGACCCCGCCGCTTACAAGTCCGCCGAAGAGCGCGAGGAAGACGCCCGCCGCGACCCCGTGGCCCGCCTGATCGCCTACCTCCAGCAGACCCACAAGGTGCCTGCCGCGCGTATCGAGGACCTTCAGGAGCAGGCCACCGAGTTTGCCCGCATCCAGGCCGAGGCTGCCTGGCTCCAGGGCAGCGATCCCTCGAGCGCCGACGCCCTCACCCACCTATTCGCCCCACCACGCCCGCTGCCCGACACCTCGCCCATCACCGAGGGCCCCAGGCTCACAATGCAGCAGGCCCTCAAGCAGACCCTCGAAGACGAAATGGCCCGCGACGACACGATACTCGTCTTCGGCGAGGACGTGGGCGCCTTCGGCGGCGTTCACCGTGTAACCGACGGCTTGCAGGCCCGGTTCGGTGAGGCCCGCTGCTTCGATACCAGCCTGAACGAGGAGGGCATCATCGGCCGCTCCTTCGGGATGGCGATGAACGGCCTGCGCCCCGTGCCCGAGATCCAGTTCCGCAAGTACGCCGACCCGGCCCACGAGCAGATCACCGACGCGGGCAGCGTCCGCTGGCGCACCCACGGGCGCTTCGGCGGCCCCATCGTCCTCCGCATCCCGGTAGGCTACCAGCTAATGGGCGGCGACCCCTGGCACGCGGTCTGCGGCGAAGCGGTCTTCGCCCACCTCCCCGGCTGGAAGATCGCCTACCCCTCCAACGCCGCCGACGCCGTGGGCCTCCTCCGTACCGCCCTCCGCGGCGACGACCCCATCTTCTTCCTCGAGCACCGCCTCCTCTACCGCTACCGCGAGGCCAATCGCCCCTATCCCGGCCCCGACTACATGCTCCCCTTCGGCAAAGCCGCCCGCGTCCGGGAGGGCTCCGACGCCCTCATCGTCACCTGGGGCGACACCGTCTACCGCTCCCTCGAAGCCGCCAACGCCGTCGCCGAAGCCACCGGCTCCCAGACCCGCATCCTCGACCTCCGCACCGTCGTCCCCTGGGACAAAGAGGCCGTCCTCGAGTCGGTCAAAGAGATAGGCCGCGTCCTGGTCGTCCACGAAGACACCATGACCACCGGCATGGGCGCCGAACTCGTAGCCCAGATAGCCGACGAAGCCTTCACCTACCTCGACGCCCCCGTCCGCCGCGTAGCCTGCGAAGACGTCCCCTCCCCCTGCCACCCCAACCTCTTCGAAGCCATCATGCCCACCACCGCAAAGATACGAGCCTCGTTGGAGGATCTGCTGAGGTTCTGATAAGTCGTCACCGGCTCAGGTACGAAATTGTAGTGGCTAACCTTGTGTTCGCCCTCCGTCCAAGTCACCATATTGAAAGGGCGAACACAAGGTTAGCCACTACCCGCTTTGGTTCGCGCTGGTGATATTGTCGGGCGTTCTAAGGTAACCGCGACGTATCCACCACATAAATCGTAAGGTTGTCCGGCACCGCCCCGCTCCCCTGCGCCCCCATCCAATCCTTGAAGCTGGGGGCCGACTCCCAGGCGAGCGTGTGCCCGTTCACGACCCTCGCCTCTCCGCCGCCCGCGTAGCCGTCCAATTCCACCAGGCTCTCGCGTTCTCTGTCCCACACCCGCGGAGGCCCCTCAGCGACCCAGGCCACCAGCCGGTCGTTCAGCGACAGCTTGGAATGAAACGCCCCGTCCTGCTGGGGTGAGATCACCTGCCTGCGCGTCGGCCCCAGGTTCTCAAGAAAGATCATGCTGAAGTTCATCAAGGCTATCGAATCGCTGTATATAGCCACCTCCGACATATCGCGAAGCTCGTCCCGGCGGTGCACCTCTCCTGTTTGCAGGTCGAGCGTGACCAGCCTGTTACGGGCCTGCCCTTCCACTAGCGTGCTGAGGTCAGCTTCGATCCACGCCACCGTGGGCCACGAAATCGACGGGTTGACCCCTCCCTTCCCTATAACCGACACCTGCCCGGTAGCAAGATCGGCGCTCTTTATCACCGACGCCGCCCTGTCCTTCTCCGGCTTCTCCGTCGTCCCCTCCGCCCACACCACGATACCATGATCCGCCGAAACAGCCTGCGATGGCGGCAGGTAGGCGTCCGGTATGCCGCCGCGGCTATCTGTTGCCCGATTGATCTCGGTTCTGGTGCGAGTAACCACGTTGTAAGCCTTCAAAGCCCCCGCCTCCTGCCATACCACCCAATCCCCATCGACCGCCAACCCAAACCACCCCCGCCCGAAAGCATTGCTGCCGTAGTCACCCGGAAGCTCGGCCACCTCAGTAATCACTCTGCTATCCACGTCCATAAGCACGAGTTCGGGCGCTTCCTCGCCAGGTTGGGCTCGGCTCACCCGCAGCCCGACCACGAACTGCCCATCCTCCGCCACCCCCTTTAGCAGAAATACATGCTCCCCATCAAGCGACGCCGGTATCCTCTTTATCTCCACCCCGCCGCCCCAGGCCGCCTCTCGGCTCTCGCTCCTGATAGGGTTCGCGTCCGTGGTC